>NZ_BAAAIF010000041.1:0-32999 GCF_039525925.1 Streptomyces javensis | reverse complement strand
ATTCGGGGTCTGGGCCGGGGTCCCGGCTCGGGCCCGGGGCGGAGCCGCCCTGGTTCGGGGTTTGGGGCGGAGCCCCGGCTTGCGGTTTGGGGCAGAGCCCCGGCTTGGGGTCTGGGGCGGAGCCCCAGGTTCGGGAAGGGGCGGGGAGGGGAACAGCCCGCCGCAGGCGCCAAGACCCCACCGGACGCCCCCCTGCCCCGGACGCCCCCCTGCCCCGGAACGGCCCCCTCCGGAGCGGGCCACCGCGAAAGCCGGGCCGGAAGTGGAACCTCCCCCCGCCCAGGCGACTCCTCCACGGTGGAGGCGCCGTACCGGGAGCGGTCCTCCACCACGACCGCCCCGCCCCCTTCCGCGCCCCTCGCGGGCCGGACCCCGAACCCCCCACAGGGGTCGGGGCGGTCCGGGGGCCCGGGGCCGACGGAGGGCGGGCCCCGGACGCGGTCGGCGCGGGCCGAAGCGAAGCGCCCCCGGGCGGAACCGGGCCCCGATAGCGCCCCCGGGCGGAACCGGGCCCCGGGGAAAAGTACTCTCGGGAAGCATGACGCACAGCATGAGCGACCACACCGCCGGGCAGCCGGCGACGCCGGGAGACCCCGAGGGGATCGACCCGTCCGTCCTCGACGAGCTGACCCGGTTGCGCGACAGCATCGACAACATCGACGCGGCCGTGGTCCATATGCTCGCCGAGCGCTTCAAATGCACCCAGCAGGTCGGCCACCTCAAGGCCGCCCACCGGCTCCCCCCGGCCGACCCGGCCCGTGAGGCGCGCCAGATCACCCGGCTGCGGCAGCTCGCCGAGAGCGCCAAGCTCGACCCCGGCTTCGCCGAAAAGCTGCTCAACTTCGTCATCGCCGAGGTCATCCGGCACCACGAGACCATCGCGCGCTCCGACAACGGCACCGAGGGGCCCGAGGGCGCACTCCGGTAGTGCGCCCGGGCGGCCGTACGCGCCGGGCAACCACTTCCCACCCGTGTGCGGCCCGCCGCACGTAGGGCAGCATGTCCCCATGTCCGTACTGACGCGCGAGGAAGCGCAGAACCGAGCCCGCCTCATCGAGGTCCACCGCTACACCATCGACCTCGACCTCACCCGCGGGGAGGAGCTCTTCGGCTCCACCACGACCATCCGCTTCAGCGCGCGCCAGGCGGGCGCGGACACCTTCGCCGAGCTCCAGCCGGCCGCCCTGCACCGCGCCGTGCTCGACGGCCGGGAGCTGGACCTCACCGGCGAGACCGCCGAGGCGCTCGCGGGCGGCCGGCTCCCGCTCACCGGGCTCGGTGAGGGCGAGCACGAGCTGCGCGTCGAGACCGACATGCGCTACTCCCACACCGGCGAGGGCATGCACCGCTTCACCGACCCGGCCGACGGTGAGACGTACCTCTACACCATGTGCTGCATGTCGGACGCGAACGACGTCTTCACCGCGTTCGACCAGCCCGACCTCAAGGCCGTCTTCGACGTCCGCGTCACCGCCCCGCCGGAGTGGACTGTCCTCGGCAACGGCATCGCCACCCGCGTCGGCGCCCCCGAGGAGGGCCGCTGGCAGCTCGCGCCCACCCCGCCCATCAGCACCTATCTGATGGCCCTCGCCGCCGGCCCGTACCACTCGGTGCGCACCGAGCACGCCGGACTCCCCTTCGGGCTGCATGTCCGCCGCTCCCTCGCGCCCTACCTCGAGGCCGACGCCGACGAGCTGTTCGACATCACCCGGCGCTGCTTCGACCGCTACCACGAGATCTTCGAGGAGCCGTACCCCTTCGACTCCTACGACCAGGCGTTCGTCCCCGAGTTCAACTCCGGCGCCATGGAGAACCCGGGCCTGGTCACCTTCCGCGACGAATTCGTCTTCCGCTCCGCCGTCACCGACGCCGAGCGCCAGACCCGCGCCATGGTCATCGCCCACGAGATGGCCCATATGTGGTTCGGCGACCTCGTCACCATGAAGTGGTGGGACGACATCTGGCTGAACGAGTCCTTCGCCGAGTACATGGGCTACCAGATCCTCACCGAGACCACCCGCTACACCGACACCTGGGCCGACTTCGGCGTCCGCCGCAAGAACTGGGGTTACGACGCCGACCAGCGCCCCTCCACCCACCCGGTCGCGCCCGCGCCCGAGCTGGTCCCCGACACCTCCGCCGCGCGCCTCAACTTCGACGGCATCTCCTACGCCAAGGGCGCCTCCGCGCTGCGCCAGCTCGTCACCTGGCTCGGCGAGAAGACCTTCCTCGACGGCATCAACGACCACTTCACCCGGCACCGCTTCGGCAACGCCACCCTCGCCGACTTCATCGACTCCCTCGCCCGCTCCTCCGGCCGCGACGTCCACGCCTGGGCCGACCGCTGGCTGCGCACCACCGGCGTCGACACCCTCGCCCCCGTCGTCACCGCCAACGGCGATCGCTGGAGCGCCGAGATCCGCCACCAGGGCGGCGGTCCGGACGGGGACGACGCCGCCACCCGGCGCCCGCACCGCATCGCCATCGGCCTCTACGACCACGCGCCCGCCGCCCCGCACCAGCTGGTCCTGCGCGAGCGCGTCGAGACCGAGCTCGACGGCGCCGAGCCCGGCCTCAGCCTCACCTTCACCGGGCCCCGCCCCGATCTGCTGCTGCTGAACGACGGCGACCTCACCTACACCAAGATCCGGCTCGACCCCGCCTCCTGGAAGGCCGTCCACCGCTCGCTGTCCGGCCTCCCCGACGCCGTCAGCCGCGCCGTGATCTGGAACGCCGCCCGCGACATGGTGCGCGACGGCGACCTGCCCGCCACCGACTACCTCGAGGCGGCCCGCGCCCATCTGCCCCACGAGACCGACATAGCGATCGTCCAGGGCGTCCTCGCCTTCGCCCGCACCCAGATCGCCGACCGCTACCTCCCCGCGGACCGGCGCTCCGCCGCGCTGGCCACCATCAGCGCCACCTGCCGCGATCTGCTGCGCCGCACCGAGGACGGCTCCGGGGACGGGCTGCGGCTCGCCGCCGTCCGTACGTTCATCGGCAGCGCCACCGCCCCCGCCGAGCTCAGCGACTGGCTCGACGGCGACACCGTCCCCGGCGGCCCCGCCCTCGACCCCGAGCTGCGCTGGCAGATCCTCGGCCGCCTCGCCGTCCTCGGCGCCGTCGGCCCCGCCGACATCGACGCCGAACGCGCCCGCGACTCCAGCGCCACCGGCCAGGAGGGCGCCGCCCGCTGCCGGGCCGCCCTGCCGGACGCCGCCGCGAAGGAGGCCGCCTGGCAGGCCCTCTTCGGCGGCGGGGAGGACGGCCAGGGGGCCGACGGCCAGAGCGCCGACGGCCAGGGGGACGAGCTCTCCAACTACCTGGTCACCGCGACCGTCGCGGGCTTCTGGCAGCCCGAACACCACGACATACTCGCGGACTACGTGCCGCGCTACTTCCCGGCCGCCGTCGAGCTCGGCGCCCGCCGCGGCGCCGCCATCGCCGACACCGTCGCCCGCTTCGGCTTCCCGAGCACCGTGGACGCCGAAACCCTGCGCCTGGGCGAGGAGTGCCTCGCCTCCCCGGACGCCGTACCCGCCCTCCGCCGCCGCCTCGCCGACCAGATCGACGACCTGCGGCGCGCCCTGCGCGTACGGGAGAAGCAGGGCGAGTGACCCGCGCCGGCGCGGGGGCGGCGGGGCGTCCGATCGCCCCGCCGCCCCTGCCGCGCGGTTATGGCGTGGGGCCGGTCAGCGCGGGGTGTGGGCGAGCCGGGTGAGGAGGAAGGCGCGGGCGCGGGGCAGACTTGCGGGCATGGATCGAGGAACGCGCCGGTGGACACTGACGGTCGACGGGGAGGGGTTCGACGTCGCTGAGCGGCCCGGCGAGCCCGGGACGTACGACTTCACCTGGCTGACCGGGCCGAACCCGGGATACGGCTTCACCACCCATGTGCACGGGGCCGACTCCTTGAGCGAGCGGGAACTGGAGGAGTCCGCACGGGACTTCCTCGGTCAGGTGGACCCCGGGACGGGGCATATCGAGTAACCGACCGAGCAGGCCGGACGAGGCGGCGGGCCCGGGGCGGCCCGGCCCCGCCGATCAATCCGCGGGGCCGGGCCGTACCACGTACGGGTGCACTTGAGCCCGACCCCGGATCGGACCGCCGGTGCGCGAAGTAATTTAGGCAGCCCTGACCGCCGCCCAGACACCCCCTAGGGGCACACCCATGCCCGTGCCCGCATCCGGAACCGCCCGCCTCCTCGCCGGAGGCCAGAGCGGACCGGGCGTGCTCCGCCCGATGGTGGACACCGTCCTCGACGCCCTCGCCCACGGCGCCGCCGACCGCGGTGGGCCGCTCCCGGCCGGGGGACCGGCCGCGGTGGCCCGGCGGATACGCGGTGCGGCCCGGCCGCTCATCCCCGACGAGGGGGAGGGGCCCCACCCCGCGCTGCGCAGCCTCGTCCGCGCCCTCGCCCATGGCGCCGCCGAACCCGCGGACCCCCGCTGCACCGCCCATCTGCACTGTCCGCCGCTGGCCGTCGCCACCGCCGCCGACCTCGCGGTCTCCGCGCTCAACCCCTCTCTCGACTCCTGGGACCAGGCCCCCGCCGCCTGTGCGCTGGAGGCGCTGACCTGCCGCGCCCTGGCCGAACTCGTCCACCCCCACGGCCCCGACCCCGACGCCCTCGTCACCACCGGCGGCACCGAATCCAACCAGCTCGGCCTGCTCCTGGCCCGCGAGGCCGCCCGGGGCGCCCCGCTCCGTATCGTCCGCGGCGCCAACGGCCACCACAGCGTCCAGCGCGCCGCCTGGCTCCTCGGGCTGCCCGAGCCCCTCACCCTCCCCACCCCCGGCGGCGTCCTCGACCCGGTCGCCCTCCACACCGCCCTCGACCGGCCGTCCGACGCCCCAACCCCCACCCTCGTCGTCGCCACCGCCGGCACCACCGACACCGGGGCCATCGACCCGCTCCCCGACATCGCCGACGTCTGCGACCACCACGCCGCCACCCTCCACATCGACGCCGCCTACGGCGCGCCCCTTCTCTTCAGCGACACCCTCCACAAGCGGCTCCACGGGCTCGACCGCGCCTCTACCGTCGCCCTCGACCTGCACAAACTCGGCTGGCAGCCGGTGGCCGCGGGCCTACTCGCGGTGCCCGACGGCACCGCGCTCGCCGCGCTGGCCCACCACGCCGACTACCTCAACGCCGACGACGACACCGAGGCGGGCCTGCCCGATCTGCTCGGCCGCTCGCTCCGCACCACCCGCCGCCCCGACATCTTCAAGATCGCCGTCACGCTGCGGGCACTGGGCCGACGCGGCCTCGGCGAGCTCGTGGACCACGTCTGCGCCGCCGCCCAACACCTCGCGGACCTCATCGAGGCCCGCCCCGGGCTCGAGCTCCACGCCCGCCCCACCATCAGCACCGTCCTCTTCCGCCCCACCGGGGCACCACCCGCCACCGTCGCCGCGCTGCGCCGCCGCCTGCTCCACCACGGGGCGGCCGTCCTCGGCCGCGCCGCCACCCCCGAGGGGCTGTGGCTCAAGGCCACCGTTCTCAACCCGCACATCCAGCCCGACGATCTGCGCGGGCTGCTCGAACTCGTGGAAGGCGACACCACCCCATGAGCACCGCACAACCCCCCAACCCCGCCGCCGAGCCCGCCTCCGCCGCCGACCGGCCGGTGGACCTGGCCGGTGTCGGCATCGGCCCGTTCAACCTCTCCCTCGCCGCCCTCGCCCACGGCGTCCCCGCCCTGCGCACCGCCTTCTACGAGCAGCGGCCCGCCTTCCACTGGCACCCCGGTCTCCTCATCGACGGCGCGACCATCCAAGTCCCCTTCCTCGCCGACCTGGTGACCCTCGCCGACCCCGGGAGCCCCTGGGCCTTCCTCCAGTACCTCAAGGCCCATGAGCGGCTGTTCCCCTTCTACGTCGCCGAGCGCTTCCACATCGAGCGCGCCGAGTACGACGCCTACTGCCGCTGGGTCAGCGAACGGCTCCCCGGACTCCACTTCGACCACCGCGTCGACGCCGTCCGCTGGGACCACGAGTACGAGCTGTTCGAAATCGACTTCACCCGGCTCGGCCCGGCCGCCGACGCCCCCGCGTCCGGCGCGGCCGGAACCGACGAGGAGGGCAGGGCCCTCGGCCGCGTCTACGCCCGCAACCTCGTCCTCGGCGTCGGCACCGAGCCGTACGTCCCCGAACCCCTGCGCCCGCTCGCCGACGCCCCCAACGTCCCCGTCCTCCACTCCTCGGACTACCTCGAACACCGCGAGCGGCTCCTGGCCACCGGCCACGTCACCGTCATCGGCTCCGGCCAGTCCGGCGCCGAGGTCTTCCTCGACCTGCTGCGCAACCGCCCGCTCGGCGCCGAAGGGCTCCACTGGATGGCCCGTACCCCCGCCTTCGCGCCCATGGAGTACAGCAAGCTCGGCCTGGAGCAGTTCAGCCCCGACTACACCCGCTACTTCCACACCCTGCCCGAGCCGGTCCGCGACCAGCTGCTGCCCCGCCAGTGGCAGCTCTACAAGGGCATCGCGCACGAGACGCTCGACGCGATCCACCATGAGCTCTACCGCCGGGCCCTGCACTCCGACGGCTGGCCGGGCGCCGTCCTCACCCCCGGTGTCACGGTCCGCACCGCCGGCCGTATCGCCGCCGCCCAGCTCGAACTCCACCTGGAACACACCGAGCAGGGCACCCGGGCCCGCCACACCACCGAGGCCGTCGTGCTCGCCACCGGCTACCGCGAGCGCCGCGTCGACACCCTCCTCGCCGCCCTCGACCCCTACATCCGCCGGGACGCCTCCGAGCGCCCCCGGGTCGACGCCGACCACCGGCTGGTCCTCGACCCCATGATCAAGGGCTCGGTGTACGTCCAGAACGCCGAGCGCCACACCCATGGCGTCGGCACCCCCGACCTCGGCCTCGCCGCCTGGCGCTCCGCCGTCATCCTCAACTCGCTGCTCGCGGAACCCGCCTACCGGCTGCCGTCCCGCACCGCGTACACCGCGTTCGGGCTCCAGCCGTCGGGGCGGTGCGGCGCCGTGATCGGCCACCCGCACCTCCCCGACCAGCGCAGTCCCCTCACCCCGACGCGCACCTGAGACCGCGCCGGGGCCGGGCACGCCCGGACCACGGACCTCAGCCGGCGGCGGTCAGCGCCCGCAGTTGGGCCAGCGTCTCGCGGATGACGTCGCCCAAGTCGCGCTCCTCGGTGGCGTTGATCCATCGTTCATAGGCGACACGGAACACGGCGATGCCGGTCTCGGTGGCCAGACTGGCCTCGGTGTCGCCGACACCCCGCCGTCGCAGCCTGTCGGCGAGGACGGCCGACATGGACGCGAGCTTGCTCAACTCACGTTCGCGGAGATCGGCGTTGGCCATGATCACCGACTGCCGCGTCCGCGCGAACTCACGGTCGCCGCCTACCATCCCGGCCACCGCGTCGAGCGCCGCCGCGACGGCGTCCAGCGCCGACGCCGTGGTCGGCGCCGCCTCCAGGGCGGCAACCGACTTCTCCTCCAGTTCGGACGCCCCGTCGAAGAGGACTTCACGCTTGTCGGCGAAGTGCCGGAAGAAGGTGCGGGCGGTGACACCGGCCCGTTCGGCGATATCGGCCACCATGGTCTGCTCGAAGCCACGTTCCAGATACAGCGCCAGCGCGGCCTCGCGCAGTCGGCTACCGGCTCCAGGTTCCCACCGTCCCATGCGGCGATTTTACGTGATGTCACCTGGCGACACCGGGTCGCCGCACGCTGATGTCACCTGATGACATCGGCGTGCTATGGTGATGTCACCTGATGACATCACTGGTCGGTGGAGGCCCGAATGGCAACGGCGAAGCGCATCCAGTACCACCAGTACGGCGGGCCCGAGGTCTTGCGGCTCGAAGACTTCGAGCCGGCCCGGCCCGGCACCGGCGAGGTTCTGGTCCGGGTGAAGGCGGCGGCAGCCAACCCGATGGACTGGAAGATCCGCAGTGGCGACATGAAGACGCTGACCGGACGGCGCTTCCCGCGTGGGCTGGGCCACGACTTCGCGGGCGTCATCGAGGCGGTCGGCGACGGCGTCACTCGGCTCGGCGTCGGCGACGAAGTGCTCGGCGGGGCGCCGCTCAAGACGGCCGGAGCCTTCGCCGAGCTGGTCGTGGTCGAAGCGAAGGGGGTCGTGAAGAAGCCGGCCGATCTCCCGTTCGAGGATGCCGCCGCGATCCCGACGGTCGGGCTCACCGCCTTGCAGGCCCTGAGCAACCTGAGGAAGTCGCAACCCGGGCAAGCCGTCTTCGTCCACGGCTGCCTCGGCGGAGTGGGACGATCCGCCGTTCAGCTGGCCTCGACGCACGGCGCCTCGGTGGGAGGCAGCTGCCGCGCCACCGCCACGCGGGACGCGCGCGACCTCGGCGTCGACCCGATCGTCGAGTTCGACTTCGACCCGACGGCGCTCAGAGGACGATTCGACGTCGTCCTCGACACGGCGGGCACGCTCCCGATCAAGGCGGCGCAGACGCTGCTGAAGTCCGGCGGCCGCATCATCGACATCACCCCCACTCCCGCGAAGTTCGCGAGAAGTGCCCTGCCGGGGCCCTTCAAGGTGTTGATCGCCCAAGCCGTCACGAAGGACCTCGAGGAGGTCGCGCGAGCCGCCGGGCAGGGGACGCTGCGGCTGCCGATCGCCCGCACGGTGCCGCTCACACAGGCGATCGCGGCGCTCACGGAGTTCGAACGCGGCATGACCAAGGGCGGCAAGCTCGTCATCACGACCGGGTGACCGCCGTACCGCCGTACCGCCGTCGGGTCACGCTGGTCCGGTGCGGCGGGCCGCCGGAACAGCGTGAGCGGGGCGACACGCGACGATACCCCGAACGTGCCCCAGAGCCCTCGAGCGCGCCCCAGAGCCCCCGAACGCGCCCTAGAACACCGGAACGCCGTCGCGGGTCAGCTTCCAGTCCACCGACCCGAACCGCGACACATCGATCGTCCCCTTCGTCCGCACCCAGGCGATGATCGTGTTCCGGATCTCCTCCGAATTGGCCCACACCTGCTTCGCGGAGGCCACATGCGGGAAGTTGCCGCCCCCGCTCGCCCGGTAGTTGTTGACCGCCAGCACGAACCGCGCCTTCTCATCGACCGGCTCGCCGTCGAAGCTGAGCTTCGCGATCCGCGAGCCCGGCGCCTTCGCGATGTCGATCTCGTAGGTGAGGCCGCCGACCGCGTCGTAGTTGTAGTCCGGGATGTCCGAGGCGTTCGTCAGCTTCGCGGGGTCCACCTCGCCGCCCGCCGGGGTCTGTACGTAGTAGCGCGCCGAGAACTCCAGATAGTCCTTGAGCTGGGCGCCCGTCACCACCCGCGCCTCCAGGGTGTTCTCGAACGGGTACAGCCCCGCCACCTGCCGGATCGTGACCTCCCCGGCCGGGACCGCCGCCGTACGGGAGAAGCAGGACGCCTGCGAGAGCACCGGCAGGTCCGCGTACTCCGTCCCCGCCAGCGCCGCCTTCACCGTCTCCGCCTGCACATGGTTGATGAAGTCGACGATCGGCGCGTCCTTGTAGGGCGCCTCGGCGGCCGTCATCGTCGCCGAGCAGGTGCCGATGACCTGGTTCACATAGCCGACGACCTTCTTGTGCTCGGCGTCGAGCAGCCGCACGATCCGCGGGTCCTCCTCGGCCGTACTGGAGTTCAGCACCTTCGCCGACACCGACGCCACCCGCCAGCGGCCCCGCTCCCACTCCAACTCGAAGTCGAAGAGGGTGAGCCGCTGACCCCACTTGAGCGGTTCCGACAGCACCACCTCGTGCCCGGTCTCCTCGTTGACCACCCGTGACTCGGGGATCTCCACATGCGCATGGCCCACCAGGATCGCGTCGATCCCCGCCACCTTCTCGGCGACCAGCGCCGCCGCGTTCTCCACATACGGCACCTGGTCGCCGTAGCTGGAGGTGCCGCTGGTCCCCGAATGCGCCGAGACGATCACCACGTCCGCGCCCATCGACCGCAGCCGCGGCACCCACTTCGCGGCCTGCTCCTCCAGGCCCGGAAAGGTCATCTTGCCCTGCACATTGACCTTGTCCCAGATCGCGATGCCCGGGTTGGTCAGCCCCAGCACCGCCACCTTCACATCCCGTCCGCACGGGGTGCGCAGCCGCGTCATCCAGTACGGCGGGAAGGCGGGCCGCAGCGTCTTCGCGTCCAGCGCGTTCGCCCCCAGCAGCGGGAAGTCGCACTGCTCCTCGAACTTCCGCAGCACCGGGATGCCGTAGTTGAACTCGTGGTTGCCCAGCGCCGCCGCGTCATAGCCGATCGCGTTCATCGCCCGCGCCATGGGATGCACCGGGCCGTCTTCCCCGGTGATCGGATCCACCCGGGCGTAGTAGTACGACAGCTGGGTGCCCTGGATGGTGTCGCCCGCGTCGATCAGCAGCGTATTGCGGCGCCCCTTCTCCTCGCGGACCTGGTCGACCAGCGTGGAGATCTTCGCCAGGCCCACATCGTTGTGCGCCGCGTCGTCGAACTCGGCATCGGTGAAGTAGTCCCAGTTGAAGACGTTGCCGTGCAGATCGGTCGTGCCCATCACGGTGAAGGCGTACCGCCGCCGGGGCCGACCGTGGCCCCGGGCCTCCGCCGGGACGGCGGCCGCGGCGGAGGCGAGGGCGGCCCCCGCGCTGGTCGCCGCGGTGCGGCCGAGGAACTTCCGACGGTTGAGCGGCATGGCTGATCTCCCCTGAGATACCTGCGAATTGGGCACAACGCGCGTAGATTCTGGCCCAGTCGTACCCTTCCGCACCAGCCCTTCCGCACCAGCCCCTCCGCACCAGCCCTCGCCCACCTGACCGGGAGCCGCCATGAATCAGCCGCCCCAGCCCGGCCCGCCGCCGCAGCCCGCCGCCCATGTGCCGTACGGCACCCCCGAGACCCCCCGCGTCGCCGTCCGCGGCGAGGCGACGCTGGAGGTCGACCCCGAGATCGCCCGGCTCACCATCACCGTCAGCGCCCGCGGTGCCGACCGGCGCGCCGCACTGGAGGACCTCACCCGCCGCAACAACCAGGTCCTGGCGCTGGTGAAGTCCTACGGCGAGGCGGTCGAGAAGCTGGAGACCGGCGCCTTCTCGGTCACCCCCGAGATCAACCCCAAGAGCCGCCATGAGCGGGTACGGGCCTATCACGGCCGGGTGCACCTGACCGCGGCCCTGACCGACTTCACCGCCCTGGGCGAGCTCACCACCCGCCTCGCCGACCTCGAGCTCACCCGCGTCGACGGCCCCTGGTGGGGGCTGCGCCCCGACTCGCCCGCGTACGGCCGGGCCCGGCAGCGGGCGGTGCGCGAGGCGGTGCAGCGGGCCCGCGAGTACGCGGGGGCGCTCGGCGCCCGGCTGGTGGCGCTCACCGAGCTCGCCGACCTGGAGGCGGAGGAGGGCCCGTTCCAGCCCGTGGCCGTCGCCGCCCCGCGCGCCCGGTCCGGCTACGGAGGCCCCGCCGACCGGGACGCCGTAGCCGCGCTCGACCTGGAACCGCAGCGTCAGACGGTGTACGCGCACGTCAACGCGCGCTTCACCATGACCCCGCCCGAGCTCTGAAACGCCTCCTCCGGAGCCCCGGAACCACCCTCCGAAACGCTCATCGGAGCGGCCCACTGCACGTTTCATTAGTTGTCAATAACCTGCCATCCAAAGGCCATGGAGGAGTGTGAAGTTCTCGGTTCTTTACTCGCCGGTAAGTCATAGGCTCGGCATCATGCGCCGAGCAAAAATCGTCTGTACTTTGGGACCCGCCACCGACTCGTACGAGCAGATCAAGGCACTCATCGAGGCCGGAATGGACGTGGCCCGCTTCAACCTCAGCCACGGCACGTATGCCGAGCACGAGGAGCGTTATCGGCGAGTGCGCAAAGCCTCGCTGGAAACCGGCCGCAGCGTCGGCATCCTCGCCGACCTTCAAGGTCCGAAGATTCGGCTCGGCCGTTTCCGTGAAGGGCCGGTACTGCTTGAACGCGGGGATGAGTTCATCATCACCGTCGAACCCATCGAGGGCGACCGGTTCCGCTGCGGTACCACCTACGAGGGGCTGGCCGGCGACGTCAGCAAGGGGGAGCGGATCCTCGTCGACGACGGTCGGGTCACCCTCGAGGTCGTCGACATCGACGGCCCCCGGGTGCACACCATCGCCATCGAGGGCGGCATGATCTCCGACCACAAGGGGCTCAACCTCCCCGGTGTGGCCGTCTCCGTCCCCGCGCTGTCCAAGAAGGACATCGAGGACCTGCGCTGGGCCCTGCGCATCGGCGCCGATGTCATCGCCCTCTCCTTCGTCCGCAACGGCAACGACGTCGTGGACGTCCACCGGGTGATGGACGAGGAGGACCGCCGGCTCCCGGTCATCGCCAAGATCGAGAAGCCGCAGGCGGTGGAGAACCTCGAGGGGATCGTCGACGCCTTCGACGGCATCATGGTCGCCCGTGGCGACCTCGGCGTGGAGATGCCGCTTGAGCAGGTGCCGATCGTCCAGAAGCGCGCGATCAAGCTGGCCAAGCGGAACGCCAAGCCGGTGATCGTCGCCACCCAGATGCTCGACTCGATGATCGAGAACTCCCGCCCCACCCGGGCCGAGGCGTCCGACGTCGCCAACGCGGTGATCGACGGCACGGACGCGGTGATGCTCTCGGGCGAGACCAGCGTCGGCAAGTACCCGATCGTCACGGTCAAGACGATGGGCCGCATCGTCGAGGCCGCCGAGGAGGACATCCTCGCCAAGGGCCTGCCCCCGCTCACCGAGCGCAGCAAGCCCCGCACCCAGGGCGGCGCGGTGGCCCGCGCGGCGGCCGAGATGGGCGACTTCCTCGGCGCGAAGTTCCTCGTCGCCTTCACCCAGTCCGGCGACACCGTCCGCCGCCTCTCCCGCTACCGCTCCCCGATCCCCCTGCTGGCCTTCACCCCGGAGCCGGGCACCCGCTCCCAGCTCAACCTGACCTGGGGCGTGGAGACCTTCCTCGGTCCGATGGTCAACTCCACGGACGAAATGGTGGCCCAGGTGGACGAGGAACTGCTGCGCCTCGGCCGCTGCAAGAAGGGCGACCTGGTCATCATCACCGCCGGTTCCCCGCCCGGCGTCTCCGGCTCCACCAACCTGGTCCGCGTCCACCACATCGGCGCGGACGACCTGCGGTAACTGAGCCTCGCTCCTTGGGGGCCGAAGTACTGGTTCAGTACTTCGGCCCGACGTGCTTGTCCATGAGGGCGACGGAGGCCCGGCGGGCGACGGAGATGTTGAACGGATCGCTGCCGCGCGCGAGTGTGGTCCACTCGACGCCGACCTTGGTGAGGGTGTCGGAACAGAGCTTGCGGATGTCGTCGGACTTGTTGGTGAAGGAGTACCGGGGGTACTCGTAGCGCTTGCGTTTGCCCGCGACGATGCGGGTGGTCCAGTTGGTGATGCGGCAGCCGTCGGAGTGGAAGAGCCCGCGGATGAACTCCCACGGGTGAGCGTCGATGATCGACTGCTGCCACGGCTCCAGCGCTATGAGGCGGTCATGCTTCTTCCCCGGTCCATGCTGCGGGAATACGCACCACAGGTGTTTGGAGTAGACCTTCACGTTGCGGCAACCTGGTCTGCGTGCCTGGCAGACTGAGTTGTCGGGGAAGACCCTGCGCATCGCTGCTTTGCACTCATCTATGAGCCCTGGCCATGATTCGCTACACGCGATCATGAGGCTTGGTGCGCGATGCTGGGAGTACTGGATGATGTGGCCATCCCCGAGATATAAGCCGAGCAGATACGCGTAGGCCGCGTGATCGAGCTCCCGGCCGTCGCAGCGCGGACATGGCCGGTGGGTTTTGCCGGGGAGCGTGCCGTGTCGTGCACGATCGAGATGGAGCCAGTGACCGATCGTCCCCACTGGTACGCCGAGTTCTCGAGCAACGTCCGCGTTCCTGACCCCCGACCGCAGTAGCGTGATTGCCTTCTGCCGGACTTCTATGCCATGCGTGTGCATGGCATAACTCTGTGCTACTGCATTCGGTCAGGGAGTCGAATGCCCAAAGTCCACGCGAAGGTGAAAGTCCGCTTAGAGCGAGTTGTGCCGGGTGCGGGATTCGAACCCGCATGTCCTTTCGGACAGATGTGTTTGAGACATCCGCGTAAGCCATTCCGCCAACCCGGCGAGGTTGCCGATCAGCAGTGTACCGGGTGACCGGCGGGCATTGCAGCTAGGTAGGCTCGGTGTGCAGAACCTGCCAGGAACGAGGAGCCCCGTGAGCGCCACCGAGCCCGTCGACGAGCAGTCGCACATTCCGCCGCACACCACCCGCGTCGTCATCGCCGAGGACGAGGCCCTCATCCGCCTCGACCTGAAGGAGATGCTCGAGGAGGAGGGGTACTCCGTCGTAGGCGAGGCGGGCGATGGCGAGACGGCTGTCGCGCTCGCCCAGGAGCACCACCCCGACCTCGTCATCCTCGATGTGAAGATGCCGGTGCTCGACGGCATCTCCGCCGCCGAGCGGATCGCGGCCGACCGTATCGCCCCCGTCCTGATGCTGACCGCCTTCTCCCAGCGCGAACTGGTCGAACGGGCCCGGGACGCCGGGGCGATGGCGTATCTGGTGAAGCCGTTCAGCAAGAGCGACGTGGTCCCGGCCATCGAGATGGCCGTCTCCCGCTTCACCGAGCTGAAGACCCTGGAGCAGGAGGTCGCCGACCTCTCCCAGCGGCTGGAGACCCGCAAGCTGGTCGACCGGGCCAAGAGCGTCCTTCAGACCCAGTACGGGCTGACCGAGCCCGCCGCCTTCCGCTGGATCCAGAAGACCTCGATGGACCGCCGGCTGTCGATGCAGCAGGTGGCCGAGGCCGTCATCGAGGACGCGGCGGAGAAGAAGGCCGCCAAGGAGGAGTAGAAGTGGAAAGGGCCCGCACTGCCTGAGCGGCGGTGCGGGCCCTTCCCGTCGGTCCTCAGTCCTCGCCGAGGTATGCCTTCCGCACCGACTCGTCATGCAGCAGCGCATCCCCCGTCCCCGACAGCACGATCTTGCCGATCTCCATCACATGGCCCTGATCGGCCAGCGACAGGGCCGCCTGGGCGTTCTGCTCGACCAGCAGGATCGTCGTGCCCTGGGACTTGAGCTCGGCGATGGTCTGCATGATCTTCTGCATCATGATCGGCGAGAGGCCCATCGAGGGCTCGTCGAGCATCAGCAGTTTGGGGCGGGACATCAGCGCGCGGCCCATCGCGAGCATCTGCTGCTCACCGCCGGAGAGCGTGCCCGCCGCCTGGTTGCGGCGTTCGCCGAGGATGGGGAAGAGGTCGTACGCCTTTTGGATGTCGGCGGCTATGCCGTCCGCGTCCTTCCGGAGAAACGCTCCGAGCTGGAGGTTCTCGGCGATCGACAGCCGCGGGAAGATATGCCGCCCCTCGGGCGAGTGGGCCAGCCCCAGGGCGACGATCTTGTGCGCGGGGACGCCCCGCAGCGGCTTGCCGTCGAAGCGGATCTCCCCGCCGAGCGGCTCGAGCAGTCCGGACAGGGTGCGCAGCGTGGTCGTCTTGCCCGCGCCGTTGGTACCGATGAGGGTGACGACCTGTCCGGCCTCGACGCTGAACGAGATGCCCTTGACGGCCTCGATCTTGCCGTAGGCGACCCGCAGGTCCTCGACCTCGAGCAGTGCGGTCACTGTCCGTCCTCCGTACGTGCTGTGGTGCCCCGCTGGGCCTCGTCCTGCGTGGCTCCGTCCGTGGCTCCGCCCGTGGTTCCGGCCGTGGCTCCGGTCGTGGCCCCGGCCTCCGCGGCCTCGACCTCGGCGGCCTCCTCCGCGCCCGGCGCGCCCTCGAAGGGGGTGCCGAGGTAGGCGGCGATGACGCGCTCGTCGCTCTGGACGACCTCCGAGGTGCCCTCGACGAGCTTCTGGCCCTGGACGAGTACGGCGACCCGGTCGCAGAGGTTGAAGATGAAGCGCATGTCGTGCTCGATGACGAGCACGGCGGTGCCCAGGTCCCGGATGGCGAAGACCAGTTCCTCGGTGGCGCGGGTCTCCTGGGGGTTCATTCCGGCGGTGGGCTCGTCGAGCAGCAGCAGTCCGGGGTCGCTGGCGAGGGCGCGGGCGATCTCCAGCTTGCGCTGCTCGCCGTAGGGGAGGTTGCGGGAGAGGTGGTCGGCCTTGTCGGCGAGGCCGGTGAACTCCAGGAGTTCCATGGCACGGGCCTTGGAGGCGGCCTCGGCGCGCTTGAAGCCGGGGCCGCGCAGCAGGGCCGACCACAGGCCCTCCTTGGTGCGGGTGTGGCGGCCGACGAGCACGTTCTCCAGGACCGTCATATTGGCGAAGAGCCGGATGTTCTGGAAGGTGCGCGCGATGCCCGCCTGGGTGACGAGGTGGGGCTTGGGCGGCAGTACGGTGCCCCGGTAGGCGACGCTGCCCTCGGTGGGGACGTAGAGACCGGTGAGGCAGTTGAAGAAGGTGGTCTTGCCCGCGCCGTTGGGCCCGATGAGGCCGACGATCTCGCCGGGGTGGACGTCGAGGTCGACCGCTTGGACGGCCGTGAGCCCGCCGAAGCGCATGGTGACGCCGGTGGCGGTGAGCACGGGGGAGGTCGTGGTGGTGGTCATCGCTGTCATGCCTCCGCCTTGGTGACGCCGACGGCACTGTCCTTGAGTCCGGTGGCGCCGGGGACGTCGAGCTGGCCGGTCTCGTGGTACTCGAGCTGCTGCCGCCGGTTGGGGACGATCCCCTCGGGGCGGAAGCGCATCAGCAGGATGAGCGCGATACCGAAGGCGAGGAGCTGGTAGTCCTGGAGGAACTCCAGCTTCTTGGGGATCAGGTAGAGCAGGGTGGCGCCGAGCAGCGGGCCGCCGATGGTGCCCATGCCGCCGAGGATGACGGCGGCCACCAGGAAGGTGGAGTTGGGCGGGACGGGTCCGGCGAAGACGTACTGCTCGGGGACGACCGTGGACTGGAAGTGGGCCCATACGGCACCGGCGACCCCGGCCAGGGTGGCGCCGAGCGCGAAGGCGATGAGCTTGACCCGGAATCCGTTGATGCCCATGGCGGTGGCGGCGGTCTCGTCCTCGCGGATGGCGACCCAGGCGCGGCCGATGCGGGAGTTGCCCGCCCGGCTGAAGATCAGCACGACGACCACGGTGACCAGCAGCATCAGCAGGTAGTAGTTGCCGTTGGAGTCGAGGGTGACTCCGCCGACGCTGTGGTCGTCGTTGAAGTTGAACCCGAAGATCTCCAGCGGGGGGATGTTGGGGATGCCGTCGGGGCCGTTGGTGACGGAGGGGCCGGAGGTGCCGTCGAGGTTCAGCATGGCGAGACGGAAGATCTCTCCGAAGCCGAGGGTCACGATGGCGAGGTAGTCGCCGCGCAGCCGCAGGGTCGGGGCGCCGATGACCACACCGAAGATCAGGGAGACCACGCCGCCGGTGATCACGGCGGCCCAGAACGGGAACCTGACGTCGATGGTCGAGGCGGTGGACCCGGAGACCAGGGCTGCGGTGTAGGCGCCGACGCCGAGGAAGGCGACGTATCCGAGATCCAGGAGGCCGGCGAGGCCGACGACGATGTTCAGGCCGAGGGCGACGGTCGCGAAGATGGCGATGTTGACGCCCAGTTCGGTGAAGCTGGACTTGTCCTGGAAGAACGGGAAGACGATCGCGGTGATCAGCGCCGCCACCAGGGTGACGGATCGGTAGGAGCTGGTGAGCTCGCTGATCCGGCTGATGAGCCCGGCCTTGACCAGGGCGACGGCGGCGAATCCGACGGCGATGAGGTAGCCGAGGAACGGCTCGGGGTGGTCGTTGTCGGTCTGGATGCCGTAGTTGACCACGTAGAGGCCGACGGCGAAGACGGCCGCGATGATCAGGATCTCGGCCCAGGAGGGCAGCTTCTCGGGGCGGCACAGCGGGCGGCTGTCGTCCGGGAGCAGGAAGGTGGTGGCCACCGGCACGGCGGTGACCACGGCGGCTATCCAGCCGCCGGGCTCCAGGTTGACCAGGCCGTCCAGATCCACCGCGATGGCGATGACGGTGAACCAGGTGACGGCGAAGGTGCCGAGGGCCAGCATCCGCAGGGCCTGGGTGGAGCCGCTGGGGGTGAGCCAGCGCAGGCCCTTCAGGTCGAGGGCGGCCAGCGCGAAGACGCCCGTGGCGATGGAGAGGACGAGGGTGAGCAGCTGGAGTCCGCCGGGGTAGCCGTAGACGGTCAGATCGCCGGGGAATTCGGCGGTCCAGGTCCAGGCCAGGAAGGTGGAGACGACGGCGGCGGCGCCGCCGGCCGCGGTGAGGGCCCGGAGCAGGGTGGTGCGCGGGGCGGGTGCGCCGGTCTCGGCCGTGCGCACGGCGGTGGGCTGGGTCTTGTCGGTGGTCATCGGTTCACTCCCTCACGCCCGGTCCGCTACGCGTTCGCCGAGCAGACCCTGTGGCCTGACCAGCAGGACGACGATGAGCAGGGTGAAGGCCCATACGTCCTTCCAGGCACCGCCGCCGAGCTGGTCCATCCCGGGGATGTCCTGGATGTACTTGATGGCCAGGGCCTCGACGATGCCCAGGACGACGCCGCCGAGCATGGCGCCGTAGATGTTGCCGATGCCGCCGAGCACGGCGGCGGTGAACGCCTTGAGACCGGCGATGAAGCCCATCTCGAAGTTGATCTGGCCGTACTTGAGCCCGTGGGAGAGTGCGGCGACGGCGGCGAACGCACCGCCGATGGCGAAGGCCATCACGATGATGCGGTCGGTGTTGATGCCCATGAGCTTGGCGGTGTCGGGGTCCTGCGCGGTGGCCTGCATGGCGCGGCCGGCCCTGCTCTTGGAGACGAACAGCCCGAGGGCGAGCATGCACAGCGGGGCGGCGATGAGGAGGAAGGCGTCGCCGCGCTGGATGTGCAGGTTGTCGAGGATCTCGAACGACGATCCCTCGAACTGCGGGAAGCTGCGGGGCTTCTTGGCGTCGGGGTAGAAGGCCCAGACGGCCTGTTGCAGTGCGATGGACAGACCGATCGCGGTGATCAGGGGGGCGAGCCGGGGGCCGCCGCGCAGGGGCCGGTAGGCGAAGCGTTCCGCCGCGGTGGCGATGGCGACCGAGGCGACGATGCCGCCGATCAGCATCAGGGGCAGTGCGAGGGAGAGCGCGGTGCCGCTGGGCAGCCAGATGTAGATGGTGAGGGCCCCGAAGCCCCCGATCATGAAGATCTCGCCGTGGGCGAAGTTGATGAGCTGGACGATGCCGTAGACCATGGTGTACCCGATGGCGATCAAGCCGTAGAGGGCGCCAAGGGTCAGGCCGTTGACCAGCGTTTGCGGCAGTTCGTGCACCGCAGGGCCTCCGATGAGCGTGTCGGATATGACGCCGCGCGAGGGCGATGGGTACGCCCTCGCGCGGATTGGTTTCGTGGGTGTGCGATCGCTGCCGGGGGTCAGTCCTTGAAGGTCTCGCTCTTCACGGACTTCCAGGCGCCCTTGGTGACCTTGTAGACGGTCAGCTGCTTGTTGGTGGTGTCGCCGTACTGGTCGAAGGAGACCTTGCCGGTGACGCCGTCGAAGGAGACCTTGCCGAGCGCCTCGGTGATCTTGGCGCGGGCGTCGTCCGGGAGCTTGCCGTCGTTGTCCTCGACCACGGCCTTGACGGCCTGGATGATGGCCCAGCCGGCGTCGTAGGAGTAGCCGCCGTAGGCCGCGTACGGGTCCTTGTAGTGCTGGTCCGCGTAGTTCTTCACGAACGTCTTGGCGGAGTCGAGCTGCTCGACCGGGTAGCCGACGGAGGTGGCGAGGTCACCGTCGTTGTTGGTGCCCGAGGCCTTGATGAAGGCGGGGTCGTAGATGCCGTCGCCGCCCATGATCGGGACCTGCGCGCCGGCCTGCTTGACCTGGTCGGACAGCAGACCGCCCTCGGGGTACTGGCCGCCGAAGTAGACCGAGTCGGCGCCGGAGGACTTGACCTTGTTGGCGATGCCGGAGAAGTCGGTCTCCTTGACGGTCAGGTGGTCCCGGCCGACGACCTTGCCGCCGAGGCGCTTGAACTCCTCGGCGAAGATGGTGGCGAGGCCGTTGCCGTAGGCCTGCTTGTCGTCGATGACGAAGACCTTCCGCTTCTTCGCGTCCTTGTAGTAGTACTGCGCGGCGAAGCGGCCCTGGATGATGTCGGTGGTCGCGGTGCGGAAGTAGGTCTTGAAGGGGCGCGACTTCTTGCCCGAGGCCCAGTCGTCGCCCTGGCTCAGGGCCGGGTTGGTGTTGGCGGGGGAGACCTGGGCCAGGTCGCCTCTGTCGAAGACGCCCTGCATGGACTGGGCGACGCCCGAGTTGAGCGGTCCCACCGCGCCGAGGATGTCCTCGTCGTCGACCATCGAGGTCGCGTTCGCCTTGCCGGAGGAGGGCACGGCCTGGTCGTCGAAGGACTTGACCTTGAAGGTGACCCCGTCCACCTCGTTGTTCTTGTTGGCTATCTTCGCCGCGAGGTCGACGGAGTTCTTGATGCCCTGGCCGAGAGCGGACAGCGAGCCGGTGAGCGGGGCGTCGACACCGATGACCACGGTCGTCTTGCTGTCCTTGCCGCCACTGTCGTTTTTGTCGTCCCGCGACCCGCAGGCGCTGAGAGTGAGGGCGCCCGCGGTGATGGCGGTCGTCATGATGAGCAAGGAACGGTGTCGCACGAGGAATCCTTTCCCTGGCCCGGCACCCCGGGTTCAGGGGGTGCCGTGTCCTCGCCGGATGAACCTGGAATGGCCGTGTGGGTGCGGCGTACATCCCACGGGGCCGTGACTGGCTGTGACTCTAAGGGCGGGGCGCGACGGGTGGCAGAGGTCCAGACGATGATGTGACTGTCTTGTTATGACGCGCGTCACCCCGGGATGTCCGTGTAGCGGAACGGAAGGGACGAATGGGGCGCATTTGGACCAACCATTAGGTCCGGATCCTGAGAAGGTGCAGTTCCGCTAAGGAGTGCGGTGAGCTTGTGAACGAAGCGCGGAGGCGCGTGCGCGGATGGGCGCGGGAAGATCGATTCTGGAGTCGCCGAGGGTGCGGAAATCGCGATCTTATATTGCGTCAGTGTTACGCAGTGTTACGGCCGATGGTGCGGGTCCGGGGCCTGTCCGGGGGCGTGGGCGGGGTTCCGGAATGGTGCCGGGCGGGCGCCGGGCCGGGCGGCTCAGGTCGGCGGGCGCCAGTTCTCGGAGCTGTGGGTGGCGCCGTTCGCGGCCGCGCAGCGGCGCTCGGCCAGCCGCTCGATCAGCGTTTTGGCCGCCGGAATGCCATGCCGCTTCCGCTCGGCGCGCGCGGCCCGCACGATGTCGTCGTAGATCTCGTACTGCTGGTTGGAGAGCCCCTTCTGCTCCCAGTCGAGCCCGGCCCACTGGCTGCCCGCGAGGTCCTGTTCGGCCCAGTAGGAGATGAGATCGGCACACAGCCGTACGGGGGAGGCGGCCCGGGGTGCGGGGCTGCGAGGGGCGGGCGTGGCCGCCGGGGCGTTACGGGAGTTACCGGAGTCGCGGGAGTCGCCCGAGGGGGCGGAACCGGAGCTGCCGCATCCGGTCATCGTCACGGCGAGTACGAGAGCGCAGCCACAGACGGCGGCGGGCCGGAAGCCGGTGCGGTCCGTTGCCCCCGTGGCGGCGGGCCGGAAGCCGGTGCGGTCCGTTGCCCCCGTGGCGGCGGGCCGGAAGCCGGTGCGGTCCGTTGCCCCCATGGCGGCGGGCCGGAAACCTGCCCGGGTCGTTGCCCCCATGGAGGGTCACGGTAGACCCGGCCCCCCAGGGGGGCAACGGTGATGGCGCCGGGCGTCACGCCCCGGCGCGGTCCTTCGCCTCGGCGATGTCGGCGACCGTCTTGGCCCGGCCGGCGTCGTCGACCTCGCGCAGCAGGCAGGTGAGGCGGGCGGTGCACACCCGCCGGTCCTGCTCATCGCTGATGACGATCTCGTAGGTGGCGGTGGAGCGGCCCCGGTGGACGGGGGTGGCCACACCGGTGACCAGGCCCGAGCGGGCGCCCCGGTGGTGGGTGCAGTTGAGGTCCACGCCGACCGCGATCCGCCCGCTGCCGCCGTGCAGCATCGAGCCGACCGAGCCGAGGGTCTCGGCCAGTACGGCGGAGGCGCCGCCGTGCAACAGCCCGTACGGCTGGGTGTTGCCCTCCACCGGCATGGTGCCCACGACCCGCTCCGCCGAGGCCTCGAGGATCTGCACGCCCATGCGGGTGCCGAGGTGTCCGGCGGAGAACAGCGCGGGAAGATCCACGCCGAGCGCCGCGTACTCGTCGAGTACCTCTTGCGGGAACTTCACGCTGGTCTGCTCGCCCATCGGGACAGGCTCCGTTCGGTTGCTGTGGTGGCCACCTTTGCTTGTGGTGGCCACCTTCTTACCAGGCAACTGAGCAAACGCTTAGGCCGGGGTCGTCTGTTCCAGGCGGATCACCACGGACTTGCTCGCCGGGGTGTTGCTGGTGTCGGCGGTGGCGTCCAGCGGGACCAGGACGTTGGTCTCCGGGTAGTACGAGGCGGCGCAGCCGCGCGCGGTCGGGTAGTGGATCACACGGAAGCCGGTGGCGCGCCGCTCGGTGCCGTCCTTCCACTCGCCGACCAGGTCGACGTAGGCGCCGTCGGCCAGCCCCTGCTCCCGGGCGTCCTCGGGGTGCACCAGCACCACCCGGCGGCCGTTCTTGATGCCGCGGTAGCGGTCGTCCAGGCCGTAGATGGTGGTGTTGTACTGGTCGTGGGAGCGCAGGGTCTGGAGCAGCAGCCGGCCCTCGGGCGCCTCGGGGTACTCGATGGGGGCCGCGGTGAAGTTGGCCTTACCGGTGGCGGTGGGGAAGCTGCGGCTGTCGCGCGGGGCGTGCGGCAGGGCGAATCCGGAGGGGTCGCTCACCCGGTCGTTGAAGTCCTCGAAGCCCGGGATGACGGCGGCGATGCGGTCGCGGACGCGCGCGTAGTCCTGTCCGAACTCCTCCCAGGGGGTGCGGCTCCCGGGGCCGAGCACCCGGCGGGCCATCCGGCAGACGATGGCCGGCTCGGAGAGCAGATGGGAGCTCGCGGGCTCCAGGCGCCCGCGGGAGGCGTGCACCATGCCCATGGAGTCCTCGACGGTGACGAACTGCGGGCCGCCGCCCTGGACATCGCGCTCGGTGCGGCCGAGGGTGGGCAGGATCAGTGCCCGCGCGCCGGTGACCACATGGGAGCGGTTGAGCTTGGTGGAGACGTGGACGGTCAGCCGCGCGGCGCGCATCGCGGCTTCGGTGACCTCGGTGTCGGGGGAGGCCGCCACGAAGTTGCCGCCCATGGCGAAGAAGACCTTGGCCTGGCCGTCGCGCAGGGCACGGATGGCACGGACGACGTCGAAGCCGTGCTCGCGGGGCGGGGCGAAGCCGAACTCGCGCTCCAGGGCGTCCAGGAAGGCCGGGGCGGGGCGCTCGAAGATGCCCATGGTGCGGTCGCCCTGCACATTGCTGTGGCCGCGCACCGGGCAGACCCCGGCGCCGGGGCGGCCGATGTTGCCGCGCAGCAGCAGGAAGTTGACGACCTCACGGATGGTGGGCACCGAGTGCTTGTGCTGGGTCAGGCCCATCGCCCAGCACACGATGGTGCGCTTCGAGTCGAGGACCATGCGCAGGGCGCGGTCGATGTCGGCGCGGTCCAGACCGGTGGCGCGCAGCGTCTCGTCCCAGTCGGCGGCGCGGGCCGCGGCGGCGAACTCCTCGAAGCCGTGGGTGTGTTCGCCGATGAACTCCTCGTCGGTGGCCCCTTCTGTCTCCAGGATGAGCTTGTTGAGGAGGCGGAAGAGGGCCTGGTCGCCGCCGATCCGGATCTGTAGGAAGAGATCGGTGAGCGCGGTGCCGCCGCCGGCGATCCCGCGGGCGTTCTGCGGGTTCTTGAACCGCTCGAGCCCGGCCTCGGGCAGCGGGTTGATGGAGATGATCTTCGCGCCGTTGGCCTTCGCCTTCTCCAGGGCGGAGAGCATGCGCGGGTGGTTGGTGCCCGGGTTCTGCCCGGCCACGACGATCAGGTCGGCCTTGTAGAGGTCATCGAGCAGCACGCTGCCCTTGCCGACGCCGAGGGTCTCGGTGAGCGCCGAGCCGGAGGACTCATGGCACATGTTGGAGCAGTCGGGCAGGTTGTTGGTGCCGAACTCGCGGGCGAAGAGCTGGTAGAGGAAGGCCGCCTCGTTGCTGGTGCGGCCCGAGGTGTAGAAGACCGCCTCGTCGGGGGAGTCGAGCGCGGTCAGCTCGTCGCCGATGATGTCGAAGGCCCGGTCCCAGGACACCGGCTCGTACCGCTCGGCGCCCTCGGGGAGGTACATGGGCTGGGTCAGCCGGCCCTGCTGGCCGAGCCAGTAGCCGCTGCGGGTGGCGAGGTCGGCCACCGGGTGGGCGGCGAAGAAGTCGGGGGTCACCCGGCGGAGGGTGGCCTCCTCGGCGACGGCCTTCGCGCCGTTCTCACAGAACTCGGCCGCGTGGCGCTTGTCGGGCTCGGGCCAGGCGCAGCCGGGGCAGTCGAAGCCGTTCTTCTGGTTGACCCGCAGCAGGGTGAGCGCGGTGCGGCGCACGCCCATCTGCTGGTGGGCGATGCGCAGCGAATGCCCTACCGCCGGTAGCCCGGCGGCGGCATGTTGCGGGGGTGTGACCTCGGGCGCGTCCTGGATCGGATCGCCTGCGGGCGGCTTGGCTGCCATGTCGCTCCCCTTGGGCTCGAGCGTTGCCGGACCTGTGTGTGGACCTACTGGGTCCGATCCTGTCACGGGCCACCGACAGCCGGGGCGGCGGCCCGGTTCGGTGGTACGGCCGTTCCGGCCGCGCGGTCCGGGCCGATCCTGCGCCCGGCCCGGTGCGATCTTGTGCCCGGTCCGGTCCGGTGGCCGGGGCGGGAGGCATTGTCGGTGGGGCGTGGCAGGATCGGGGGCGTGGCAGAGAAAGCATCGAAGAAGACCGCAGCGCCCGCGACCGACCGCCCCGGGGACGGCCGTCCCCGCCTGCTCCTGCTGGACGGGCATTCCCTGGCATACCGGGCGTTCTTCGCGCTGCCGGCGGAGAACTTCAACACGACCACCGGCCAGACCACCAACGCGATCTACGGCTTCACCTCGATGCTGGCGAACACGCTCCGTGATGAGCGGCCCACGCACCTCGCCGTGGCGTTCGACGTCTCGCGCAAGACCTGGCGCTCCGAGCAGTTCACCGAGTACAAGGCGAACCGCTCCAAGTCCCCCGACGAGTTCAAGGGCCAGGTCGAGCTGATCGGCGAGCTGCTCGACGCCATGAAGATCACGCGCTTCGCGGTGGATGGCTTCGAGGCCGACGATGTGATCGCCACGCTCGCCACCCAGGCCGAGGAGCAGGGCTTCGACGTCCTGATCGTCACCGGCGACCGGGACTCCTTCCAGCTGGTCACCGACCATGTCACGGTGCTCTACCCCACCAAGGGCGTCTCCGAGCTGACCCGGTTCACCCCCGAGAAGGTGCAGGAGAAGTACGGCCTCACCCCGAGCCAGTACCCCGACTTCGCGGCGCTGCGCGGCGACCCGTCGGACAACCTCCCCGGCATCCCGGGCGTCGGCGAGAAGACCGCGGCGAAGTGGATCAATCAGTTCGGCTCCTTCGAGGAGCTGGTGGAGCGGGTCGAGGAGGTCAAGGGGAAGGTCGGCGAGAAGCTCCGCGACCACCTGGAGTCCGTGAAGCTCAACCGCCAGCTGACCGAGCTGGTGCGGGACGTGGAGCTCACCACCGGCCCCGAGGGGCTCGAGCGCGCCCCGTACGACCGGGAGGCGCTCGGGGTGATCCTGGACGCGCTGGAGTTCCGCCACCAGAACTTCCGCGACCGGATCATGGCCGTCGACCCGGGCGCGGCGGCGGACGAGCCGGCGGCCACCGAGCCGGGTGTAGCGGTCGACGGGGTGGCGCTGGGCGCGGGCGAGCTGGCCCCCTGGCTGGAGAGCCACCGCGCCGCGCCGCTGGGCCTGGCCACCGTCGACACCTGGGCACTGGGCAGCGGCAGTGTCAGCGAGATCGCGCTGGCCACCGGCTCCGGCCCCGCCGCCTTCTTCGACCCCTCGCAGCTGGACGAGGCCGACGAGCGGGCGTTCGCCGAGTGGATCGCAGACCCGGACCGCCCCAAGGTGCTGCACAACGCCAAGGGGATCATGCGGGTCTTCGCCGAGCACGGCTGGTCCGTCGCGGGCGTCTCCATGGACACCGCCCTCGCCGCCTATCTGGTCAAGCCCGGCCGCCGCTCCTTCGAGCTGGACGCCCTGTCGGTGGAGTACCTGGGCCGTGAGCTGTCCCCGGCGGCGGCCGCGGACAGCGGACAGCTGGCCTTCGGCGCCGATGAGGAGGCCGAGCGGGACGCCCTGATGATCAAGGCGCGGACCATTCTGGACCTGGGCGAGGCCTTCGACGGCCGGCTCAAGGACGTGGGCGCGGCCGGGCTGCTGCACGACATGGAGCTGCCCGTCTCCGAGCTGCTGGCCCGGATGGAGCGGTCGGGCATCGCCGCCGACCGCGGCTGGCTGGAGCGCATGGAGCAGCAGTTCGCGGCCGCCGTGCAGCACGCCGTGAAGGAGGCCCACGACGCGGTGGGCCATGAGTTCAACCTCGGCTCGCCCAAGCAGCTCCAGGAGGTGCTCTTCGGCGAGCTGGGCCTGCCCAAGACCAAGAAGACCAAGACCGGGTACACCACGGACGCCGACGCGCTGGCCTGGCTGGCCGCACAGACCGACCACGAGCTCCCGGTGATCATGCTGCGCCACCGTGAGCAGGCGCGGCTGCGCTCCACCGTCGAGGGCCTGATCAAGACCATCGCCCCCGGCGGCCGCATCCACACCTCGTTCAACCAGACCGTGGCGGCCACCGGCCGGCTCTCCTCCACCGACCCCAACCTCCAGAACATCCCGGTGCGCACCGACGAGGGCCGGGCGATCCGGCGCGGCTTCGTCGTCGGCGACGGCTTCGAGTCGCTGATGACCGCCGACTACAGCCAGATCGAGCTGCGCGTCATGGCCCATCTCTCCGAGGACGAGGGCCTGATCGAGGCGTTCACCTCCGGTGAGGACCTGCACACGACGGTCGCCTCCCAGGTCTTCTCCGTCGACAAGTCGGCGGTCGACCCGGAGATGCGCCGCAAGATCAAGGCCATGTCCTACGGGCTGGCGTACGGCCTGTCGGCGTTCGGCCTCTCCCAGCAGCTGGGCATCACCCCCGACGAGGCCCGCAAGCTGATGGAGAACTTCTTCGAGCGGTTCGGCGGGGTGCGCGACTATCTCCAGCGGGTCGTCGAGGAGGCGCGCGCCACCGGCTATACGGAGACCATGCTCGGCCGCCGCCGCTATCTGCCGGACCTCACCAGCGACAACCGCCAGCGCCGCGAGATGGCCGAGCGGATGGCGCTGAACGCCCCGATCCAGGGCACGGCTGCCGACATCGTGAAGATCGCGATGCTCAAGGTGGACGCGGCGTTGACGAAGGAGAAACTCTCGTCGCGGATGCTGTTGCAGGTCCACGACGAAATCGTGCTGGAGATCGCGCCCGGTGAGCGGGAGCGGGTGGAGGAGCTGGTGCGCCGGGAGATGACGGGCGCCTTCCAGCTCAGCGCTCCGCTGGACGTATCGGTAGGATCCGGTGCGGACTGGGAGTCCGCGGCTCACTGAGAGTTCGCCCGATGCGGTGTTTGCACCGGTAGCTGCGGGCCATAAGTTGTCGTAGTGTCACCAGAGTTGACGCGCCGGGGGAGCGCATGGTGTTCGACGGGAGGGACACACGGATGGCACCGCTAATCGGCCGACGACTGCGCAAGGGGGCGGCCACGACAGCGGTGGCGGCGGCCGCGATGGCCGCCCTCACCGCGTCCCAGGCGCCGGGATTCGCCAATTCCGACCATGGCGACCGGAACCGGGAGCAGCGGGCGGGGGAGACACCGGCGCCGGACGACACCCCCATAGACGGTGGTTCCTCGTACCACACCGATCTGCCACCCCTGGTCACCCCCGACAAGCCGGGCTCCTCGATCGATCTGCCCGGGCTCCCCGGGGGCAGCAGCACCAAGCCCGAGGCGGGCATACCCGCGAGCGTCCTGGCCGCCTACAAGAAGGCGGAAGCGGCCCTGAGGGAGTCCAACCCCGGCTGCAATCTGCCCTGGGAGCTGCTCGCCGCGATCGGCAAGGTCGAGTCCGGCCAGGCCGGTGGCGGCAATGTGGGCGCCGACGGCACCACCGTCTCGCCCATCCTCGGCCCGGTCCTGAACGGTGACGGCTTCGCCCTGATCAAGGACACCGACGGCGGTGCCTACGACGGCGACAGCCAGCATGACCGTGCGGTCGGCCCGATGCAGTTCATCCCGTCCACCTGGGCCAACTGGGGCCGGGACGGCAATGGTGACGGCGAGAAGGACCCCAACAACGTCTATGACGCCGCCCTCGCCGCGGGCAGCTACCTCTGCGCGGACGGCCGCGATCTGTCCGTCAAGGCCGATCTGGACCGTGCGATCCTCGGCTACAACCACTCGCGGGAATACCTGAACACCGTCCTGTCGTGGTTCGAGTACTACAAGCGCGGCACCCATGAGGTCCCCGACGGCACCGGTGCGATCCCCTCGGGGAACGACTCCGGCTCGGGCTCGGGCGACAAGGGCAAGGACTCGGGCAAGAACCCGGGGAAGGACGGCGGCAAGGGCGAGGAGAACGAGGCCCGCACCCTGCCCAAGCCCGAAGACAAGCCCGAAGGCAAGCCCGACACCACCACTCCCACCCCACCGACCGGTGACAACCCCGGCACCCCCGGCACCGGGTCCCCGACCCCGAAGCCCCCCACCACTCCACCGTCCACCCCGAGCGGTACCAGCAAGCTCACCACGGTCGGCGCCAAGGAGCTGTCCGCCATCGCGGGCACCGGGTTCGACCGGTCGCCGCGCGTCAAGGCCGTGGACACCGCGGGCAAGCCGGTGGCCGGCGCCAAGGTGCGGTACGAGATCCTCGGCGACACCGATACCCGCTTCCTCGGCCTGGTCAAGTCCGCCACCGTGCTGTCCGCCGACGACGGCACCGCCACCGCGCCGAAGCTGCTCGCGGGCGAGAAGACCGGCACCTTCACCGTGCGCGCCACCGCCGTGGGGCGGGAGGCGGCCCCGGTCGAGTTCACCGCCACCGTCAAGGCCCGGCCCGTGCCGCAGGCCGACGCGCTGGCCCGGATCGGCGACAAGAAGCTCACCGCCCGGACCGGCGACTCCTTCACCGACCCGCTCACCGTCAAGGCCACCAACAAGGGCAAGACCATGGCGGATGTCCCGGTGACCGCCACCATGATCACCTCGGCGAAGAACCCGACCCCCAACGACAAGGGGCCCTACTTCCTGGACGACAAGGGCAAGCCGGTGCGCACCCTGGCCGCCCTGAAGACCGATGACCTCGGCCAGCTCACGCTGCCGAAGATCCTCACCGATGACCAGGCGGGCACCTTCCTGCTCCGCCTCACCGCCGAGGGCGGCGCCGTCCTGGACATCGAGCTGACGGTCACCCAGGCCCCCGCCTCGTAGCCAAGCGCCCCTCATACGGTTCACCGCACCGCCCCTGAGCCCCCACCGGGCCCAGGGGCGGTGTGACGCTTTCACGCCTTCGTGTTCTCATCTGCGGCCCCCGTTGCTACGGTGCCCCATCCCTGACGAAGCGTCAGGCAGCGCCTCGTACCGACCACGAGGAGGCCCCGTATGCGTGCCCTCGCCGCCGCCGCGATCGGACTCGCCGCCGCCCTCGCCATCGTGTTCACGATGACGGCCATCGGCGCCCCCAGCGGTGAGACCTCCCCGGAACCCCTGCTCACCACCGTCCCCAAGCACCCCTGAGGGAGGGACATCCGCCATGCGCCGCAGAGCAAGCCTGGTGCTGCTGGCCTTCGCCGTCTTCTTCGCCGCCCTCGCGCCGCTGCTGCGCTGGTACGCCTATCCCCGGCTGGCCAAGATCCCGCCCAGTGAGTACCAGACGGCCGTGATGGAGGCCAGTCCGGCCACGCTGCTCGACTACGGCACCATGAAGCCCCGGACCGTCCCCAAGGTCAGCATTGTGCAGACCCTGCGCGGCAATGTGCCCGCCGCGAAGAAGGTCGGGAAGGCGACCGGGCGCGATGTCGTCGTCTGGGACACCCTGTCGTATGTGGCCGGGCCCGACGGCAAGATGGTCTCCAAGATCCCCGAGCGCTATGTCTTCGACGCCCACTCCCAGGACCCGGTGCACGCGGGCGGCGAACATGTCGACGGGGACGCGGTGCGCCGCGACGGCATCGAGTACAAATGGCCGTTCCTCACCGAGAAGCGCGACTACCGCTACTTCGACGCCCAGACCCGCACCTCCGCCCCCATCCACTACAAGGGCACCCGCGACTTCCACGGTCTGGAGGTCTACTACTTCGAGCAGACGATCCCCTGGACCAAGGTGCCGCTGCCCAAGACCATGCCGGTCAACGGCGTCACCCCCGAGACCGTCCGCAAGGCCGGCACCACCCGCTGGTACAGCACCAAGCGGATGTTCTGGGTCGAGCCCACCACGGGCGCCCCGGTCAACGGGCAGGAGATCCACAAGGAGGAGCTGCGCGGCGGCACACTGCTGGGCGGCCGCGACCGGGTGACCGTCTTCTCGGGCCATGTGAAGATGCGCGAGGACTACATCCGGCACACGGTGGACATGGTCAAGTCCCAGCGCCGGCTGGTCCTGCTGCTCACCGCCTATCTGCCGTGGGGCTTCCTGATCCTGGGGCTGGCCCTGCTCGCGCTCGCGCTGCTGCTGGAGGCGCGCGGACGCGCGGTGCGCCCGCCGGCGGCCCCGGCGGCGCCGACCGCGTTGTCAGTGGCGGGCCGTAGCGTATGACCATGCCAGTGAACAGCTGCGTCCCCGGTCCCGAACTCATCGGCCACATCGCTGACTTGGCGCGCCTGGAATGGCTCCCGGGCGCCACGGCGGCCGCCGCGAAGCGCTTCGGCTGGGTGCCCGACGGCTCCCGCACGTCCTCGTACGCCACCAACACCGGGCACTATGTCCTCCCGGAGTGGTTCGGCGGGCCCGACGACGCGGACACCGAATGCATGATCCCGTTCTGTTACTACTACGAACCGGACGACTTCGACGCGGAGTTGCAGGCCGACGGGCTCAGCGGCAATGTCGACTGGCTCGCCGGGTACCACTCCGGCGACCCCGGCTGGGTCTTCGACCGCGAGGCCGACCGCTCCGGCTTCGACGGCCGATGGCGCGCCGCCGTGGACGCATTCAGCGAGCGCCTGGGCCATCCGGAGACCGTGGTGCGGGACGAGAAGGGCGACCACCCGTGGAACTACGCGGCATGGCGCTGCGGCGGCAATGCGGTGGTGGTCGGCCAGTGCGTCGACAACGGCTCGTACATGACCTTCGAGCAGGCGCTCATATGGGTCGGGCCGCACCCCGTGGACGAGCCGTTCCCGACGGGGGAGCAGTTCGCCCTGAGGCTGGAGTGCTGAGCGGTCTGTGGTGCTGAGCGGTCTGTGATGCTGAGCGGGCCGGGGCACTGAGCACGCCGGGGCGCTGAGCGGCGCGGCCGTGGCGTCAACTTCCGTCCTCGCGATTCGCTCGTGGGGGCCAAGCCGGTAGTGATCAGGGTGAGGGCGTGGCTAGCATGCCGCCCATGCCTGGCATCACGATTGAGTTCACCGAGCAGGAGCTGGCGGAGCTGCGTGCCGAGGCGAGGGAGAAGGGCGTCGAGATCAAGCGGCTGGCGCACGACATACTGACCGAGGACGTGGTGCGGCGGCGTCAGAAGCAGCGCTTCGTCGAGGGCGCCGTGAAGTTCGCCCTGGCCTACAAGGCCGAGTTCGAGCGGGAGTTCCCGCACGGCATGCGGTGATCCTGTACGTCGACGCCGGTTGGGTGCTGAACGTCCAGGTCGAGGTCTCCCCGGTGAACACCCCGGTCCGGGACTGGGGTGCGCTGCACTGCATGGCCGAGCGCCACCGCTACGAGCGGTTCGCGGGCGAGCCCTACTACGAGGAGGCCGCTGCCCGCGCCGCGACCTTTCTGCACACCTCACTGATCCTCGAGCCGTTCTCCGACTACAACGCCACGATCGGCGCGGCCTGCGCACAGATGTACATGGAGGAGTCCGGAGAGCCGATCGCGCCCCCGCCGGGCGCCATGGTCAAACTGGTCCGCGACATACGGGAGATCAGCGGCTTCCGCCTCGGCGAAACCGCCCGCAGGTTGCGCGGCTGGGCCGACTGACGCCAGACGGACGCGCTGCGTGGCTCACCGCGCCCCGTGGTTCAACTGAGCGCCCCCGGGCGCATCGCTCAGCGGCGGGTGTTGGTGCGGCGGGTCGGTTGGGCCGTGGTCGGGTCCTCGGGCCAGGGGTGCTTGGGGTACCGGCCGCGCAGTTCGGCGCGGACCGAGCGGTAGCCGTCCCTCCAGAAGGACGCCAGATCGGCGGTGACCGCGGCCGGGCGTCCCGCCGGGGACAGCAGATGGACCAGCAGCGGCACCCGGCCGCCCGCGATCCGGGGGGCCTCCTGCCAGCCGAACAGCTCCTGGAGCTTCACCGCCAGTACGGGCCGGTCCGCGCCGTAGTCCACCCGCACCCGCGAGCCGCTCGGCACCTCGATCCGCTCCGGCGCCAGCTCCTCGAACCGCGCCGCCTCGCCCGTGGCCCACGGCATCAGCCGGGCCAGCGCCTGTCCGGCGTCCACCCGCCCCAGACCGGCGCGCCCGCGGGCCCGCGCCAGCTCCGTCCCGAGCCAGTCGTCCGCGCGGTGCAGCAGCGCCTCGTCGGAGACATCCGGCCAGGCCCCGCCCAGCTCCCGGTGGAGGAACGCCATCCGCTGCCGGACCGCCGTGGCCTGCGCCGACCAGCGCAGCAGCCCCGTGCCCTCGCGGCGCAGCCCGTCCAGCAGCGCCCGCCGCACCAGCTCGGGATCGGGGTCGGCCAGCGGCCGGGACACCAGCTCGATGGCGCCGAGCCGGGCCACCCGGCGCGCCAGGACGTCTCCATCGGCCCAGCGCACCTCCTCGCCCTCGGAGGCCAGCCGCGCGGCCGCCGCCCGGTCGGTGTCCCCGTCGGTCACCGCCGCGAGCCGTACCCGCGCCGACGC
>NZ_BAAAIF010000040.1:0-88589 GCF_039525925.1 Streptomyces javensis | reverse complement strand
CCCGGTTACATTCCGAACCCGGAAGCTAAGCCTTTCAGCGCCGATGGTACTGCAGGGGGGACCCTGTGGGAGAGTAGGACGCCGCCGAACAAATTTTAGCCTCGGTCCCGAGCACATAGTGCTCGGGACCGAGGCATTTTTGCGTTCAGCTCCCATTTCCGTCCCCGGCTATGCACGAAAGAGACGTCCCGGTGGGCACGATCGGACGATGTGCCCGGTGGCTCGTGCCCTGAGGCTTGGGCCATGATGGTGTCCGCGCGGCTCCTGGCCCCGCCGTGTCCTCACCGGCACCGGCCGCGGAAGGAGAGCACGTAGAGCGAGACTACGGTCAAGGCGCACATCAGCCGCTCCCTGACCAAGCTGAACCTTCCAACCGCGTTCAGCCGGCGATCCTCGTTCAGGACGCGGGCCTGGCCGACGAGGGCGCGCCCGGGGACGGCTGACCGGACGAGCCGGTGAGGTATGCGGGCCGTCAGTGCGACTCCTGGCCCGCCAGGGAGCGGTGCGGCCAGCGGGCTCGGGCCTGTTCCTGGGAGCGCATCAGGGCCAGTGTGGGCAGGCCCTGGTCCGCGCCCTGGGCGAGGAGGTCGGGGAGTGCCGGGAGCGGGGCCACGGCGGCGACGTCGTCCAGGACGAGGGTCAGTGGTGGGTCGAGCCGACCGGAGGATGACCGTTCGGCCATGCGCCGGCCGTGCTCGACCACGTGTGAGGCGAGTGCCGTCAGCAGCGGCATCGCACCCGGCTGGGTTCGGGGGTCCTCGATGGATTCGCCCATCAGGTAGAGCGTTCCCCCTTCGGCGACGAATGACTCCAGTGCGAGCGTGTCGGCGCGTCCCGGATTGCAGGCGTCCCGGATGTGGATCGACGAGAGCGCGCCGAGGGCACGGGCGGTCAGCTCCTGGGCCATATCGCGGCGTTCGCGGTGGGCGGTGAGCGTCGCCTCCAGTTCGCCGGCCGTGCCGCCCGCCGCCTTGGGGTGCGTACGGAGGATCTTTACGGGCTCGTGGGCCGAACTGCCCTGTGCCCAGCGGTGCACGTGGCGGAACGGCCGGCCGTCCACGGCGGCGGCGTGCAGCCAGCAGCGGAGCATCGTCTCCGCGGCCTCCGCCAGGGGCCGGTCCATGGCGTGCATGGGCCGTACGGGGGCGAGGAGGGCGGTGGCGCGGGCGGCCGCGATATCGCGGGAGCCGCAGTCCGCCGCCGGGTTCCAGCGCAGCCGGGCGGGGGTGTCGAGCAGATGGGACGGGTCGAAGACATGGGTGGGGCCGAGCTTGGCGCGGGTGTCCTTGGTCGTGGCCCAGAGCTTGGGATCGCTGGTGACGACGAGGACGGGGCCGACGGCCTCCAGGACGGCGTGGGCCGCGGACTCCCCGCGCTGGGCGCCGAAGAGGACGCGGGAGCGGGCCAGCTCCCCGTCGGGGAGGGCGGCCGACGTCAGCGGGCCGGTGCGGGGGGTGGGGAGCGGCTGCGGTGCGGATGCCGGGTCGAGCGGGGCGTACAGGCCGTCCTGGGCCGGGGGAGTGGTCTGACCCTCGGCGGGAGCGAACTGACCGGCGGCTCTCTGCTCGGTGATGCGGGGGTGCGGTTCGGGGCTGGTTCCGGCGGACGCTTCGGCGGCGACGGCCTCGGCCGGGTGTCGGTGGCCGGCGACGCGTGCGATGGCGCCGTGGCCGGGGACCGTCTCGGCCGGGCCCGGTGCGGGGGGCCCGCTGGGGCGGTCTGGAGCGGCGGTGCCGGGCGAACCCTCAGGCGATCTGGCGGAGGCGGCTCCTGGGGCCGCTGAGGCGCTCGCAGGGCCGGGGACGGGGGGAGGCGGCGCCTCGACGCCGGGGGTCGCTTCCACGCCCGTACCGTTGGCGGCCGCGGGCGCGGCGCCGTCCCTGGCGGTTCCCGTGTCCTTGAGGCCGAGCCGCTTCGCCTCCGCCGCGTTCGCGCGGGAGTTCGCGCGGGCGACGCGGCGCTGGGCGCGGACCGTCCGGTAGCGGGCCAGCGTGCCCATCACGAAGATCGTCAGGACGATCAGCACCATCAGCTCACTGATGAAGATGCCCCAGAACAGCCCGTACCCCGACAGCTGGTCCTTCGGGGTGTCGGGCCAGGCCGCCGCCAGGTCTTGGGGCTCCTGGAGCAGATGGCGCAGTGCCACCGGCGCGCGCATGAAGGTGAGGTTGTCCGGCCAGGCGCCGCGGGCGAAGAGCCCGGACAGCCCGGTCGCCGACCACATCAGGGCGAGCGTGCCCAGCAGGAGGGCGATCGCGCCGATCAGCAGGCCGTCCGGAATGCCGCGTTCCGCGGACGGAGGTCCTCCGTGCTCCGCGGGCCCGCCGTGGTTCTGTCCCGCCGCCATCTCAGGCCACCGTGGACCCGTACGACGGCCCGCCGTAGGTGTCCGCCTCCGCCGCCTCGACCGCGGCGGCGGCGCGCTCCTCGGCCTCCGCCTCGACCGCCATCTGCACGGCCAGCGCGTCCTCCGTCATCGCCCGGTCGGTGTAGACGAGGGGCCGCTCGGCCTCGGTGATCAGGTGTTTGACGACCTGTACGTTGCCGTTGACGTCCCAAACCGCGATACCGGGGGACAGCGTGGGGATGATCTCGACGGCCCAGCGGGGCAGGCCCAGGACGCGGCCGGTGGCCCGTGCCTCGTCCGCCTTCTGGGCGTAGATCGTCCGGGTGGAGGCCATCTTGAGGATCGCTGCGGCTTCCCGGGCCGCCGCGCCGTCGACCACGTCGGAGAGATGGTGGACGACGGCGACGAACGACAGGCCGAGCCGCCGCCCGAACTTCAGCAGCCGTTGGAAGAGCTGGGCGACGAAGGGCGAGTTGATGATGTGCCACGCCTCCTCGACCAGGAAGATGCGCTTCTTACGGTCGGGACGGATCCAGGTGTGCTCCAGCCAGACGCCCACGATGGCCATCAGGATCGGCATCGCGATCGAGTTGCGATCAATATGGGACAGGTCGAAGACGATCAGGGGTGAGTCCAGATCGATTCCGGCCGTGGTGGGGCCGTCGAACATACCGCGCAGATCACCGTCGACCAGTCGGTCCAGCACCAGGGCGACATCGAGGCCCCAGGCCCGTACGTCGTCTATGTCGACGTTCATCGCCGCCGCCGACTCCTCCTCGGGGTGGCGCAGCTGCTCCACGATGTCGGTCAGCACCGGCTGGCGGTCGACGACGGTCTCGTTGACGTAGGCGTGCGCGACCTTCAGGGCGAACCCGGAGCGCTCGTCGAGCCCGTGCCCCATTGCGACCTCGATGATCGTGCGGAGCAGGGCGAGCTGACCGGTCGTGGTGATCGCCGGGTCGAGGGGGTTCAGCCGGATACCGCCGTCCAGGGCCGCCATGGGGTCGAGCCGGATGGGCGTTATCCCCAGCTCCTGCGCGATGAGGTTCCATTCGCCGACGCCGTCCTCGCCCTGGGCGTCCAGCACCACCACCTGGCGGTCGCGGAACCGCAGCTGGCGCAGGACATAGGTCTTCTCCAGGGCCGACTTGCCGTTACCGGACTCGCCCAGCACCAGCCAGTGGGGGGCCGGCAGCTGCTGGCCGTAGAGCTGGAAGGGGTCGTAGATATAGCCCTTGCCGGAGTAGACCTCACGGCCGATGACCACGCCGGAGTCGCCGAGGCCGGGGGCCGCGGTGGGGAGATAGACCGCCTGGGCCTGGCCGGTGGAGGTGCGCACGGGCAGCCGTGTCGTCTCCACCTTTCCGAAGAGAAAGCTGGTGAACGCATCGGTGATGGCGCTCATCGGATCGGCCACGGCGGAGCCCCTATCGTCCCTGTCGTCCCAGTCGTGTCTATCAGCTCTACGGGCTGTATCGGCTCTGTCTGTTCTGTCTGTTCTATCGGCGGATGCCGGTCGCGAACGGCAGCGTGTTCACAAAGGCCCGGTGGTGCTCGCGGTCGCACCATTCCAGCTTGAGGTAGCTCTTCCCCGCCGAGGCGCGGATGGTCCGCTTGTCGCGTGCGAGGGCCTCCGGCGACCGGGAGGACACGGTGATGTAGCCGACGAGGTTGACGCCCGCGGCACCGCTGGCGAGGTCCTCGCCGCGCTGGTCGAGCCGGCCGTGGGCGGCGATGTCGCGCGGGTCCACGGTGCGGTTCATCTTCGCGGCGCGGCTGGCCTCGGCCTCGTCGTTGGTCTTCTCGGTGAGCATCCGTTCGATGGCGACCTCGGTGGGCTCGAGGTCCATACAGACGGCGACCGTACGGATGACATCGGGCGTGTGGACGAGCAGCGGGGCGAGGAAGTTGACGCCCACGGGCGTCATGGGCCACTCCTTCACCCAGGCCGTGGAGTGGCACCAGGGCTCACGGGTGCTCGACTCCCGGGTCTTGGCCTGGAGGTAGGTGGGCTCCATGGCGTCCAGCTCGGCGGGCCAGGCGTTCCGCTTGGTCATCGCCTGGATGTGGTCGATGGGGTGGTCCGGGTCGTACATGGAGTGGATGAGTGAGGCCAGCCGCCCCTGCCCCAGGGGCTGGCGGACCCGGATGTCGGCTTCGGCGAGCCGGGCGCAGATGTCGGTCAGCTCACGGGCCATCACCACGGCGAGGCCGGCGTCCTTGTCGAGCCGTCGGCCGCCGCCGCTGTGGCGGGCGGCGCGCGCGATGGCCTGGGCCTCGGCGGCCAGGTCGCGGGTGTAGTGCATACAGGCGACGAGATAGGCGCGGTGCTGCTCGGAGGAGGTGGAGACCATGGACTGCAACTGGTCGTAGGAGTCCTTGAGCCAGTTGGGGGCCTGGTCGTCGCCGCGCCGCTCGACGTCCTTGGCGTGCGCGTCGGGGTCGGCGGGGAGGGTACGGGCCAGCATCTGGAGGCGGGTCACGAAGCCGTCGCCGTTGGCCACATGCTTGAGCAGGGTGCCGAACCGGTCGACGAGGGCCTCCTGGTCCTCGCTGTCGCGCAGTCCGACGCCGGGGCCCTCGATCTCGATGGCGGCGGTGACGGTGCGGCGGTCGGCGTGCAGGAGCACGGCGATCTCGTCGGGGCCGAAGGGGGCGGCCAGCCAGTTGATCCGGCCGATGCCGGGGGGCGGGCCGACCTCGATCTCACGGCCGTCCAGGCGGGTGCCGGCCTCGGCGGCGCCGGAGCGGTAGGCGGTGGTGCCCTTACGGACGCTGCGCTTGAAGGAGCGGTTGATCTCGAACCAGCGGTAGAACGTCCGCCCGTTGTACGGGACGTACACGGCGGCGAGGGCGAGGGTGGGGAAGCCGACCAGGGCGGTGATGCGGAACATCAGCACCGGCACCAGCAGCCCGCACATCATCCCGATGAACGCCCCCGCGATGATCAGCCCGATCTCGCCGGTCTCGCGGTTCTTGCCGACGATCGCGTTCGGGCGGGGGCGCCCGATGAGATATGTGCGACGGGGCGCGATGGGGTGCGACTGGGCGTCGATCGTCACCGCCGGTCACCTCCCGAGTTGTTGCCGGAGCCGCGGTTCGCGGCGGAGCCGCCGCCGGAGCCTCCGGTGTGGCCGGTGCGGCTGGCGGGCGCGGGGGAGCCGCCCCCGCCACCTCCGCCGCTGGTACGGGTTGAGTGGGCCGCCACACCGCCGGAGACGGGGTTGGCGGGCTTGGCCTGCCCCGGCGCGGCGCCGCCTCCGCCGGCCTCGCCTCCGCCGCGGGCGCTGTGGGTGTTGATGCCCTGCTTGACCAGGGCGGCGGGGGAAGTGATGACGGCGGCGGCCTGGCGGGACGCGGGGTCGGAGCTGGCGCTGCGGGCCTTGACGATCTCATCGCCGAAGCCGGGCACGAAGCGGTAGATCATCGCACTGGCGAAGATGGCGAGGATGATGATGGACAGGCCGGAGACGACGGCCGAGAAGGCGTCGGGCTTGTCGCCGTTGGTGGAGAGCGCTCCGGCGAGGGCCAGGACGGTGATGATCACCGGCTTGACGAGGATCACGGCGATCATGATCCCCGCCCAGCGGCGCACATGGCCCCACATGTTCTTGTCGACGAGGCCCGCGTAGACGGCGGTGCCGAGCAGCGCGCCCACATAGAGGAGGGCGGCGCGGATGACGAGCTCGAGGCAGAGGACGCCGGCGGCGAGGATCGTCACCAGCGAGACGACGATGAGCATGATCGGGCCGCCGCCGATGTCCTCGTCCCGCTTGAGCGCTTGGGAGAACGAGCCGAAGAAGGCGTCGTTGTCCGCACCGGTGCCGGAGGCGATGGCGTCGGTGACGGCGTCGGTCGCGGTGACGACCGTATAGAGGATGAGGGGGGTGAAGGCGGAGGCCAGGACCGTCAGCCAGAGGAAGCCTATGGCTTCGGAGAGCGCCTCGCCGAGGGGGACGCCGCGGATGGCGCGCTTGGCGACGGCGAGGAGCCAGAGGATGAGGGTGAGGACGGTGGAGGCGGCGAAGACGACGGCGTACTGGCGGAGGAAGGCCTCGTTGGTGAAGTCGACGTTGGCCGTCTCCTTGACGAGCTTGGAGAGCTTGCCGACGAGCCAGGAGGCGGCGTCGGCGCAGCCGCGGGCGAGGGAGGCGGCGGGGTCGAGGGGGTTGGAGGGGTCGGGGGGGCCGCTGGAGCCTCCGCTGCCGCTGCCCTTTTCACAGTTCTCTCGGACCTGACCGAGGAGGAGGTCGCAGTCGTCCTGCTTGCCGCCCGACGGAGTGGGCGTCGGCGAGGGCGCCGCCGCGGCGCGGCCGGCCAGCAGGACGGCGGCCGTCTGCACGGACGCCAGGGCTCCGGCGAGGGTGAGAGCGCGTCGGCGGGGGCTAGCGGGCATAGGTGAACCCTCCGTACTGCTCGACTGCCTTGGCGATCTCATCGGCTGTGGACGCGGTGCGGTCGCTGTTGACCGGGGCTGGACCGGCCTTCTGCGAGTAGCTCTCGGCCTTCCAGTCGTTGTTCACCCACCGCAGCTTGAGCGTCAGGGTGAACCAGTCGTTGGTGACCGGGTTCTTCGATCCCTCTCCGGCCGTGCCGAACACGCCGGTGCACCAGACCGCGACGGTCGCGCTGGTGCCCGAGAACTTGCCGACCTTGGTGCCCAGAGGGGCGGTGCGCGAGACGTAGGTCATGCCGTCGGCGGCCTTGCCGTTCGCGTCCAGGCCGATTCTCTCCAGGGACGCCGCGGAGTAGGCCTTGTCGAGCCTGGTCTGGAGCCGGTCGGCGGCCGCGTCGGTGAAGATCTGGGGGACGAGTTCATGGCGCCGGTCGCGGTTGTACATATCGGCGGACCCCAGCGCCACCGCGTAGTTCGCCGCCGCGCTCTGCGCGCCCTGCTCCGATTTGGCGAAGCCCGAGGCGATGTCGGTCGTGGCGTTCTTGCCGTCGACCGGGCGCTCGCCGGTGGGGGCGGTGGGTTGGGCTTCGGTGCCGCCCCCGCCGGTGTCGCCGCCGCTGGAGCCCCCGTCCTTGCCGTCGCCGCGGTTGACGAAGGCGATGGCCGCGAGGAGGAGGACGATGACGCCGACCACGGTGATCAGGTTGCGGCTGGGCTTGGGGCGGCCGGGGGCTCGGCGGGGTGGCCCGTAGGGGTCGCCGTCGCCCTCGGGCAGGCGGGTGCGCGTCAGGTGGCCTTCGGGGGCCGCGCCGCGGCCGCGGCGCGCCTCATGGCCCTCGTAGTCACCGCCGTATCCGTCGTCGCCGCCGAGACTCATCCTGCGTACGCCCCTTCACCCGTGCCGAGCCTGCCAAGCCTGCTGATACCGCCGATCCAGCCGATCCCGCCGATGCTGAGGACCGCGTCATCCATGGTCCCTCTTCCGTCATCCGCATACGACGGTAACGGCGAGGACTGACGCTCGGGCGCGCTGGTGTGAGTGGACATCAAGCTGACACGACCTCAGCGTGGTGAGCGGGAGCGGGAGCGGGCATCAGGGAGCAGCCTCGGGTACGGGGTGTGGGGCCGGTAGGGGGAATCGGGAGCGGAGGCTTGCGGCCAGGGGGTGCGCCCCGCGCGGTAGGGGCGGCTCGGGGCGGGCGGGGACGCGGCTAGATGGCCATGCCGTACACGATCGTGAAGAGCGTGCCCAGTGATCCGATGATGAACACACCGGTCAGGCCCGCGACGATCAGCCCCTTGCCCTGCTCCGCGCTGAAGGTGTCCCGTAGGGCCGTCGCGCCGATCCGCTGCTTGGCCGCGCCCCAGATGGCGATGCCGAAGCACAGCAGCAGTGCGACCGCCATCACGACCTCGATCATGACGCGGGCCTCGCTGCCCAGGCTGCCGAACGGACCCCAGTCTGGGGCGATTCCGCCGATGATGGTGTTGATGTCGCCCTTTTCGGCCGCTAGGAACATGATGAACTCACCGCCCCTTGTGGGTTGTTGTGTCTCCCCGCCGGCATGGCGTGGGTCAGCCTCTATCTTCGCTGATGAATCCGCTTCCGCATGTCGACTTGGCGGCATTTCTTGGCGGATCTCGTGCGTGTTGTGGGACACGCCCGTCCGGCGGCTGTGTGAGACATGTCAACGGAGTGTCGTATGGTCACTCTGTGTATCACGCGGGTGGGCGTCGGGCAACGATCCGTGAGGGGCTGATGGGTAGGCCACTTGGCGGAGGGGCCTCAGTGCTCCTGCCGCACAGCGCCTCATCCTCCGCGTCCCCTCACTGCCCCGCGGGCTCGTCCGTCTCCGTGCGTTCCGTCTCAGTGAGGTCTGTCTCCGTGCGCTCCGCGAAGTCGTCCTCCGTAAGGTCCGCGAAGTCGTCGAACTCGCCCGCCTTGACGCCCTTGATGAACGCATCCCACTTGGCCCGGGTCGTGACGACGACGGTCTCCGGGTCGTTGCTCTCGCGCATCAGGATCTGGTCGTCGGGGCCCACGGCCACCTCGAGGTAGGCGGCACCCTCCGGGAGGTCGGCGGGTGCGGCCCGCTGCCAGTCGAGCTCTTGCCGGTCGAGCCGTGTCATCTGCGGTCCCCAGGGTCGTGGTGCTCGGACGGCTGGACTCTACGCGTTCCGCGCCCCCGCGAGAGGTGGCCGAGAAGGGGCGGTGAGGCGTGCGGGGCGGGTCGACGGCGCATAAGGGGGCGCGCGTCGGCGGCCGCCGTATGGTTTCGGCTGGGGAGCGGCTGATTTTCGCCGTGCGAGCGGAAACGCGTTCGCATGGCGGGCGAATGGGGGAGGATGGCCGGGTGCGTAAGGTCTGGCTGGGTGTCAGTGTCGGTCTCGGAGTCTCCTTTTCCTTCGTCGCGCTGCTCGTCGTCGGTACCTACTTGGTCGCGGCGGACCTCGTCGGCGGTGCCGGCGGTAAGGCCGTCGGGCTGGCCAAGGGCGCCGTTCCCGCCACGTACGAACCGCTCATCCAGCGGTACGGGAACTCCTGCCCGGCCATCAACCCCGCGCTCCTCGCCGCGCAGCTCTACCAGGAGAGCGGCTGGAACGCGAAGGCGCAGAGCCCGGCCAACGCCAAGGGGATAGCGCAGTTCATCCCCGCCACCTGGGCCTCGCACGGGGTCGACGGCAACAAGGACGGCGTCAAGGACATCTGGGACCCGCAGGACGCGATCCCGTCGGCGGCCGCCTATGACTGCTCGCTCGCCAAGTACGTCAAGGATGTGCCGGGCAATCAGACGCACAACATGCTGGCCTCGTACAACGCGGGCGCCTATGCCGTGATCAAGTACGGCGGGGTGCCTCCTTACCGCGAGACCCAGAACTACGTGAAGACCATCACCACCCTCGCCAAGAGCTTCGAGGCGCCGATCCAGAAGGTCCAGCCCTCCCAGCAGTCGGCCGGGGCGATCTACTTCGCGCAGAAGCAGCTCGGCAAGCCCTATCTCTGGGGCGGGAACGGCACGCCGGAGGAGGGCGGGCGGTTCGACTGCTCGGGGCTGACGAAGGCGGCGTACAAGACGGTCGGCATCGATCTGCCGCGCGTCGCCAACGACCAGTGGAACGCCGGACCGCACCCCAAGCGGAGCGAGCTGCTCCCCGGCGATCTGGTCTTCTTCGCCTACGACCTCGACGACCCGAGATCGATCCACCACGTGGGGATCTATGTGGGCGGCGGCTACATGATCAACGCGCCCTACACCGGTGCGGTGATCCGTTTTGACAAGATCGACTCGCCGGACTACATCGGTGCTACGCGGGTGACTCAGGATGGCGCGAAAGCGCTGCCGCGGGCGAACCCCGCGTAAGGATTCCCCCTGAGCTGCGACGATCGGTCACCCTTCGATAACGTCCCGGTGATCGTTGGGTGGAGTACGGAACCCCTGGCGAGAAGAGGGCGTTCCCTGGAGGTGGATCGAGACGTGGATCAGCGTGGATCGACGGCGGACTCTCCGGCGCCGGTCGCGTTGCCACGGCTCGCAAGGCATTACGGGGGGTAGGCAGCTGCACGTAGTGACAGGCAAGAGATAAGGGGCCACGGCATATGGCTGGACTCGCACTGGACGGGTCGAACCCCGATGTCAGCCTTCTCTACGACATCAACGGGCTGGCGAAGGATGCCCCGCACTGGTTCGACCGCGTCATGGAGTTCGTCGGCGAGTACGGGATCATCATCGGGCTCGCCCTGGTGACCCTGGCCGCCTGGTGGAGCGTCCGGAAGCGGCCGCAGGAGGCGCCGTCCGCCGTCGCCGGGCTGGTGTGGGCCCCGCTGGCCGCCGGGCTGGCGCTGATCGCCAACATCCCCATCCGCGGCTTTGTCGAGCGGCCCAGGCCCTTCAAGGACCATCAGGGGCTCGACGTCCTGGTGGCGGGCAAGACCGACTTCTCGTTCGTCAGCGACCACGCGACGCTGACCATGGCGGTCGCCGTCGGCGTCTTCATGGCCCATCGCGCCTATGGGGTCGCCGCCATAGGGCTTGCGCTGCTGGAAGGGTTCTGCCGCGTCTATATGGGCGTCCACTACCCGACCGACGTCATCGGCGGGTTCGCCCTCGGGACGGCGGTCACGCTGCTGCTGGCGCCGCTCGCGATGATGCTGCTGACCCCGCTGACCACGGCGGTCGCGGGTTCGCGCGTCGGCCGGCTGGTACGGGCCGAGCCCGCCGCCGCCGACCAGGACGCGGACGAGGCACGCGCGGAGCTCGCCGACTCCCGCCCGGTGGGCGGCGACCACGGGAACAAGGACCTGGCGGCCTAGCGGCACCCTTACGGACGCCACGACTACGGAACGGATACGAAGAAGGCCCGGCGGCTGCCGGGCCTTCTGTCATCTCCGGGGACCAGCCGCCGCTCCACGGATCAGCCGCCGACGTCCGGCGAGGACCGAGGACCTCACAGCGCCTGCGGGAAGTCGAAGAGCCGGTCCGGGTCGTAACGCTTCTTCACCCGTGTCAGCTTGTCGGCGGCCGAGCCGTAGTAGGCCGAGCGCCAGTCCTTCAGCGACGCGTCCGTGTAGTTCTGGTAGGCCGCCCCGGAGGCGTACCGCCGCATCGCCTTATGGGCGCCGTCCAGCCAGGCGTTGCCCGCGGTGCCCGAGCCGCCCGCTGCCCAGGACGCGGTGTACTGGGCGAGGAACCGCGAGCGGCGGTGCACGAAGGACGTGGCCGTGGGCGAGACCCGGTTGACCGCCCCGCCGAGCGCGGTGAGCGCGATGCTGACCGCGCCCCCGCCGCCGGTGCGCCGCCCGTAGCGCTCCAGCTGGTCCAGCATGGCCCGGACGCCCGCCTGGCTCAGCGAGCGGTCGAAGAAGTCCGAGCGCGCCGCGTAGGTCTCGCGGTTCAGCACCCCGGAGGTGTTGCGGCCGGGCTCGTCGCCCGGCAGATGGCAGTTGGCGGTGGAGGTGTCGCCGCAGCCCGCGTACATCCGCATGGCGTCGACGTAGCCGCGGCGGCGCAGGCTGACCTGCGAGGCGGGGCCGGGGCCGCCCGGCCCGTCCGCGAGCTTGTCCACCGCGTTTTGCAGCGCGCTGTAGGTGCCGAGGGAGAAGCAGCTGACGGAGACGGTGGGGGTGCGTCCGGGGGCGGCCGACAGATGCAGCGCCGACCAGATCTCGTCCGGCTGGTCCGGGCCCCACTTCTGCCAGGCGCTCAGCACCTTCGCGGCCTTGGACCATGGCCATGACATGTAACAGGTCACGCCGTCGGCCGCGTCATGCGTACGGAAGCGCAGTTCGGTGACGACGCCGAAGTTGCCGTTGCCCGCGCCGCGCAGCGCCCAGAACAGCTCGGCCTCGCGGCTCTTGGAGACCTCCAGGGCCTTGCCGTCCGCGGTGACGATGGTGGCGCCCGTAAGGCTGTCGGCGGTCAGTCCATACGCCCGGGAGACCACACCGTGGCCACCGCCGAGGGTCAGTCCGGATATGCCGACGCTCGGGCAGGAGCCGCCGGGGACGGTGACCCCGCGGGCGCCCAGCGTCGTGTAGACGTCGATGAGCTTGGCCCCGGCGCCGATCCGTGCCTCGCCGGAGGCCGTACGGATCGAGGAGAGAGCGGAGACGTCGATGACGAGGCGGCCGTCGCCGCTCGACCAGCCGGCGTAGGAGTGACCGCCGTTGCGGATCGCGACGGGGGCGCCGTGGCGCCGGGCGAAGTCCAGACAGGCGGATATGTCCGAGGTGTTCTCTATATAGGCGACGGCGGCGGGGCGCAGATGGTCGAAGCGGGTGTTGTAGAGCCGGCTGGCGGAGGTGTAGTCGGAGTCCCCGGGGCGCACCAGGTCGCCCTGGAGGCCCTTGCCGAGCGCGCTCCAGTCCGCGGACTTCGGCTTGCCGTCGACGGCGCGGTGGCTCCCGCTCGCCGAGGCCGAACGGGCGTCCGACGTCGAGGAGGAGGAGCCGACCGGGCTCGTGTCACCGCCGGCCTTCCCCGTGTCGTCGTCGCACGCGGTGACCCCTGTGGCGGTGGCCGCCAGCCCCGTGCCCACTGCCAGCAGTGTCCGCCGGTTCATGGCGGTGTCCCCTCCCTGTCGACGCTGCTCCCAACCGTCGACCGGGCCACCGCGAGGCGGGCCCGGTCCTTTGGTCAGAGGGGCCGACCGGGGGGTGTGGTTCCGCTCGTGGCCGAAGAGTTGTCGGAGGACGGACAACCCACGCCAATCGGACGAAATTGATCGCCACTAATCGGACGAGTCCGATGAATCGCTTGTGTCGGACCGGGTGTGACGGCTCGTCGCATGGTCCGCCGCGTCATCGCGGGCGAGGGCTCTGGCGCGACGGGCCGGGCCGGACCAGCCGCAGGTGCAGCGGGCGATGGAGAAGGAGCCCCGCTCCACCGTGGTGGTGCGGTTCTGGCCGGGGCCTATGTCGCCTGAGTCGAGCACATGACCACGCTACCGGGCCGTGACGAGCCACCGGTGTGGATCGTTAAACGAACAAGTACCAAGCGGGACGAGCGTGGCCAGGGGGTCGGCGGTCGATGGTGTTCCAGCAGCGCGGGCTCGGCGTACGGAGACGGTTGAGAGCGGTCACCGGAGTCGTGTCGGGTGGCCTGCTGGCCGTGTCGCTGGCGACCGTGAGCGGCTGCACCACCGAGACGGCGGCCGATGAGCGCCCGGGCGGCAGCGCGCGCCAGAGCGCGGTCACCGTCCTGCACCGGGCCGCGGACGTGCTGGTCAGGTCGGGCAGCTCACGGGTCCGTACGACCATGGAGACGGCGACGGGCGGCACCCGCGTGTCCATCCGGGGCGCCGGCGCGTACGACTTCGGGAAGCGGCTGGGACGGCTGCGGCTGCTGCTGCCGAGGGACGCGATGGGGACCGCCGAGCATGCGCCGATCACCGAACTCCTGACCTCCGGTGCGCTTTTCATGCGCAATCGCGGTGCGGGCATTCCCCGCGACAAATGGGTGCGAGTGGATACGACGGACATCCCCGACGGGAATCTGGTCACCGGCGGCGCCACGGATCCACTGACCGCCGCCGAGCTGTTGCGCGGGGTGCGGGACGCCAGTCTGGTCGGTGAGGAGGGGCTCGGTGGGGACCTGGTGCGCCACTACCGCGGCACCACCGACATCGGCCGGGCGGCGCGGGCCGCCTCGGAGGGCGCGCGGGGATCGCTGGTGGCCGCGGCCAGGGGGTTCGACGAGAGCACGGTGCGCTTCGACGCGTATCTCGACGGACTCGGCCGGCTGCGCGAGGTGCGCCACCGGTTCACGGTGACCAGCCGGGCCGACGGCCAGGAGGCGGCGGAGCGCCCGGACGCCGCCGGGCGGCGGCGCGGCGCACTGGGGGTCGCCTCCACAACGGAGCTGTACGACTTCGGGGCCCCCGCCGAGGTCGAGCTCCCCAAGCCCACGGATATCTACACAGGAAAGGTCGGATCACCTCAGAAGTAGTCGGAGGGGCCCGCTTTGCCCTTCGAAATGGCCCATCCGTGCCATGCGCGGAGTGTGTACCGATCCCTACGCTGGGAAGCCGCTGCTCGCAGGTGCTCGCAGGTGCTCGCTGGAGGAGGTGAAACACGTGGTTGCGCGTCGCGGCTCGTCGGGCCCGGACCCCGTGGCCCTCGTCGAAATCGATCTCTATGGTGACTTGATGATCGCTGCGTCGAGCGCGGACGAGGACAGGCTCAGTACGGACCGTATCGACGAGGTGCTCCGGGTGCAGGCCGACCGATCAGATTCGGCCGAGGGGGCCACGGGCGCCAAGGGGAACGGGAAGGCCGCCGAGGACGGGAGGCGTCCCGAGAAGGCGAAGCGCGTCGATGGGGCAACGCTCGCCGAGGAGGCGAAGCTCGCCGAGGAGGCGAAGCTCGCGGAGAAGGTGCAGACCGCCCCGGAGGCCGGTGCCGGGAGCCCGGACGCCCCGTAGCGGACGCCCCCGGGCGACGTTCGATGCCGCCGTCTCGCCGGCGGGCGCCCAGCGGCCCCGTCCGGCGAGGGGCGAGCCGACGGTCATGTCCACGCCCGGGAACGGCCCGTACCGGCGCTGAGTGGCAGGCGGCCCGCACTGGCGCTGAGCCGTGGGCCGCCCGTACCGCCGCCGCTCAGGTCCGCAGCAGCCGGGCGATCGCCGCCGTGGCCTCGGCCACCTTGGCGTCGACCTCTCCCGTGCCCTCCGCCTCGCCCTGGGCGGCGCTCTCCACGGCCGCGCTGGCGACACAGTGGCGCAGATGCTCCTCGAGCAGCTGGAGGGCGAAGGACTGGAGCGCCTTGGTGCTCGCCGAGACCTGGGTGAGTATGTCGATGCAGTAGACGTCTTCCTCGACCATCCGCTGTAGACCCCTGATCTGGCCCTCGATCCGGCGCAGCCGCTTCAGGTGCTGATCCTTTTGTTTGGCGTATCCATGCCCACCGTGGGGTACGGAGTCCTGGGCGGAGGTGTGCCCGGACGCCTGGCCCCGCTCGTCGCCGTCGGTGGGCGCGGTGGTGTCGGCCGCCGAGGTCGTCATGGCTTCCTCCCGTTGATTACGCTATGTCCGCATATACCCCCAGTGGGTATATGGTACCGCCTTTTCCGGTCGAACCGGGCCCCCGTGCTGAGCACTCTGCCCAATGGGCGACACTGGGAACGCCGGTTACCGTGGCCGGAAGATGCGCCTAGCATCGTCGAGTCCCCATCCGCTGCATTCCGAGGATCCCCAGTGCGCTTTCGTCTGACCCCCAGGGAGACGAGCTTTTACGACATGTTCGCCGCGTCCGCGGACAACATCGTGACCGGCTCCAAGCTCCTGATGGAACTGCTCGGGGCGGACTCCTCCGCTCGTGCCGAGATCTCGGAGCGGATGAGGGCCGCGGAGCACGCGGGGGACGATGCCACGCACGCGATCTTCCACCAGCTGAACTCCTCCTTCATCACGCCGTTCGACCGCGAGGACATCTACTCCCTGGCCTCGTCCCTCGACGACATCATGGACTTCATGGAGGAGGCCGTCGACCTGGTCGTCCTCTACCAGGTCGAAGAGCTGCCCAAGGGCGTCGAGCAGCAGATCGAGGTGCTGGCGCGGGCGGCCGAGCTGACCGCCGAGGCGATGCCGAATCTGCGCACCATGACCAACCTCACGGAGTACTGGATCGAGGTCAACCGGCTGGAGAACCAGGCGGACCAGATCCACCGCAAGCTCCTGGCCCACCTCTTCAACGGCAAGTACGACGCCATCGAGGTGCTCAAGCTCAAGCAGATCGTCGATGTGCTGGAGGAGGCGGCCGACGCCTTCGAGCATGTGGCGAACACGGTCGAGACCATCGCCGTCAAGGAGTCCTGAGCCCGGGCATGGACACCTTCGCGCTTGTCGTGACCATCGCGGTCGCGCTGTTCTTCACCTATACCAACGGCTTCCACGACTCGGCCAACGCCATCGCGACCTCGGTCTCCACCCGGGCGCTGACCCCACGGGCGGCGCTCGCGATGGCCGCCGTGATGAACCTCGCCGGTGCCTTCCTCGGCAGCGGTGTCGCCAAGACCGTCAGCGAGGGCCTGATCGCCACCCCCACCGGCGACCAAGGCATGATGATCTTGTTCGCCGGACTGGTCGGCGCGATCACCTGGAACATGGTGACCTGGTACTACGGTCTGCCGTCCTCCTCCTCGCACGCGCTGTTCGGCGGGCTGGTCGGCGCGGCGCTCGCGGGGGCGAGCACGGTCCACTGGGACGGGGTGCTGGAGAAGATCGTCATCCCGATGGTCCTCTCGCCCATCGTCGGCCTGGTGCTCGGCTACTTCGTGATGGTGATCATCCTCTGGATCTTCCGTGACGCGAACCCGCACAAGGCCAAGCGCGGCTTCCGGATAGCGCAGACCGTCTCGGCGGCGGGCATGGCGCTCGGCCACGGCCTCCAGGACGCCCAGAAGACCATGGGTGTCGTGGTGATGGCCCTGGTCATCGGGGGTGTCGAGGACGAAGGCGACGCGATTCCGGTGTGGGTGAAGATCTCCTGCGCCGCGATGCTGTCGCTCGGCACCTACGCGGGCGGCTGGCGCATCATGCGCACGCTGGGACGGCGGATCATCGAGCTGGACCCGCCGCAGGGGTTCGCGGCGGAGACCACGGCGGCAGGCGTCATGTACACGGCGTCGTTCATGTTCCAGGCGCCGATCTCGACCACCCATGTCATCACCTCGGCGATCATGGGTGTGGGGGCGACCAAGCGGGTCAGTGCGGTCCGCTGGGGGGTCGCGAAGAACATCATCCTCGGCTGGTTCATCACCATGCCCGCGGCGGCCGGAGTCGCCGCCCTCAGCTACTGGATCGTCAACCTGGCCTTCGGCTGACCGCCGCGCGCCGCACGCCGCACGCCACACGCCGCGCGCACAGGAGCACGCACAGAAGCACGCACCGCACACGAAGTGGGCCCGCCCCCGGGAGCCAGGGGCGGGCCCTTCGTCTTGCGGTGGCACCGCCATGCAGCACCGCAGGACGTTCTGTCCTCGCCGGTCGTGCGAGGGGCCTGGGTCAGCCGAAGCGGCCGGAGATGTAGTCCTCGGTCGCCTGCACCGACGGGTTGGAGAAGATCCGCTCGGTCTCGTCGATCTCGATGAGCTTGCCCGGCTGGCCGACACCGGCCAGGTTGAAGAAGGCCGTACGGTCCGAGACGCGCGCCGCCTGCTGCATGTTGTGCGTCACGATGACGATCGTGAAGCGCTCCTTGAGCTCACCGATCAGGTCCTCGATGGCGAGCGTGGAGATCGGGTCGAGCGCCGAGCAGGGCTCGTCCATCAGCAGCACATCGGGCTCGACCGCGATGGCGCGGGCGATGCACAGTCGCTGCTGCTGACCGCCGGAGAGCCCGGCGCCCGGCTTGTTGAGCCGGTCCTTGACCTCGTTCCACAGGTTGGCGCCCTTGAGGGACTTCTCCACGACGTGTCCGAGCTCGCTCTTCTTGTACGAGCCGTTGAGCTTCAGCCCGGCGGCCACGTTCTCGAAGATGGACATCGTCGGGAACGGGTTGGGGCGCTGGAAGACCATGCCGACCGTGCGCCGCACGGAGACCGGGTCCACCCCCGAGCCGTAGAGGTTCTCGTCGTCGAGCATCACCTTGCCCTCAACGCGTCCGCCGGGGGTGACCTCGTGCATCCGGTTGAGGGTGCGCAGGAAGGTGGACTTGCCGCAGCCCGACGGGCCGATGAAGGCGGTCACCGAGCGGGGCTCGACGGTCATCGAGATGTCCTCGATGGCTTTGTGGCTGCCGTAGTAGGCGGTGAGCCCGCTGACGTCGATTCGCTTGGCCATGTGAATCACTTCTCTTCTTCTTGGCCTCAGCGGCCGGACTTCGGGGCCTTCCAGCGGGCGATGCCGCGGGCCACCAGGTTCAGGATCATGACGAAGGCGATGAGCACGAGCGCCGCTGCCCAGGCCCGGTTGAAGGAGGCCTCGTTGCCGAGCTGCCACTGCTCGTAGATGTAGTAGGGCAGCGACGACTGGGCGCCTTCGAACGGGTTGTTGTTGATCCCCGTGGCACCGAAGACCAGCAGCACGATGGGCGCGGACTCACCGGCGATACGGGCGACCGCGAGCATCACACCCGTGGTGATCCCGCCGATCGCGGTGGGCAGCACCACCTTGAGGATGGTGCGCCACTTGGGCACGCCGAGCGCGAGGGACGCCTCGCGCAGCTCGTCCGGGACCAGCTTGAGCATTTCCTCGGTCGAGCGGACGACGATCGGCATCATCAGGATGGCCAGCGCCATGGCACCGGCGAAGCCCGAGTAGCCGAAGCCGAGAATGATGATCCAGAAGCTGAGGATGAACAGACCGGCGACGATCGAGGGGATACCCGTCATCACGTCGACGAAGAAGGTGACGGCCTTGGCGAGCCGGCCGCGGCCGTACTCCACCAGGTAGATGGCGGTCAGCAGGCCGATCGGAACGGCGATGAGCGCGGCGAGGCCGACCTGCTCCAGGGTGCCGATGATCGCGTGGTACGCGCCACCGCCGGGCAGGATCGTCTGCACGCCCTCCATGGAGTGGGCCAGGAAGTAGCCGTCGAGCACCGTCCGGCCCCGGTCGATGGTCTCCCAGATCAGGGAGAGCAGCGGGACGACGGCGAGCAGGAAGCAGACCCACACCAGGCTGGTGGCCAGCCGGTTCCTGGCCTGCCGACTTCCCTCGACCACGGCGCCGAGGGCGTACGAGGCGATGATGAAGACCAGGGCGGCGAGCAGGCCCATCTGGAACGGGTTGCCCATTCCGAGGGCGGTGCCGAGGCCCGCTCCCAGGCCCAGCGAGACCACGACCAGGGCGTACGGGGCCCACCCGGGCAGCCGCGCCTGCTGGAGGCTCGAGCCGTGGCGCGTGGCGTTCTTGTCAACGACAGTGCTCATGCGGCGGTCCCCGAGTACTCCTTGCGGCGGGCGATGATCATTCGCGCAGCGCCGTTCACCAGCAGGGTGATGACGAACAGCACCAGACCGGAGGCGATCAGCGCGTCACGGCCGTCGTTGCCGGCTTCCTTGAAGCGGCTGGCGATGTTCTGGGCGAAGGTGCCGCCGCCCGGGTCCAGCAGGCTGGTCCCGATCAGGAAGTTGGGGGACAGCACGGTGGCGACCGCCATGGTCTCGCCCAGCGCACGGCCCAGACCGAGCATCGAGGCGCTGATGATGCCGGAGCGGCCGAACGGGAGGACGGCCATCCGGATGACCTCCCAGCGGGTGGCGCCGAGCGCCAGCGCCGCCTCCTCGTGCATCTTCGGGACCTGCCGGAACACCTCGCGGCTCACGCTGGTGACGATCGGCAGGATCATGATCGCCAGCAGGATGCCGACGGTGAACAGGGAGCGCGCGGCGCCGCCCTGGTAGCTGAGGATCCCGGTCCAGCCCAGGTAGTCGTCGAACCAGGTGTACAGCCCGGTCAGATGCGGCACCAGGAAGAGCGCGCCCCACAGGCCGTAGACGATGCTGGGGACCGCGGCGAGCAGATCGATCACATAGGCGACCGGGGTGGCCAGCCGGCGCGGGGCGTAGTGCGAGATGAACAGCGCGATGCCCACCGCGATCGGGACCGCGATGAGCATGGCGATGATCGAGCTGACGATCGTGCCGTAGGCGAGGACGGCGATGCCGAACCGCATCGGCGAGGAGCCGGTGTTCCACTCGAAGTACGTGAGGAAGTTGGCCTCGTCCTTGGAGATCGCGATGGCGGCGCGGTAGGTGAGGAAGGCCGCGATGGCCGCCATGATCACCAGGAGAGCGATACCGGAACCCCGGGAGAGGGCGAGGAAGATCTTGTCGCCGGCGCGGCCGGTGGAGCGGGTCCTGACCTTGGACGGTGACCCTGCGGCTGATGATGTGGGTTCTATATCCGTTTTCATGAGTTCTCCGGTCTGCGGAGCCTGCTGCGGAGGAGGCTCCTGGTGCGGCGGTGCACCGGACGGTGCGGCTGACTCCGCCGTGGCGATCGCCCCACGGCGGAGTCAGCCGCACTCGGGTCAGGAGAGGCTCTTGACGCTCTCGCGGACCTTGTTGGCGATCTCGGTCGGCAGCGGGGCGTAGCCCAGCTCCTTCAGCGAGGTCTGGCCGTCCTCGCTGGCGACGTAGGTCAGGAAGGACTTGGTCGCGGGGAGGGTGCTCGCCTTGTTGCCCTTGTCACAGGCGATCTCGTAGGTGACCAGGGTGATCGGGTAGGCGCCGTCGGCCTTGGTGTCGTAGGCCAGGTCCAGGGCCAGGTCGCTGCCGGTGCCCTTGATCTTGGCCTCGGAGATGGCCTTGGAGGCGTTCTCGACGGTGGCCTGGACCGGGGCGGAGGCGCCGGTGTCCAGGTCGACGGTCTTGATGCTGTTCGCGGTCGCGTAGGAGAGCTCGAAGTACGAGATCGAGCCGGAGACCTGCTTGACCTGCGAGGAGACACCGGAGGAGCCGTCGGCCGACTGGCCGCCCTCGCCCTCCCACGCCTTGCCCGGCTCATGCGGCCACGCCTTGGGCGCGGCGGCCTTGAGGTACTTGGTGAAGTTGTCGGTGGTGCCCGACTCGTCGGAGCGGTGGAACGCCTGGATCTTGAGGCTCGGAAGCTTCGCGTCCTTGTTCAGCGCCTTGATCGCGGGGTCGTCCCACTTCTTGATCTCGGAGTTGAAGATCTTGCCGAGGACCTCGGCGTTCAGCGTCAGCTTGTCCACGCCGGGCACGTTGAAGCCGACGGCGATCGGGCCGCCGACCATCGGCAGGTCAATGGCCTTGCCGCCCTTGCAGATCTTCTCCGAGGACTTGACCTCTTCGGGCTTCAGCGCCGAGTCGGAACCCGCGAAGGCGGTCTTGCCCTGGAGGAACTCCTGGATGCCCGCGCCCGAGCCGGTGGCCTTGTAGTTGAGCTTGGTGTCCTTGCACGCCGCCCCGTAGGTCTTGATCCACAGGTCCATGGCGTTCTTCTGCGCGGAGGAGCCGGAGGCCAGCAGCTGCCCCTTGCCGTCGCACTTGATGTTGGAGGCGGCCTTGGAGTCGCCACCGCCGCCACCACCGCTGTTGTCGTCGGAACCGCACGCCGTGAGGACAAGGGCGCCGGAGACAGCGAGGGCACCGGCGGCGATGGCGCGAAGCCGGTTCTTGCGCTGAAGCTTCACTTTCAGGAGTTCCTTCCAGAAGCCGCCGGTGGGGGACGGCGCGAGATGGGTGGAGCGCACTTGTTGCGGCGTGCGCCGGAGCCGTACTCGGCTCCCGCTCAGTAGGGCCGAAATTAGGCAGATCAGGTGAAGCGGCCTGAGGGGGTGAGTTAACGGATGGTGAACCTCGGCCGTCAGTGTGGTGGCCATGTCACGGCCAGGTCACGGCTGGATCGCGGTGAGGGTGACCCCCTCGCGGAGGTCGGCCGAGGCCCGTCCGACACCTGTGCGGCACCCGTTCGGTGAACCGGATCGGGGTGGCTGCCGGCGTAACCGCCGCGTGTCTCTGTCGGATTGCGGTACGGCATGTCACTATCCGTCCCTACGTGCCGGTACGTCAGGTCTGGCGCGCTAGAGGGACAGGAGCGCGCACGGCCGGAGCCGAACGAGAGGAGACCGCGGGTGAGGCGGGACGGGAGAGGGAGGGGTGTGAGCGTCGCCGCGGCCACCGCGCTCGTCTGCGCGCTGGGACTGTCGGCCGTGCCGGAGACGGCGTACGCCGCGCCCGGCGAGCCGGGGCCGACGCCGGGCGGCGGGTCCGGTGGCGGGTCCGGTGGCGGGTCCGGTGGCGGCGGGGCCGGGGACCACGGCCTGGAGGCGGTCCGTCAGGAGGTCGAGGGGCTCTACCGCAAGGCGGAGTCCGCCACCGACGCGTACAACCTCGCGCGGGAGAAACAGGCCCGGCAGGAGAAGTCCATCCTGGGGATCGCCCGGGCCGTGGTGAAGGCCCAGAAGGAGATGGCCGGACTGCGCAAGCGGGCCGGGGCGATGGCCCGGGCCCAGTACCGCGGCGGCGGGATGCCCGCGGAGGCGCGGCTGTTCCTCAACGGCGACCCGGGGGACTTCCTCGACGGCGTCACGCTCGCGCGCAAGGGTGAGAAGGCGACCCACGGTCTGATCGGCCGTCTGGCGCGCACCCAGGTGGCGCTGGACCGCTACGCCGAATCGGCCTCCCAGGAGTGGGAGCGGCTGGACCGGAGCCGGGCGAAGAAGGCGGCCGCGAAGAAGGAGATCCTGCGCAAGCTGGCCCGGGCGCAGCGGCTGGAGTCCCGGCTGGCGAAGGACGAGCGGGAGCGGCTGCGCCGGCTGGAGGAGGACAAGGCCCGTGGCGCGCAGGCGAAGTGGCTGGACACCGGGATACTGCGGGAGCTCGGCGGCGGCGCCACCGCGAAGGGCGGGCGCGCGGTCGACTTCGCGAAGGACCAGCTCGGCAAGGACTATGTGTGGGGCGCGGTGGGCCCGAACACCTACGACTGTTCGGGGCTGACCCAGCGGGCGTGGGCGGCGGCCGGCCGGGCGATCCCACGGACCTCGCAGGAGCAGTGGCGGCTGCTGCCGAAGGTGGGCGTGAAGAACATGCGCCCGGGTGATCTGATCATCTACTTCCGGGACGCGAGCCATGTGGGGATGTACGTGGGCGGCGGCGCGATCATCCACGCCCCCCGCCCCGGCCGCCAGGTGACGGTCGCGGGCGCGGGTTCGATGCCGATCCTGGGCGTGGTGCGGCCGGACGCGAGGTAGCCCGGCCGCCGAGGGCTCGGGCGGGCGGCAGCCAGGCCAGCCGAGGGCTCGGGCGGGCGGCAGCCAGGCCGGCCGAGGGCTCAGGCCGGGGGCAGCTCGTTCAGGGCCGTCTCGAAGGCGTCGTACGCGCGCTGGTCGAAGAGGACGAAACGGGCCTCGGTGACCGAAGTGTCCGTATCGCGCACGGTGGTGAGCGCGATCCGGGCCGCGTCGTCGAGCGGCCAGCGGTAGACGCCCGTGGAGACGGCCGGGAAGGCCACCGTGAGGGCGCCCAGTTCGTCGGCGACCCGCAGCGACGCGCGGTAGCAGGAGGCGAGCGTGGCCGAGCGGTCCTCGGTCGCGGAGAAGACCGGTCCGACCGTATGGATCACCCAGCGGGCGGGCAGCCGGCCGGCCGTGGTGGCGACCGCCTCACCGGCCGGAAGTCCCTTGCCGTAGCGGGATGCGCGCAGATCGCGGCATTCATCCAGAATGTCGGGTCCGCCCCGCCGATGGATGGCTCCGTCGACGCCACCCCCTCCCAACAGGGAGGAGTTGGCCGCGTTCACGACCGCGTCGACGCTCTGCTCGGTGATATCGCCCAGCGCCAGCGTGATGTTCGTCATCTCGGGATTGTCTCCCGGGCCGCCAAGTGCCGCATGACGTGCGGCATATGACAAAAGTCGGTGCCTGGAGGTCATTCCGTGAAACGGCCGCCTAGCGCTAAGGTCGCCTGGCAGTATCCGGTACCCGCGCCCTGGCGTCGCTGAAACCGACCAGTCGGTGTGCGTATCGGAATCCCAGCAGCGCTCCACCGTTCGGCGGGGTGCGCCCTCGGGGGGAGGGAAGGAATCGAGCGATGTCCGTACCCGTGCCGAGGCAACGGGAGGCACCGGCCCAGTCGGCCGGTCCAGCCACCCTGCCCGACAACGGGCTCACCCTGCTGGTGATCGAGGACGATCCGTCCGGTGCCTTCAACGTTCCCGAGATGCTGGACACCGAGGGTAACCGGGTCCGCATCCGTACGGCCCGCAACCTCACCGAGGCCAGCCGGCTGCTCACCGACGGGGTGCAGTGCATCCTCCTGGCTCTGCCGGGCCCGTGCCACGACGGCATCGACTCGCTGGCCACGCTGCGCGACGTGCTGAGGCTCGCGCCCTCGCACGCCGTCCTCGTGCTCACCGCCGAGGACGACGCCGAGCGCGCCGCCGAGGCGGTGCGGGTGGGGGCCCAGGACTTCCTCTTCCGCGGTGAGCTGGACGGCCGGATCCTCAGCCGCGCCATCCGCTACGCCGTCGAGCGCAAACGCTCCGACCTGGCCCAGCGCCAGCTCACCGAGTCACGGCTGCGCGCCCAGGAGAACGCCCGGCTGGAGCGCGGACTGCTGCCCACCCCGCTGCTGGACGGCTCGGGGCTGCGCTTCGCCGCCCGCTACCGGCCCGGCCGCAGCCGGGCCCTGCTCGGCGGCGACTTCTACGACACCGTCCGCACCCCGGACGGCACGGTCCACGCGATGATCGGCGACGTCTGCGGCCACGGCCCGGACGAGGCCGCCCTGGGCGTTGAGCTGCGGATCGCCTGGCGCGCCCTGACCTTCGCCGGGCTCTGCGGCGATCAGCTGCTCGGCACCCTTCAGCAGGTGCTGGAGAACGAACGCGCCGACGATGAGATCTTCGCCACACTGTGCACGGTGGATATCGCCCCGGACGGCCGTCGGGCCGGGGTCTGCCTGGCCGGGCACCCCTCACCGCTGGCGATCCGCCCGAGCATGGCGCCCCGGCTGCTGCCCACCGACGAGAACGGCCCGGCGCTGGGTCTGCTGCCGAACGCCCGCTGGCCGCGCCGCGAGGTCGAGCTCGGCGGGGCGTGGAGCCTGATGATGTACACCGACGGGCTGATCGAGGGCCGGGTCGGGCAGGGGGTGCAGCGGCTCGGGCAGGAGGGGATGGTCGAGATCGTGGCGCGCCAGGTCGCGGAGGGACGGCGCGGTGAGGAGCTGCTGGACGCGACCGTCACCGAGGTGCGGTCGCTGAACGGCGGGGAGCTGACCGACGATCTGGCGGTGCTGCTGCTGGACCGCGGCTGACCGGCCGCGGCCCGGGCCCGTTATGAGGTCGGCCGCTCGTCGTGTCGCTCGTAGCTCGTCATGAGGTCCCTCGGGCCCGCTATCGGCCGTTGAAGGGACCGTAAGGGCCGTCCGAGCTGGAGCCGCGGCCGCGCGGCCAGCGGCGGCCACCGCCGGAGACCTGCCGCAGCGCGGGCCGGACGTCGACGATGTACACGATCGTCGCGATCAGGCCGATGATCGGCAGGAAGTCCAGGATTCCCATGAAGAAGTTCACCGCGGCCGCGAGACCGAGGATGATCAACCAGAATGCCTTGGTCTGCTTGTCCGCCGCTCGATACGCGTCCTCCCGGCGGATCGCCGAGTCGACGAAGGCGAAGAGGCTGAAGAGGAGCAGGGCCCAGGAGACCCAGTACATCAGCTTGCCGAAGCCTTCAACCAGCACGCCGTCCACCGCCTAGAAGATATGTATGGGAAGCGTCTCTGCGGGCCACCGTACCCGCCCACCGGGCCGGGCACGCAGGCTATACCTGCCGCACCCGGCCCGGTCGTGGACGTGTGCGCGTCAGCCGGCCGACTTCGGCTCCGGCTTCTTGGCGGCTGGGGCGGGCTTGTTGCCGCGGGCCGGGGCCTTCTTGGCCTGGGAGGCCGACGAGGCCGCGGACGTCTGAGCGCCCGAGTGGCCGGAGCCGCTCGACGCGGCCGGGGTGGCCGGGGTGGCCGGCTTGGCCGGGGACTTCGGGGCCTCCTTGGACGAGTCCATGGCGACCGAGTGCGACGGCGCCTTGGACCGGGCGGCGTGGCCGTCCCGCTCGCCCTTGGGCTCGATCGCGTCGGCGATGTCGACGACCTCGTCGGCCGCCTCACCGCGCCAGGTCCGCACGACCTCCTGGCCGTGCTCGGCCACCTCGTCGTACCGCTCCCGCGCCTTCACGGCGAACTCGGCGGCCCGGCCCACACCCTGGAGGGCGAGCTCCTGCGCTGTGTCGCGCAGTCGCTTGATGTCGGTGTCGATGGTGCCCAGCATCTCGGTGAGCTTGTCCTGGGCGCCCTTGGCCTGCTGGGAGACCCGCTCCTGCACGACCTTGGGGTCGGTGTTGCGCACCGCGTTCAGGCGCTCCGGGGCCTCGGCGACGATCTTCTCGACGAACGACGGCACCTCCTTGAGCTTCTGGGCGGCGATGTCGGCCGTGCCCGCCATGAAGTACAGCGGGGTCGGGTCGGTGAGGGTCTTGCGTACGTCGTCGGTGATGGCCATGGTGATGGTCCTCCCGGATCAGTTCGAGGGTGCGGCGACGTCGGCGCCGGTGTCAGGGGTGTCGGAGGCGTTGTCCGAGGCGGTCTGGAGCCCGTTCTCCTTGCGGAAGGACTCGTAGATCTGTAGCAGGACCTGCTTCTGCCGCTCGTTGATCGAGGGGTCGGCGAGTATCACGCTGCGCACCTCGGTCTCCTCGCGGTCCCGCTCGTCGAGGATCCCCGCCTGTACGTACAGGGTCTCGGCGGATATCCGCAGCGCCTTCGCCAGCTGTTGCAGGATCTCGGCGCTCGGCTTGCGCAGCCCGCGCTCGATCTGGCTCAGGTACGGATTGGACACCCCGGCCGCATCGGCCAGCTGCCGCAGCGACAGCTGCGCGGTGCGCCGCTGCTCGCGCAGGAACTCGCCGAGGTTGCCGACGTTGAGTGATGCCATGCCTCGATGCTGCAACAGGTGTGCTAACTATTGCAAGCACTTGCTTGCAATAGTGGCGCGTGTCATGCGGGGCCGTCCGTGCGACCCCGCTCGGGTGTGAGCGCGTCGGTGCGGCCCGGCCAAAAAGTTTCGTGAGGTCTGTCGATCCGGGCGGGGCCCGTTCGACGCAGGGGTGAGAGGCGGGGCAAGCCCCCGGCCTCCGTTCCGACATCCCGATCCCGTTCCGCATGAGGAGTCACCATGCCGCGCTATCTGTCGATGATCCGCGTCGATGAGCAGAACGCCCCCGCCGAGGGCCCCAGCCCCGAGCTCATGGAGCGGATGGGCGAGCTGATCGAGGAGATGACCAAGGCCGGGGTCATGCTGGACACGGCCGGGCTCACCCCGACCTCCGACGGCACCCGGGTCACCTGGTCCGGCGGAAAGATCAGCTGCACCGACGGGCCCTTCACCGAGAGCAAGGAGGTCATCGGCGGCTACGCCCTGCTCCAGGCCAAGGACAAGGCCGAGGCCCTGGAGTGGACCAAGCGGTTCCTGCGGGTCCACGAGGAGTTCTGGACCATCACCGTCGAGGTCCGTGAGGTTGTCGAGGCCTGAGCCGGTAATGCTTGCTCCGTCCCCTTACGGCTGCTCTTATGGTGGCCGTGACGGCAGCAAGCCCGGCCGATGCGGCGAAAGCGGCTGAAAGCGCCCGGAGTGGCGCAACCGCCGATATCGCCGGAACGGTCGAAACGGTCTTCAGGATCGAGTCCGCGCGGATCATCGCAGGCGTCGCCCGCATCGTGCGGGACGTCGGGCTGGCCGAGGAACTCGCGCAGGACGCCCTGGTCACCGCGCTGGAGCGGTGGCCGGAGTCGGGTGTGCCGAACAATCCGGGCGCCTGGCTCATGGCCACCGCCAAGCACCGCGCGATCGATCTCGTACGCCGTAAGGAGACCTACGCGCGCAAGCTGGCGGAGGTCGGGCGGGCCCTGGCGGACGTCTCACCGCCCGACCCGGCGGATCTCGCCGGGACCCCCGAGGACATCGACGACGATCTGCTGCGGCTGATCTTCACCGCGTGCCATCCCGTGCTGTCCACCCAGGCCCGGGTCGCGCTCACCCTGCGGCTGCTTGGCGGGCTGACCACGGAGGAGATCGCCCGCGCGTTCCTGGTCCCGGAGTCCACGGTCGCCCAGCGCGTCGTCCGGGCCAAGCGGACGCTCGCCAAGGCCGAGGTCCCCTTCGAGGTGCCGTACGGCGACGACCGGACCGCCCGGCTCTCCTCGGTCCTGGAGGTCATCTACCTCGTCTTCAACGAGGGCTACTCCGCGACCGCGGGCGACGATCTGGTGCGCCCGGCGCTGTGCGAGGACGCGCTGCGCCTGGCGCGGGTGCTGGCGGGGCTGCTGCCCCAGGAGCCCGAAGCGCACGGGCTGGTCTCGCTGCTGGAGTTCCAGTCGTCCCGGATCGCGGCCCGCACCGGCCCCGGCGGTGAGCCGGTGCTGCTCGCCGACCAGAACCGCACCAAGTGGAACCGCCTGCTCATCCGCCGGGGCGTCGAGGCGTTGCAGCGGGCGGGCCAGGGCCCGTACTCCCTCCAGGCCGCCATCGCCGCCTGCCACGCCCGCGCGATCCGCTACGAGGACACCGACTGGACGGCCATCGCCGCCCTCTACGGCCGGCTGATGGCGCTGACCCCGTCCCCGGTGGTGGAGCTCAACCGGGCGGTCGCCGTCGCGATGGCGGAGGGGCCCGCGGCGGGTTTGAAGCTGGTCGAGGCGCTGGCTGAGGAACCGGCCCTCAAGGACTACCACCTGCTGCCGAGCGTCCGCGGGGATCTGCTGGAGCGGCTGGGGCGGCATGCGGAGGCCCGGGCGGAGTTCGCCCGCGCGGCGGCCCTGACCCGTAACGCCCGTGAGCGGGCGCTGCTGCTGAAGCGGTCGTCGGGCTGAGCTGATCCTGCCGGGCCGGTCCGGCCCCATGGGGCCGGTGCGGTCTCATCGGGCCCGGGTGATCTCGTCGGGCTGATCTTGTGGTGGGGGCGAAAGGGTGCGCATGCTGCCCCATGACCTCATCCTTCTCAACCTTGATCCCGTCGTCGTACCCAGCGTCACCGGCCGATCGGCTGGGCTTCGGGGCCATGCAGCTGCCGGGGCGGTGGAGCGGTCCCGTCGTCGAGCGGGCCACGGCCGTGGCAGTCGCACGGCGCGCCGTGGAGCTGGGCGTCCGTCATATCGACACCGCCGCCTTCTACTTCTCCGCCACCGAGCGGGCCAACGACATCCTGCGCGAGGCCCTGCACCCGTACCCCGAGCACCTCACCATCGCCACCAAGATCGGGCCGCTGCGCACCGCGACCGGGGAGATGTACGCGGAGGCGCGGCCGGAGCAGCTGCGGGGGCTGGTGGAGGAGAACCTGCGGCAGCTGGGCGTGGACGCGCTCGACCTGGTCCACCTGCGGGTGGGGCGGCTCAAGGCGGTGGGCGGGGTGCCGATCGGGGAGCGGTTCGGCGCGCTGGCCGCACTGCGGGAGGAGGGGCTGGTGCGGGAGCTCGGGGTGAGCAATGTGAGCGCCGAGCAGCTCGCCGAGGCCCGCGCGATCGCGCCCGTGGCGGCGGTGCAGAACCGGTTCGGGGTGCTCGATCAGGCGGACGGGGCGCTGGTGGACGAGTGCGCCGCGGCCGGGATCGCCTACATGCCGTTCTTCGCGCTGGGTGGCGGCCACACCGGTCTGGAGAGCGAGAACCTGCGGACGGTCGCGGAGCGGCACGGCGCGACCGTGCATCAGATCGCCCTCGCCTGGGGCCTCGCCCGCTCGCCCGCGATCATCCAGATCCCCGGCACCAGCTCACTGGCCCATCTCGAGGAGAACATGGCCTCGGCGCGGATCGCCCTCGGCGAGGACGACATGGCGCTGCTGGAGCCGGTGGCGTCGGCGGGCTGACGCCGGGCCGGGCCGACGGGCCGGCCAAGGCGGCCGGCCGGGCGGGACGGGTCGTGACCTGGGCGCGAGGCCGTTGTCGTACCCCCGTGGTCGAATGACGGAAGGCGGGCGCGGAGTGCGCCGACGGCGGGAGGTGGCCGATGTCCGGTGGGGCGAGCGGAGTGCGGGTGCGGCTCGAGCCGTGGGAGGACAGCGCGGTCTGCCTGGGGCTACTGCGCCGCGTCAACAGTCCGGAGATGACCAGCCACCTGGGCGGGCCGGAGAGCGAGGAGCGGCTCCTGGTCCGCCACCGGCGGTATGCCGAGCTGACCGGGCCGGGCGCCGGGCGGATGTACCGGGTCGTGCTGCCGGAGGAGGACGAGGGGGACGAGCGGGGCGAGGGGGACCGGACGGCCGGCAGCATCGGGTACTGGGAGCGGGAGTGGCGGGGTGAGTCGGTGTACGAGACCGGCTGGGCCGTGCTGCCGCCGTTCCAGGGGCGGGGGATCGCGGCCGCGGCCGCGAGGGAGGTGGCGCGGGCGGCCGCGGCGCAGCGGACCCATCGGTATCTGCACGCGTATCCGTCCGTCGGCCACCCCGCGTCGAACGGGGTGTGCCGCAAGGCCGGGTTCACGCTGCTCGGCGAGTGCGAGTTCGAGTATCCGGTGGGGACGATGATGCGGTGCAACGACTGGCGGCTGGAGCTGTGACCGCCTGCTTAGCCGCGCCCGGCAGGCTGCGTGTCCTCGGTGCCTTCGGCGGCCGGGGTGCGGGGTTGTGCGTAGTGCACGGAGAGTCCGGTGCGGCCCGGCAGGAGGTCGGGGCGGAGCACCAGGCGCTCGTCGTAGTCCCCGCCGTTCTGCCGGCGGAACGGAATCGGCTCCTCGGTCGGCAGGGCGGCCAGCCGCTTCCGCAGCTCGGCGGCATGGGTCTCGTACACCTCGGCCGGGACCCGGTCCGCGCCGTACACCACATACGGCGGCAGCACGGACATCCCGCTGTACCAGAAGGTGCCGTGGTGCAGCGGGAACAGCAGATCGCCGAGCTCGCCGTTGACACCGCGCGGCCCCACGGTGGCCTCGGGCGCCCCGGCGGTCAGCACCACCATCGCGCGCTTACCGGCCAGTTTGCCGTCCCCGTAGCGCAGGGTGCGGCCGTCCGGCCCGACGACCCCGTACGCGAAGCCCTTGACGAAGACGCGGTCGAACCAGCCCTTGAGGATGGCGGGCATCCCGTACCACCACAGCGGGAACTGCACGACGAGCGCATCGGCCCAGGCGATCTTCTCCTGCTCGGCGCGGATGTCCTCGCTGAGCGTCCCCGTGTCATAGGCGCGCCGTGAGGCGGACCCGACGATGAGGCGTTCGTCCGCGTCATGCCGGAAGTCGGGACCGTCGACCACGGGGTTCCAGCGCATCGCGTAGAGATCGGACAGCCGGTACTCATGGCCCGCTTCGCGCAGGGCGCGCAGCCCTTCGTCGCGCAATGCCCCGCTGAGGGAGCGCCGTTCGGGGTGGGCGAATATCCACAGCACGTTCATGCCCACCATGCTCGGAAATCGGCCCCCCGGCCGACGAGTGGCCGGATGGCCAGGATGTACAAGAATCTGGCCAGTCCCGTGGGCATGTGGAGCGCAAGGGCGCGGGCGGTCAGCTCCGCGCGCTGATCAGCGCCTCCACCCCGTCGAGGATCCGCTCCAGGCCGAAGACGAACTCGTCGTCGGGTCCGCCCGGGGTGTCGAACTCACCGGTCCGCAGCGCCGCCGTCACCGCCGGGAAGCGCTCGGCGTCGGTCAGCTTCTCCAGCAGCCTCGCCCAGGACGCCATCGAGGACTCGATGCTCTGCCCGCTGCGCCGTTGGGCCGCCAGGAGGTCGAAGGTCATCCGTGCCTCGTTCCGGACGAAGCCGCTGACCAGCATCAGCACGGAGACCTTCTCGCCCTCGCTGAGGTTGGTGCGGCGCAGACAGGCCAGTCCGCGCTCCATCCAGGCCACCGAGTTGGGCGTCGAGGGCGGGGTGCTTATGGGGACGTTCACCACCCATGGGTGGCGGGCGACGGCGGTGCGCAGCGCCCAGGCCCAGTCGGTGAACCCGGTCCGCCAGTCCTCCGCCGGTTCGCCGGGCGGGGGTGGGCCGTAGGCGGCGTCCTCCATCAGCGTCAGCAGCTCGTCCTTGGCCGAGACATAGCGGTACAGGGACATCGTGGAGACGCCCAGCTCGGCCGCGACCCGGCTCATGGAGACCGCGCCGAGGCCGTCCGCCGAGGCGATGCCGACGGCGGCGTCGACGATCCGGCCCAGGGTCAGCCCGGGGCGGGGTCCCTTGCCCGGGCGTTCCCGCAGTCCCCAGGCGGCCTCGATGCTCGCCGGCAGGCCGGTGCCGCTCTCCTCGGTGGCCATGGCCTCGGGATCCTCCGTACCTACGTGCGCTGATGGGTGGCTCGATTGACCGCCATCCTAGAGTTGTGTATACCCTACGCAGTAGCGTGTATGGCATACGCAGAAGGGGAGCGGGGGAATCATGGCCCATCGACCAGCCATCGAGGCGAGCGGCCTCGAGAAGTCCTACGGGGCGGTGAAGGTGCTCAGGGGCGTCGATCTGTCGGTCGCGCCCGGCAGCGTCTTCGCGCTGCTCGGCCCCAACGGGGCGGGCAAGACCACGACCGTGCGGATCCTGGCCACGCTGACGCCACCGGACGCCGGGCGCGCCCGGGTCGCGGGCCTCGACGTCGTCGCCGAACGCCGCCGGGTCCGCCGCGCCATCAGCCTCACCGGCCAGTACGCCGCAGTGGACGAGATGCAGACCGGCGAGGAGAACCTGCGGATGATGGGGCGGCTGACCCGGCTCGGTCGCGCCGAGGCCCGCAGCCGCGCACTCGAACTGCTCGAACGCTTCGACCTCGCGGGCGCCGCCCGCCGCACCGTGGGCACCTACTCGGGCGGGATGCGCCGCAGGCTCGACCTCGCCGCGGGCCTGGTCGGCCACCCCGAGGTGATCTTCCTCGACGAGCCGACCACCGGACTCGACCCGCGCAGCCGACAGGCCATGTGGGAGGTGGTCAAGGGACTGGTGGCGGATGGGGTGACGGTCTTCCTCACCACCCAGTACCTGGAGGAGGCCGACCAACTCGCCGATCGCGTCGCCGTGGTGGACGGCGGCCGGGTGGTGGCCGAGGGCACCCCGGCCGAGCTCAAGGAGCGCGTGGCCGGGCAGCGGCTGGACCTGGTGTGCGGCGATGTCACGGCGTACGAGACGGTCGCGCGCCACTTGGGCGTACGGCTCGTCCGGAGCGACGCCGACCGGTTGACGCTGGGCGTCGCGACGGACGGCAGCGCCGCCCATGTGCGCGCCCTGCTCGACGAGATCGACCCGGGGCGGTGCGCCGTGGACCGCTTCACCGTGCACGGCGCCACGCTCGACGATGTCTTCATGGCCCTGACCGGCCATGACGCCGGGGGCGGGAGCCCCATGGGTGAGGCTTCGGACGAGAAGGAGACGGCCGGTGTCTGACGCGATCGTTCTGACCGGCCGCACCATCCGGCTGAGCAGGCGCAATCTCGACGCGGTGCTGACCGCCATGTTGCTGCCGATCATGCTGATGCTGGTCTTCGTCTACTTCTTCGGCGGCGCCATCCACACCGGCACCGAGTACGTCACCTATGTCGTCCCCGGAGTGATGCTGCTGTGCGCGGGCTTCGGCTCGGCCACTACGGCGGTCACCGTCTCCAATGACATGACCGGCGGCATCATCGACCGCTTCCGGTCACTGGACATCGGCGGCACCCCGATCCTGGCGGGCCATGTGGCGGCGAGCGTGCTGCGCAACACGGTCGCGACCGCGATCGTCTTCGGGGTGGCCTTCCTCATCGGTTTCCGCCCGGCCGCCGGTCCGCTCGACTGGCTGGCCGTGGCCGGGATCCTGCTGATGTTCATCCTCGCGATCTCCTGGCTGTCGGCCTGCTTCGGCCTGATCGCCAGGTCGCCGGAGGCGGCGGGCGGGTTCACCTTTCTGATGATGTTCCTGCCGTATCCCAGCAGCGCGTTCGTGCCCATCGACACCATGCCGGGCTGGCTGCACGGGTTCGCGGAGCACCAGCCGGTCACCCCGGTCATCGAGGCCCTGCGGGGGCTGCTGCTGGACCGGCCGGTCGGCGACAGCGCCTGGCAGGCCCTGGTCTGGTGCGGCGGAATCCTGGCGGTGGCGGCCGGTCTTTCGGGCGTGCTCTTCCGCCGCCGCACCGGCTGAGCCGCTGAGCCGCCGCACCGGGCGAGCCAGCCGCATCAGCTGAGCCGCTGAGCCGCCGCACCGGCTGAGCCACAAAGCCGGTGAACCGTGTTCCCGGCGGCGCCGTCAACGGGGGTCGGCGCCGCCGGGCGGATCAGCTGCCGTACGGGTGGGTGCTGCGGGCCGTGCGCAGGGCCCGCGCCCACCAGGCGAGCTGGTCGAGCATCGCCCCGGCGGCGGTGTCCGGACCCTCGGGGTCCTTCAGCCGGCCGTCCTCTCCGAAGAGCCCGCCCGCGTTGTGGAAGCTGACCGTGTCCCGGACGGTCACGGCGTGGACCTCGGCGAAGACCGGCCGCAGATGCTCGACCGCGCGCAGCCCCCCGGAGATGCCGCCGTAGGAGACGAAGCCGACCGGCTTGGCCTGCCACTGGGTGAAGTGCCAGTCGATCGCGTTCTTCAGGGGGGCGGGGTAGCTGTGGTTGTACTCGGGGGTGACCACGGCGAACGCGTCGGCCGCGTCCAGCCGGGGCGTCACGGCATCCAGGGCCGCGACGTCCTCGGGACCGGGACGGTGGGTGAGCGCCGTGGGCAGCGGGGTCTCGGCCAGGTCCACGACGTCGACGCTCATATCGGAGCGGAGCGTCGCATGACCGGCGAACCAGTCCGCGATCTTCGGCCCGAAGCGGCCGTCGCGGGTGCTGCCGATGATGATGGCGAGCCGGATGGGGGAGCCGGTGTCGGTGACGGATGCGGGCGTTGTGGTCGCCGTCAGAACGGCGGTGTCTGTCGTCATGGGACGAGCCTCGGACTTAAACAAAGGTTGAAGTCAAGCTACCCTCGGCACCATGACGCAACTGACCTGGAAGACCCATGAGCTCACGGTCGGCGAGCTCGCGCAGCGCAGCGGGGTGCCCGCCTCCGCGCTGCGCTTCTACGAGCGCGAGGGGCTGATCCACAGCCGCCGCACCTCCGGCAATCAGCGCCGCTACACCCGCGACACCCTCCGCCGCGTGGCCTTCGTCCGCTCCTCGCAGCGCGTCGGCATCCCGCTGGCGAGGATCCGGGAGGTCCTCGGGCTCTTCCCCGAGGACCACGTCCTCACCAAGGAGGACTGGGCCCGGATCTCGGAGTGCTGGCACGCGGACCTCAACGAGCGCATCGCACAGCTGGAGAACCTCCGCGACCACCTCACCGACTGCATCGGCTGCGGCTGTCTGTCGATCGACAAGTGCGCGCTGGCGAACCCCTACGACCGGCTGGGCGAGCAGGGCGCGGGCGCCCGCCGACTGCTCAAGTCCAGCTGCTGAGCACCGGGCGGCTCAGAAGACATCGGGGCACCAGGGGCGGCGCGGGGTCCGCAGCAGCCGGTCCGCCAGCGCGGCGGCGCCCGGGCGCTCCTCCGCTATCCGGCCCAGCGAGGCGAGCCGGACGGCCGACTCGTCGCCCAGCCACAGGGTGCCCAACTCGCCGATGTCCATGGTCAGATCGGCCGGACGGCCCGTGGTCGCGCACGCCGCGCCGTCGGGGCCCGCCTCCAGGAAGTAGCGGCCCCCGGCCAGCCCCGCGGCATCGCGCAGCTCGAGCACCAGCGAGCCCTCGACCGGGTACGCACGGGTCTCCAGCAGCTGGGGCACATCCAGCGGGCGCAGCCACAGCCAGTCCGCATACGTGGTGACCTGGGCCGCGCGGGGATCGCCGAGCAGCAGCGGAAGCAGATCGTCGGGGGCGCGCCGGCCGGTGTTGACCCGGGTCACCCAGTCGACCGAGAGCAGGAAGTGCCACAGTGCCCGCTCGGCGGCCGGGCTGACCGCGATCAACTCGAGCACGGTGGCGGTGTTGTACGGCCGTTTGTTGCCCTCCCAGCGGTCGTCCACCGTATAGGCGAGCAGTCCGTCCACCGAGCCCTCGGGGGAGCGGTGGAGCACATAGAACGGCTCGGTCCAGGGGCGGTTGGGGTACTGCCGCTGACCCGTGTTGATCCGCCACCAGGGGTCCGGGCGGTCGATGACGCCGGGCTGCTGGGCGCGCAGCCGCTCATGCAGGGCGGGGCCCAGCTTCCGCACCTCGTCGGCGTCGGCGAAGTCGACCCGGCCGCCGTCCACCGGAGCCGAGTGGCGCGGGTCGAGACCGGCCCGGGGGACGTCCACCTGCCATTCGGTGATCCAGGTGGCCGGGCCGAAGCCGTACCGCCCGTAGATCGGGTACTCGGCCGCGATCAGGGTGGCCACCGCCTCGCCCCGCTCCTTGGCGGCGCGCAGATCGTGCTCCATCATCCGGCTGAGCAGCCCCCGGCGGCGGTGGGTGGCCGACACCGCGACATTGCTGATCGCGTCGGCCGGGACATCTGCCCCGCCGACCGCCGTCAGCCGCTGTGCGAAGCTGCGGAAGGTGGCCACACAGCGGTCCCCGTCGAAGATCCCCTGCGTACGGGACAGATCGATCTGCTCCCGCCGCAGCTCCACCTCCTCCTTCGGCGCCTCCGGCGGACGCAGAAAGCCGGTGTTGAGCGCGACGGTCCAGTTGGGCAGATCGGAATCGGCGAGCGGGGTGCGGAGTTCGAGGGCCATGCGCACACGCTAAGCGTCCGCCGCCACAGGCCGCACGCCGATTTCCACACCCCTCGGACCAGGTCTTTTCATCACACCGCACCCTGTGGACAGCTCGGCGAACACATCGCGGGCGGCCTGTCACCGCCTACGCCAGCAGGTCGTCCACCTGCGCCTCTCCCTCGCGGTACCGGCGGGCGATCTCCGCGCTGCAACCGTCCGCCGTGCGCTGGAGTTCCTGCCGCCGCCGCGAGACCTGCCGCTCATGGCCGACCAGGCGGGCCATCGCGCCGTGCAGCTCCTCGTCCGTACGGGCCCGCAGATCGGACAGGCCCACCTCGGCCAGCATCTCCTCGGCCAGCCGCTCGTACTCCGCGTCCTGCGGCGTCCCGAGCGTGACATGCCGGGCCGAGGAGCGGTGCCGTGGGGGGAGGTCCGCGAGGATCTCCGGCAGCCGGTCCACCAGCGCGGCGGGCGGCTGGGCAGCGGCCGCCGCGGGCGCCGGGTCACGGCGGTGGCCCAGCTCGGCGCGGAGGATGTCGATCCGCCCCTGGAGCAGTCTGCGCAGATAGCTCAGATCTGCCTCCTCGCGCTGTGCCGAGCGGCGCAGCGCCCGCAGCTCCGGCAGCCGCAGCGCGTTCAGACCGCTCGCGGCCGCGGATGTGGACGTCACGGCCGGCGCCGTCACGGCGGCTGAGTCGGCCAGCCGTCCGCCGCGCTGGCTCGGCGGCCGTGGCGGCAGCAGGCCCTCGGTGGCCATGGGCTGGCCGGTGCCCGATGTGGTCATTGGTGTCCGTCCCCTCCAGCGATGCGTCGTTCTCGCAGTTCCTGCCCGCCTGCACCGCCTGCACGCATCGTGTCACCAGTGATGCTCCCTGTGCAGCGGCTCTCCACCCGATCGGCCCCGGATGGACGCACGGCATCATGGTCGTCATGCGTGCTGTGGTACAGAGAGTGGACGGGGCGAGCGTCGTCGTGGACGGCGAGACGGTCGGCGAGATCGTCGGTGAGGGGCTGTGCGTACTGGTCGGGGTGACGCATGACGACACCCCGGAGAAGGCGGCCCAGCTGGCCCGCAAGCTGTGGTCCGTAAGGATGCTCCACGACGAGAGGTCCTGCTCGGACCTGGACGCTCCGCTGCTGGTCATCAGCCAGTTCACGCTCTATGGCGACGCCCGTAAGGGGCGCCGTCCCACCTGGAACGCGGCGGCGCCCGGCGGGGTCGCCGAACCGCTCGTGGACGAGGTGGTGGCCCAGCTGCGGAAGCTGGGCGCACACGTGGAAACGGGCCGGTTCGGAGCGGCCATGAAGGTCTCGCTCACGAACGACGGCCCGTTCACGGTGCTGGTCGAGGTCTAGGGGGCTTCTGATGGATCCCCGTGGCGTCGCGACGCCCGGCACGCCCTCTCGCCGCACCGGACAAAAGCCCTAGTAGCTCCGCTACGAGGGCTTCCGCCCGGCACGCCGAGAGCACGCACCGAACGCCGCTCCTTCCTCCACGGAGATCCATCAGAAGCCCCCTAGCCGAACCGAGAGGCCCGGCGGACCGGCAGTGGGTTCACGGCTCCACGACCGTCTCCTGTGCGGCGGCCGTGGAGTCCGCGATCAGGTCCGCGTCCACCGGCACATTGCGCTTGACCAGCGCGAGCGCGATCGGCCCCAGCTCGTGGTGGCGGGCCGAGGAGGTGATGAACCCCAGCTGGCGGCCCTCCTCGCCCTCGGAGGCCAGCCGTATGGGCGCGCCGTGGGACGGCAGTGCCACCTCGCTGCCGTCGAGGTGGAGGAAGACCAGCCGGCGCGGTGGCTTCCCCAGGTTCTGCACCCGGGCGACGGTCTCCTGGCCGCGGTAGCAGCCCTTCTGGAGATGGACGGCGGAGCCGATCCAGCCCAGCTCGTGCGGGATGGTGCGGTGGTCGGTCTCCAGGCCGACCCGCGGCCGATGGGCCTCGACCCGCAGCGCCTCGTACGCCAGCACCCCGATCGGCGGGCCGCTCGCCTCGGCGAAGGCGGTAAGGCGCTCACGGGGCAGGAACAGGTCCCGGCCGTGCGGGGTCTCGCGGACGACGGCGCCCTCGGGGGCCTCGGTGATGCTGCCCGCCGGGAGATGGACGACCGCGTATTCGTCGGTGCGGTCCGCGATGTCCACCCGGTAGAAGAACTTCATGCTCTCCAGGTAGGCGATCAGCTCGCCCTGGCTGTCGGGCTCGACATGGGCCCAGGTGGTTTCGCCGTCGTCGACGAGGTAGAGCGCGTGTTCGATGTGGCCGTGGGCGGAGAGGATCAAGGCTTCGGTGGCCTGGCCCGGCGGTAGTTCGCTGACGTGCTGGGTGAGCAGCAGATGCAGCCAGCTCAGCCGGTCGGCACCGCTGACCGTGACCACTCCGCGGTGCGAGAGGTCCACGAAGCCGGTGCCGTCGGCGAGCGCGCGCTGCTCGCGGAACAGGTCGCCGTAGTGGGCGGCGACGCCTTCGTCGGGGCCCTCGCCGGGGACGGCGCCGGGCAGCGACAGCAAAGGGCTCTTCATGAACTCAGCCTACGACCTGCGGGCTCGGCCCTCACCGGAGCGGTTGTCGGAGCCGTCTCCACGGAGCCGTCCGGGGTCTCCACCGGCCTCTCCTGCGCGCTGCCGGGCGGAGCAGGAGGCACACCGGCCGAAGATCGCGAAGTGCTTCAGATCGGTGTCGAAGCCGAAGTCCGCCCGGAGCTGCCGGGTGAAGGCGTCGGCCACGGAGACATCGGCCTCGATCACATCCGTGCAGTCCCGGCACACCATATGGATGTGATGGTGCCGGTCGGCCAGGTGGTACGTGGGGGCGCCGTGGCCGAGATGGGCATGGCTGACCAGGCCCAGCTCCTCCAGCAGCTCCAGCGTGCGGTAGACCGTGGAGATGTTGACACCGCTCGCGGTGCGCCGCACCTCGGTGAGGATCTCGTCCGGAGTGGCGTGCTCCAGGTGATCGACGGCTTCGAGCACGAGCTGGCGCTGCGGGGTCAGACGATAGCCGCGCTCCCGCAGATCGCTCTTCCAGTCGGTGGTCGCCACGGTGCAAGTGTAGGCGGGCCCGCGGTGACCGGCCGGACGCACAGGGGGAGAACCGGACGCGGTACGCGAGAGCCCGGCTCGGCGGCGAGCGGAAGGCGCGAACCGGGGGCCGGGGGCCGGGGGCGCTCAGCGGAAGAAGGCGATCCCGTCGTCCGGCAGGTCCTTGAGGTCCTTGGCCCACTCCCGGGGGTCCACGACCTTCTTCAGATGCGCGGACATGTACGGGCGCAGCTCGACCTCGGGGGTGGCCTTCTCGCCGACCCACATCAGATCGCTGTTGACGTAGCCGTACAGCCGCTTGCCGCCCGAGTAAGGGGCCGCGTGGGCGGTGCGCGCCACGGCGTCCGTCGCCAGGTCGATCTGCGGCTTGCCCTCCGCGAGCTCGCCGTACCAGACCTCGACGATGCCCTGGTCACGGCTCATCACGACCTCGACCTTGCGGTCCTTGTCGATCCGCCAGTAACCGGACTCGGTCTCCAGGGGGCGGACCTTCTTGCCCTCGGAGTCCAGCACCCAGGTGTGCGAGACGTACTCGATGAAGTCACGGCCGTCGTGCGTGAAGGTGGCCTCCTGGCCGAAGTTGCACTTCTCGGCCCCGGGGAAGTCCGAGACGCCGGCCCCTTCCCAGTTGCCCAGGAGGAAGGCGAGCGGCACGAGGTCCGGGTGGAGGTCGGACGGAATCTGGATCATGAATTCAGGCGATCTGTCGAGAGTCGAGCCGTGGTGGCGGGGCGGGAGCGGTTCAGCGCTGGCCCTGGTACAGCTTCTTCCAGGTCAGCGCGGCGAAGCCGAGCGTGGCCACGGCGACCAGGATCATCAGGGTGGTGAAGACTGCCTCAAGCACGAGCGCGCTCCTCGGAACAGATGATGGACGGAACCGAGTCTAGTCGCCGCCGGGACGGCCGGTGGAGACAGGTGGCCGTGCGGCGCCGGGCCCGGGGTGCCGAGCCTAAGGTTGACGCATGGCGAAGAAGCTGGTGATCAAGGTGACGGCGGGCGCGGACGCTCCCGAGCGGTGCTCCCAGGCGTTCACGGTGGCGGCGGTGGCCGCGGCGAGCGGTGTCGAGGTCTCGCTCTGGCTGACCGGCGAGTCGACGTGGTTCGCGCTGCCGGGCCGGGCCGCGGAGTTCGAGCTTCCGCATGCCGCGCCGCTTCCGGATCTGATCGACGGCATCCTTACGGGCGGCGGGACGATCACGGTGTGCACACAGTGTGCCGCGCGGCGGGAGATCGAGGAGAAGGATCTGATCGAAGGTGCCCGGATCGCGGGCGCTCAGGTCTTCGTGAGCGAGATCATGCCGGACGGTGTCCAGGCGCTCGTGTACTAGCTCAACTGGGGCTCCGCCCCAGACTCCGCCCCAGACCCCGCGGTCCAGAGGCGAAGCCCTGTCGGTCAATGCCGGTGGTTGTGCTCGTCCAGCTCCCGCCACCACCGGTCGGACTCCTCGTCCCCCGATTCGTCCCACCACCGGTCGTCCGGGCCCCGGCGATTGGCGACGATCGCCGCCAGAGGCGGGATCACCATGGCGACGATGCACATCGCGACCGCGGCGGGGACGGACCACAGGCGCACAAAGGCCCACGCCGAGATGAAGAGCGTCAGACACGCGCCCATCAGGAAGAAATATGCGTGGCGGCGTCGCGCGTACATATGTCCAGCGTACGTCCCGGTCCGCCGCACCGACAGACGGAGGGCCGCACCCCGCCGAGGCGTCCAACCCCGGGGTGCGGCCCTCCGGCCGTGAGTCACGGTCACGACACGTCGTAGCGCGTCAGACGGCGATGGCGACCTCCGCCAGCCCGCCCTTCTGGGCGACGACGGTGCGGTCCGCGGTGCCGCCGGGAACCAGGGCGCGCAGCGTCCACGTGCCCTCCGCGGCGTAGAAGCGGAACTGCCCGGTCGCGGAGGTGGGGACCTCGGCGGTGAACTCGCCGGTGCTGTCCAGCAGCCGGACGTACCCGGCGACGGGCTCGCCGTCGCGGGTCACCGAACCCTGGATCGTGGTCTCACCGGGCTTGATCGTCGAGGCGTCGGGGCCGCCGGCCTTGGCTCCACACATGGATGTCTGTCCTTACGTTCGAGGGAGAGGGGTCAGCTGTCGGAGCCGAGCTCGACCGGCACGCCGACCAGCGAGCCGTACTCGGTCCAGGAGCCGTCGTAGTTCTTGACGTTGGTCTGGCCCAGGAGCTCGTGCAGGACGAACCAGGTGTGAGCGGAGCGCTCACCGATGCGGCAGTAGGCGATGGTGTCCTTCGACAGGTCCACGCCCGCGCCCTCGTAGATCTCCTTGAGCTCGTCGTCGGACCTGAAGGTGCCGTCGTCGTTGGCCGACTTCGACCACGGGATGTTGCGGGCGCTCGGGACGTGGCCCGGACGCTGCGACTGCTCCTGCGGGAGGTGGGCCGGGGCGAGCAGCTTGCCGGAGAACTCGTCGGGGGAGCGCACGTCGACCAGGTTCAGCGAGCCGATGGCGTCCACGACCTCGTCGCGGAAGGCGCGGATGGAGGTGTCCTGCGGCTTGGCCTTGTACTCGGTCTGCGCGCGGGTCGGCACCTCGGCGACCAGGTCGCGGGAGTCCAGCTCCCACTTCTTGCGGCCGCCGTCGAGCAGCTTGACGTCCTGGTGGCCGTAGAGCTTGAAGTACCAGTAGGCGTACGCCGCGAACCAGTTGTTGTTGCCGCCGTAGAGGACGACCGTGTCGTCGTTGCCGATGCCCTTCTCCGACAGGAGCTTCTCGAAGCCGGCCTGGTCGACGAAGTCACGGCGCACCGGGTCCTGGAGGTCCTGCTTCCAGTCGATCCGGACGGCGTTCTTGATGTGGTTCTTGTCGTAGGCCGAGGTGTCCTCGTCCACCTCGACGATGACCGTCTTGGGGTCGTCGATACGGGCCTGGACCCAGTCGGCGTCCACCAGGACGTCACTGCGGCTCATGTTTCTCTCCTCCGGGGCAGTTGCGGCGGTACGGGCACGCTCACGACGCGGCGCCGCGCGGGGCGTGCGGCGAGCGTACGAGCGAAGGTGCGGGAAGGCCCGGCGTGACGGGCCGAAGAGGGGGGCCGGTCCGCGGCGTGCGCGGACCACGTCCCGTTCAGACCGGGCGACAGAGCATGGCGGCGACGCGGCACAGGTCGACTGCCCGCCGCTTCGTGAGATCCGCCTGTCGCTTCATGGGTCCGATCGTAGGGACGGACAGGCGGGCATGTCACCGGCGTGTCGCATGATGAGACGTTATCGTCCGGAGTGTGAGATGACCGGCGGGTGAACGGCCGGGGGGCGTGGCCGCGGGGGCCCGCGGCGGGCAGGAGCGTCCGTATACGCGGACATGATCGTCTCAGTGAATGGACCAGGGGCGTGATCGGACGCCCCTGGTGCTGATCGCGTCAGCCCGTCAGCTGGACGTTGTTACCCGCTACCGAGACGTCTATGCCGTCCTTGGAGGTCTCCACCTTGTCCAGCCGCATACCGGTGGGCAGTCCCTCGATCTTCCGCTCCATGTCGGCCTTCTCGCGCACCTTGTCCTCCCACTGGGGGATGCTGCCGCCCGGTATGGACTCGGCGTGCAGCCGGATGGTGTTGCCGTTCACGATGGTGACCTGGGAGTGAGCGGTGAGGGTGAGGCCCAGCAGACTGCCGGTGATCTTGACCTTGTTGGTGCCCGCCGGGTCCTGGGCGACCGTGATCCCCGGACCGGCGGCCTGTGACAGGTCCGCGTAGCTGATGTGGGCCGAGCCGGTGGCGCGGTCGGCGCTGGCCGACGAGAAGTTGCCCGAGATGCGGACGTTGTGCAGCTGGGCGTCGAGCTCGGTGACCCGGACGCTGCGGCCGTCGCCCGCGTCCGTCGTCAGCCCGTCCACGCCGACGTCGACCTCGTCCAGCTCCTTGCCCACGACCTGGGTGAGGAAGGGGAAGCCCTTGATCGAGACGTTGGGCGTGGTGGTCAGGCCCTGAGAACTCTTGATCTTGTCGGCCGCCTTGGACTCGGCCATGTACACCGCGATGCGGTCGGCGGCCACGAAGAGGCCGCCGAGTATCACGACGACGATCAGTGTGATGCGTAGTGCGCGCATGTGAGTGGGTCCCCCAGGCTCTCGCTCAGGCCCTCGCGCCTGAGGCTGCGAGCCTATCCGGAGCGGCTGAGCGGGAGCCGGGGAGTCAGCCCAGAGCGCGGCCGATCACATAGACCACGGGGGCGGCGGCCGCGAGCGGCAGCGCCACACCGGCCGTCAGGTGGACGAAGCGTGAGGGGTAGTCGTAGCTGGCGACCCGGTGGCCGATCAGCGCGCACGCCCCGGCCGCGAACCCGAGCAGGGCGGCGGTGGACGTGCCCGTTCCGGTGAGCTGCCCGGCCCCGACCCCGGCGCCCGTGGCGGCCGCCAGCGCGACCACGACGGCGGCGGCCGTCGGCAGCGGCAGCGCCCGGACGAGCACGGCCACGGCGACGGCGGCCGCCCCCACCACCACGGCGTCCGAGGACTCGGCGACGGCGGCCAGATGGCCGGCCGCGAGCACGGCGAGGGCCGTGGCCGCCACGGCGGCCGTAAGGCCGTACAGCCGCTCGTCCGGGGAGGCGTGGCTGCGCAGCTGGAGGATCAGCACCAGCAGCAGCCAGACGCCGATGGTGCCGATGACGACCGTCGGGGCGTGTGACGGCTCGGTGGCGAGCAGGCCGATGTCGGCGGCCAGACCGCCCGCGAAGGCGAGCGCGATGCCCTGCCGGGCGGGCCACATGCCGTTCAGCCGGAACCAGCCCGCCGCCGTGACCGCCTGAAGCGCCGCCACCGCGACGGCGACGGCCGGACGGCCCAGCGGCGCGGTGGCCGCGAGCAGCGCGGCGAGCACGGAGGTCAGGGCGGCGGGGACGAACCCCGGGTGGAGGATCTGCGGACGGCCCTCGGCCTTGGCCTTCTCGGCGGCGGTGAGCGGCCGGTCCGGCCGCGGGGCGGGCGGCTCGGCGGTCGCGGTCGCGGCTTGTGCCGGAGCTTGTGCCTGAGCCGGCGCCTGAGTCTGTGGCGGGGTCTGAGTCTGTGGCGGGGTCTGGGCCTGGGCCGGGGCCTGAGGCGGTGCCTGGGACGGACCGGCGGGCTGGTGGTACGGGTGCTGCTGCTGAGCCCAGCCCTGGGCGTACTGCCCCTGGTGGCCTTGGTGCGGCTGCTGCCCCTGGTGGCCCTGCTGCCCCTGGTGCCCCTGCTGGGCGGCGTACGGATCCGCGTACGGCTGCTGCTGGTACTGCTGCTGCGGGTGCTGGTACTGCTGCGGCTGGGCCTGGGCGTACCCCTGCTGCTGCGGATACCCCGCGTACCCCTGCCAGTCGGCCGCCGGCTGCGCCCCCTGGCCATTGCCGCCGTGAGCGCCGTAAGGATGCGCGCTCTGGTCGTATCCCCCATAAGGAGCCTCGTACGACCCGTACGGGGGATACGGCTGCTGCGGGTGCTGACCCTGCGGCTGCTGGCCCTGCTGCTGATGAGGCTCGTGGGGCTGATGAGGCTCGTGGGGCTGGTGCGGCTGGTTGCTCATGAGCTCGGGGTTCACCCTCCTGCGAACGGCGGGAGCACCTCGACCGTGCCGCCCTCGGCGAGTTGGATCGTCTTGTGGTCACGGGTGCCGGCCGGGGCTCCGTCGACCAGGAACGAACAGCGCAGCAGGACCCGCGCGAACTCCGGCCGCGCGGTGTGCCGCTGCCGGGCCGCTTCGAGCGCCTCCGCCAGTGTCCACGCGGTGTACGGCTCCTCCGCGGTGCCGGCCGCGGCGCGGGCCGCGGCCCAGTACCGGATGGTTCCGGCGGGCGTGCTCATCATCGCCATCGCGATCCCTTTCCCGTCATCTGCCGCCTCCATGATGACGGGTGCGGGACCGCGCCCGGGACCACACGCGGTTCGTCGAAAATACGGCCGGTTCGGGACGAGCGTCACTTAAGGTTTCCGTGTGCTGGTACGACTGATACGGGCGTATCTGAGGCCCTATACCCGAACGATCACGCTGATCGTCTTATTGCAGCTGGTGCAGACCCTCGCCACCCTCTACCTGCCCGCGCTGAACGCGGACATCATCGACAGCGGAGTGGTGAAGGGCGACACCGGCTACATCCTCCGTGTCGGCGGACTGATGATCGCCGTCACCCTCGTCCAGATCGTGTGCGCCGCGGGAGCCGTCTACTTCGGCGCCCGCACCGCCATGGCGCTCGGCCGCGATGTGCGCGCCGCCGTCTTCGACCGGGTGCAGTCCTTCTCCGCGCGGGAGATGGGCCACTTCGGGGCGCCGTCCCTGATCACCCGCACCACCAACGACGTCCAGCAGGTGCAGATGCTGTGCCTGATGGCCTTCACGCTGATGGTCTCGGCGCCGATCATGTGTGTCGGCGGTGTGGTCATGGCGCTCAACGAGGACGTGCCGCTGTCGGGGCTGCTCCTGCTCATCGTTCCGGCCCTGGGCCTCGTGGTCACGCTCATCGCCCGCCGGATGCGGCCGCTGTTCCGCGATGTCCAGCAGCGCATCGACACGGTCAACCGGGTGCTGCGCGAGCAGATCACCGGGATCCGGGTCATCCGCGCCTTCGTCCGCGACACCCATGAGCGCGACCGCTTCACCGACGCCAACACCGGGCTGATGGATGTCTCGCTGCGCGCCGGGCGGCTGATGTCGCTGATGTTCCCGGCCGTGATGCTGGTGGTGAACGTCTCCAGCGTGGCCGTCGTCTGGTTCGGCGGACACCGCATCGACAGCGGCGGGATGCAGGTCGGCGCGCTGACCGCGTTCCTCAGCTATCTGATGCAGATCCTGTCGTCCGTGATGATGGCCACCTTCATGTTCATGATGGTGCCGAGGGCCGAGGTGTGCGCCGAACGCGTCCAGGAGGTGCTGGACACCGGGACCAGCGTCGTACCGCCGTTGATGTCCGTCGCGCCCGCGCCCGCCGACGCCGGACGGGGGCTGCTGGAGCTGCGGGGCGTGGAGTTCCGCTACCCCGGCGCCGACGCGCCCGTGCTGCGCGACATCTCGCTGACCGCCCGGCCCGGCCGGACCACCGCCGTCATCGGCTCCACCGGCAGCGGCAAGTCGACCCTGCTCGGACTGGTGCCGAGGCTGTTCGACGCGACCGACGGCAGCGTTCACCTCGACGGGGTGGATGTGCGCGACCTCGACCCCGAGGTGATGACCCGGAGCATAGGGCTGGTCCCGCAGAAGCCGTACCTCTTCGCCGGCACCGTCGCTTCAAACCTGCGGTACGGCGACCCCGACGCCACCGACGAGGACCTGTGGCGGGCCCTGGAGACCGCCCAGGCACGGGAGTTCGTGGCGGCCATGGAGGGCGGTCTGGACGCCCCGATCGCCCAGGGCGGGACCAATGTGTCCGGCGGTCAGCGGCAGCGGCTGGCGATCGCCCGCGCCCTGGTCCGCAAGCCGTCCGTCTACCTCTTCGACGACTCCTTCTCCGCGCTCGACTACGCCACCGACGCCCGGCTGCGGGCGGCGCTCGCGGACGAGACGGACAACGCGACGGTCGTCATCGTCGCCCAGCGGGTGTCCACCATCCGGGGCGCCGATCTGATCGTGGTGCTCGACGCGGGCCGGATCGTCGGCGCGGGCACCCACGGCGAGCTGATGGCCGGCAACAAGACCTACCGCGAGATCGTGCTCTCCCAGCTCACCGAGGAGGAGGCGGCATGAGCGGCACCTCGGCGCCCCGCAGGGGTCCGGCGCCCGCCGCCGGGCCAGGCCGCTTCATGGGCGGTCAGCCCACCGAGCGGTCCATGGACTTCCGCGGCTCCAGCCGCCGGCTGCTGGCCCGGCTCCGCCCCGAGCGCGGGATCGTCCTGCTGGTGCTCGCGCTGGGCACGGTCAGCACCGGGCTCGCGGTGGTGGGCCCGAAGATCCTCGGTGAGGCCACCGACCTGATCTTCGCGGGCATCGTCGGACGGCAGCTGCCCGACGGCGTCAGCAAGGAGCAGGCCGTCCGGTGGCTGCGCGACAAGGACCAGGGCACGGTCGCCGACATGGTCGCCTCGATGGACGTCACCCCCGGCCAGGGCATCGACTTCCACGCGGTCGGCGTCGTGCTGCTGTGGGTCACGGCGCTGTACGTGGCCGCCTCGCTGCTGGGCCTGGTCCAGGCCCGGGTGGCGACCGTCGTCGTCCAGCGCGCGGTCTTCCGGCTGCGCGAGGACGTGGAGCACAAGCTGGCGCGGCTGCCGCTGGCGTACTTCGACAAGCAGTCGCGCGGCGAGGTGCTCTCCCGCGCCACCAACGACATCGACAACATCCAGCAGACGCTCCAGCAGACCCTCAGCCAGATCATGGCCTCGCTGCTGACGATCGTGGGCGTGCTGTCGATGATGTTCTGGATCTCGCCGCTGCTGGCGCTGGTCGCGCTGATCACCGTCCCGGTCTCGGTGTGGCTGACCACGCGCATCGGCAAGCGCGCCCAGCCGCAGTTCGTGCAGCAGTGGAAGACCACGGGCAAGCTCAACGCCCATATCGAGGAGATGTACACCGGCCATGCGCTGGTGAAGGTCTTCGGCCGGGAGAAGGAGTCCGCACAGGCGTTCCGGGAGGAGAACGACAAGCTCTACGCGGCCGGCTTCCGGGCCCAGTTCATCTCCGGGCTGATCCAGCCGTCGATGATGTTCATCGGGAACCTCAACTATGTGCTGGTGGCCGTGGTCGGTGGGCTCCGGGTGGCCTCCGGCGCGCTGTCGATCGGCGATGTCCAGGCGTTCGTCCAGTACTCCCGGCAGTTCAGCCAGCCGCTCACCCAGGTCGCCTCCATGGCCAACCTGGTGCAGTCGGGCGTGGCCTCCGCCGAGCGGGTCTTCGAGCTGCTGGACGCGCCGGAGCAGAGCGCCGAGCCGGTGGACGCGCGGCGGCCGGAGGCGGTGCGCGGGCAGGTCGCGTTCGAGGAGGTCTCCTTCCGCTACCAGCCGGACACACCGCTCATCGAGGGGCTGTCGCTGTCGGTGCGGCCGGGCCAGACCGTGGCCATCGTCGGGCCGACCGGCGCCGGAAAGACCACGCTGGTCAATCTGCTGATGCGGTTCTACGAGGTCTCCGGCGGGCGGCTCACGCTGGACGGGGTGGACATCGCCGAGATGTCTCGGGAGGAGCTGCGCTCCCATATCGGGATGGTGCTCCAGGACACCTGGCTGTTCGGCGGCACGATCGCGGAGAACATCGCGTACGGGGCGGAGGGGGCGAGCCCCGAGAGGATCGTCGAGGCGGCGAAGGCCACATATGTGGACCGCTTCGTACGGATGCTGCCGGACGGCTACGACACGGTGATCGACGAAGAGGGCTCCAACGTCAGCGCCGGTGAGAAGCAGCTGATCACGATCGCCCGGGCGTTCCTCTCCGAGCCGTCGATCCTGGTCCTGGACGAGGCCACCAGCTCGGTCGACACCCGTACCGAGGTCCTCATCCAGCGGGCGATGGCCTCGCTGCGCAGCGGCCGTACGAGCTTCGTGATCGCCCACCGGCTGTCGACCATCCGGGACGCGGACGTGATCCTGGTGATGGAGTCGGGGCGGATCGTGGAGCAGGGCTCGCACGACGCGCTGCTGGCGGCGGGCGGTGCGTACGCGCGGCTCTACGCGTCCCAGTTCGCGGAGCCGGTGGCGGAAACCGAATAGCGGGCCGCTCGGGGCCGTTCGGGGGCCGTTCGGGGGCCGCTCGGGGACGGGGTCAGGCGTGGGCCGTGGCCCAGTCGGCGATGCGGGCCAGCAGATCGGGGGAGGCGGCGGTCTCGGCGTGGCCGTAGCCCGGCTCGATCCACAGCTCCGAGGTGGACGGGTCCGCCGCCGACGCCAGCATCCGCGGATGGTCCAGCGGGAAGTACGGGTCCCGGTCGCCGTGCACGATCAGCAGCGGGGTCGGCGCGATCAGCGGCGCCGCGGCCACCGGGGACAGCGGGTCGACGGCCCAGCCGCCGGGGTCGATGCGGGTGCGCAGCCCGTAGCGCGAGACCAGCCGCCCGGTCGGCCGGGTGATCGCCCAGTGGAGCCGCCGCATGGGCGCGGTGCCGCGGTAGTACCAGCGGGCGGGTGAGCTCACGGCGACGACGGCATCGGGCGCGGCGCCGTCGGTCGCCCCGGCGGGCGCGGCGCCATCGGCGGACCCGGCGGACCCGAGTACGCCGTCCGTGCGCCCCGGCGAGCGCCCTGTGCGCTCCCCCTCGTGTACGTCTTGCAACGGCTGGATTTCTTCGATCTTCCCGTAGAGCGCCGCCTGCCGGATCACCACCGACCCGCCCATCGAGAAGCCGACCGTGGCCACCCGCCGATGTCCGAGCCGACGCGCCCAGCGCACCGCGGCGGCCAGGTCCAGCACCTCGCGATCGCCGACCGTGGACCGTCCGCCGGACCGCCCATGACCCCGGAACGAAAACGTGATCACGGCCGTACGCTGCTGAAACTCCGACGCCACCCGCCGTAGCGCGGGGCGCTCCAGGGCGCCGGAGAAGCCGTGCCCGACCACCAGCGCGAGCTGGCCGGAGGGTTCGGCGCCGAGGGTGGGGGAAGGTTCGTAGCGCGCCTCGATCGAGACCGCGTCATCGGTCAGCAGCATGGCCCGTTGCTCGCCCGCGATGACCGCGGAAGGACAACGGGGAGCGGATTGAGCCTCTCCGGCGCATGTCATGTGGGTTATTCTGTCGTGAAGAGGATCCGGGCAACGTAGCCCCCGGGTCCTTTTGTGCTTTCAGGGCGGGGTGCGCGTTTGAGCGCACCGTCGCTCCAAGGGCGCGGAGCGTGACCGTACGAAGTAGTAGCCGCAGACTCCCCCGGGCACGGCCTGGGAGGTGCCCCTCTCGCAAGGGACCGAGGAGGAACCGACGTAATGGGCGAGCGAAGCGTGCACAACCTCGAGAAGACGGCCGGGGCAGGTGATGGACGATGAGTTCCCTCCTGCTGCTGACCAACGCACTCCAGCCCTCGACGGAGGTGCTCCCCGCCCTCGGCCTGCTGCTGCACAGCGTGCGGGTGGCCCCCGCCGAGGGCCCGGCCCTGGTGGACACCCCGGGTGCCGACGTCATCCTGATCGACGGCCGCCGCGATCTGCCGCAGGTGCGCAGCCTGTGCCAGCTGCTGCGGTCCACCGGCCCCGGCTGTCCGCTGATCCTGGTGGTGACCGAGGGCGGGCTCGCCGCCGTCACCGCGGACTGGGGCGTCGACGACGTCATGCTGGACACCGCGGGCCCGGCGGAGGTCGAGGCCCGGCTGCGGCTGGCCATGGGCCGCCAGCAGATCACCACCGACGACAGCCCGATGGAGATCCGCAACGGCGATCTGTCGGTCGACGAGGCCACCTACAGCGCCAAGCTCAAGGGGCGTGTGCTCGATCTCACATTCAAGGAGTTCGAGCTGCTGAAGTACCTCGCCCAGCACCCCGGCCGGGTCTTCACCCGGGCGCAGCTGCTCCAGGAGGTCTGGGGCTACGACTACTTCGGCGGCACCCGCACCGTGGACGTCCACGTCCGGCGGCTGCGCGCCAAGCTGGGTCCGGAGCACGAGTCCCTGATCGGCACGGTGCGAAACGTGGGCTACCGCTTCGTCGCGCCGGAGAAGGTCGAGCGCGCCGCCGAGGAAGCCCGGGCCAAGGCCGCGGCGCGGGACGCCGGAGCGGGCGGCGCGGCACGGGGCGGGCTCCCCGACGGCGCGGTCGGCTCTACGGCGAGGACCGCTCCCGCACGACCGGCCAACAGCTAGCTGGACCCGCGTAGACTTCGCGCGTGGCCAAGGTGACGCGGGATGATGTGGCAAGGCTTGCGGGAACGTCGACCGCGGTCGTCAGTTACGTCATCAATAACGGACCCCGGCCGGTCGCCCCGGCCACGCGCGAGCGGGTGCTCGCCGCGATCAAGGAGCTCGGCTACCGGCCGGACCGGGTCGCGCAGGCGATGGCGAGCCGCCGGACCGATCTCATAGGGCTGATCGTTCCGGACGCCCGGCAGCCGTTCTTCGCGGAGATGGCGCACGCCGTCGAGCAGGCGGCCGCCGAGCGCGGAAAGATGGTGCTGGTCGGCAACTCGGACTACCTGGACGAGCGCGAGGTGCACTATCTGCGCGCCTTCCTGGGGATGCGGGTGTCCGGGCTGATCCTCATCAGCCAGGGCCCGAGCGAGAACGCGGCGGCGGAGATCGAGGCGTGGGACGCCCGGGTGGTGCTGCTGCACGAGCGGCCCGAGGCGATCGACGACGTGGCGGTGGTGCTGGACGACGTCGGCGGCGCGCAGCTCGCGGTGCGGCATCTGCTGGAGCACGGCCATGACTATGTGGCCTGCCTCGGCGGCACCGAGATAACCCCGACCGTCGGCGACCCGGTCACCGACCATGTGGAGGGCTGGCGCCGCGCGATGCACGAGGCCGGGCGGTCGACCGAGGGGCGGCTCTTCCAGGCTCCTTACAACCGCTACGACGCCTATAAGGTCGCCCTCGATCTGCTCGCCGGCCCCGACCGGCCACCGGCCATCTTCTGCGCCACCGACGACCAGGCGTTCGGGGTGCTGCGGGCGGCGCGTGAGCTGCGGATCGATGTCCCCGGCGAGCTGGCGGTGGCCGGTTTCGACGATGTGAAGGAAGCCCACCTCACCGACCCCCCGCTGACCACGGTCGGCTCCGACCGTCCCGCGATGGCGCGCGCCGCGGTCGATCTCGTCCTGGACGACGGAGTCCGCCTCTCCGGCTCGCGCCGCGAACGCGTGAAGCAGTTCCCGTCGGCCCTGGTGGTCCGCCACTCCTGCGGCTGCGCATAGCGCCTCGCGCTTGCGCTCGTCAGGGGCGGGAGTGGACGCCGATGCCTCCGGAGACGGTGAGGTTGTCGCCGGTGATGTAGCCGGCGGCGTCCGAGGCGAGGAAGGCGACGGCTTCGGCGATGTCGGCGGGAGCGCCGACGCGGCCGAGCGGGATGTCCCCGGCCCAGGAGTCGATCATTTCCTGGGAGACGCCCAGCTTGCTGTAGGCAGGGGTGTTGATCATTCCTGGGCTGACGGCGTTGACGCGGATGCGGCGGGGAGCGAGTTCGAGCGCGAGGGACCGCATGAGGGGCAGCAGGGCGCCCTTGGCGGCCGTCATGGCGGCTCCGATCCCTTCACCGGCGCCCACGGTGAACACGACCGAGGCGCCCTCGTTGAGGAGCGGTAGCGCCTTTTGCAGGGTGAAGAACGTGCCCTTGACGTTGATGTCGAACAGCGCGTCGAAGGCGTCCTCGTCGGTTGACTCGATCGGGCCGGGACGGGAGATGCCCGCGTTGAGGAAGAGCAGGTCGAGGGAGCCGAATCGGGTGCGTGCCCGGTCCATCGCGTGGTCGAGGTCCGGCAGGGACCGCGCGTCGGCCCGGACGACCATGACGTCCTCGGGAAGTCCGGCGTCGGCGGCGTTGCCGACGCCGGTGACCATCACGCGGTAGCCGCGGGAGTGGAGCAGTTCGGCGGTCGCCTTACCGATGCCACTGGTGCCACCGGTGATCAGAGCTGCGGGTGCGGACATGATGCGTTCCTTCGCGTGTTCCTGGGGGACCTTTTGGTGGCAGCGTACGTCAGCTTGGCAGAGACTGCCAGAAGTAGTGTGAACGCCAGCCTGGCAGTGCTGAGCTAATCTGGTGGCATGAAGCAGGAAGCCAAGGCGGCGGCGGGCGCACCGGCCACGCTCTGGGACCGGACGCGGCAGCTGGCCTCCCAGGAGATCCTCGAGACGGCCCTGCGCCTGTTCACCGAGCAGGGCTACGACGAGACGACCATCGCCCAGATCGCCCGGGAGGCCGGTGTCTCCCAGCGCACCCTCTTCCGCTACTTCGGCACCAAGGAGGACCTTCTCGGCGGCGACCAGGGCCGGTTCGGGCGAGTCCTGACGGAGACGATCGGCGAACAGCCCGCCGAGGCCGGTGTCTGGGAGGCGCTGCGCGCGGGGGTCGCCGCGGTACTGGCCCTGCACGACAGCCGCGAACAGGCCCTGGAGCGGTTCCGCCTCCTGCACAACACGGCCTCGCTGCGTGCCGGTTGGCTCGAAAAGCGGCTGCGGTTCCAGGAGGAGCTGCTGCCGCTCGTCGAGGCGCGCATGGGCGTCGCCGTCGGCGGTGCGGATCCGAGGGCCCGCGCGGTGCTCGCGACGGCGTTCGCATGCCTGGACGCCGCATCGATGGCATGGGTCGACAACGACGGTAAGGGCGACATCCTGGACCTCTACGACGAGTGTCTGGCCGCCGTGCGCGCCTGACTCCCGGCGACACCTGACCCTCGGCGACCCTGACCCCCGGCGACACTCTTATGTCGGGCATACCGACTTCTGGTGGGGTTCTCAGCGGGTCCTCAGGTGACTCTCATACTCCGGACGCACAGTCATAGACATGACGGACAGCACACGCCGCAGCGGCGCAGACGAGCCCTATCCCTACGCGTACGGTGGCGGTGCCGGGTACCCCGATCCGCCCGCGTATCAGCCTCAGCAGCCGGTCACCACGCCGTCCGGGGTCACCGTATGGCCGGGTGACGGCAGTGGCGGTGGCGGGAACGGCGCGGGGGAGGACGGCGGCGCGTTCACGAGTGAGGAGGCGCACGGGGGCGGGGGACGGCGCAGGGCGCGGGTCTCGCGGCCGGTCGCGCTGATCGCGGCCGTGGCGGCGGTCTCGGCGCTCGTGGGCGGCGGGGCGGCCGCGCTGGTCACCAACGCCACCCAGAAGTCCGACACCACGGTCTCCACCCCCGTGGTCAACGCCAACTCCACCAGCCACAGCGGGGTTTCGGCCGTCGCGGCGGCCGTCAGCCCCAGCATCGTGGAGGTCAGCGCCAGCGGCAGCAGCGGCCAGTCCACCGGCTCCGGCGTGGTCATCACCAGCGGCGGCGAGATCATCACCAACAACCACGTGGTCTCCGGCGCCGACGCGATCAAGGTGACCTTCAGCGACGGCAGCAAGAAGACCGCGACGGTCGTCGGCACCGACAGCAAGAAGGACCTCGCCCTGATCAAGGTGGAGGGCGCGAGCGGGCTGAAGGCCGCGTCCCTCGGCGACTCCGGCAAGGTCACGGTGGGCGACCAGGTGGTGGCCATCGGCTCGCCGGAGGGCCTCACCGGCACCGTCACCAGCGGCATCGTCTCCGCGCTCGACCGTGACGTCACCGTCTCCACGGACCAGGGCCAGGGCCAGGACGGCCAGGGGCCGGGCGGCGGCGGGCAGTGGCCGTTCGAGTTCGGCGGCGGCCGGTACAACGGCGACGTCGGCTCCTCGACCACCACCTACAAGGCCATCCAGACCGACGCCTCGCTCAACCCCGGAAACTCCGGCGGCGCGCTGATCAACATGAGCGGCCAGGTCATCGGCATCAACTCCGCGATGTACTCCGCCGCCTCGGGTCAGAACTCCAGCAGCGCGGGCAGCGTCGGCCTCGGCTTCTCGATCCCGATCAACACCGTCAAGTCCGATCTCGCCTCCCTCCGCGCGGGCGGAAGTGACAGCAACACCTGATGGACGTGCGAGGCTGGCAGCAGCGCCGCACAGCCCGCCGCGGCCACCTCCCCGCCCCACCGTCACCCGCTTTGAGGAAACCGACCCATGAGCCCCGCCGACCATGGCGATCAGCCGGCCCGCATCCTGATCGTCGACGACGAGCCGGCCGTCCGGGAAGCCCTTCAGCGCAGCCTCGTCTTCGAGGGGTACGCGACCGAGACCGCCGTGGACGGACTGGACGCGCTGGGCAAGGTCGGCTCCTACGACCCCGAGCTGATCGTGCTCGATGTGCTGATGCCCCGGATGGACGGGCTGACCGCCGCGCGGCGGCTGCGCGCCACCGGGGTGACGCTGCCGATCCTCATGCTCACCGCGCGGGACACGGTCGGCGACCGGGTCACCGGACTCGACGCGGGCGCCGACGACTACCTCGTCAAACCCTTCGAACTGGACGAACTGCTGGCCCGCATCCGCGCCCTGCTCCGCCGCAGCTCCTACGCCGCCCAGCAGGGCGCGGCGCCGCCCGAGGGGGACGTGCTGGCCTTCGGCGACCTGCGGATGGACCTGACCACCCGCGAGGTCGTCCGGGGCGCGCGCCGCGTGGAGCTGACCCGGACCGAGTTCACCCTGCTGGAGATGTTCCTGGCCCATCCCCGCCAGGTGCTCACCCGTGAGCAGATCCTGAAGGCGGTGTGGGGCTTCGAGTTCGAGCCGTCGTCCAACTCGCTGGACGTGTACGTGATGTATCTGCGCCGCAAGACCGAGGCGGGCGGCGAGCCGCGGCTCGTGCACACCGTGCGCGGGGTGGGGTACGTCCTGCGGCCCGCGGAGGGCGAGCCCTCGTGAGGTTCCGCAGACTGCCGCTGCGCTCGCGGCTGGCCCTGCTGACCGCCGTGGCGGTCGCGGTCGCGGTGGCGGTGTCCGCGTTCGCGTCCTGGCTGATCGTCCGGGAGCAGCTCAGCGCCCAACTCGACTCGTCCCTGCGCAACGTCACGGTGGACGAGCGCAATGTGCTGAGCATCCTGGAGGCGTGCCAGAGCCCCGACGGCGCCGACGACCGCACCCCGCACGCCCTCGGCTCGTACTCCGTGCAGATCGTGCTGGCCGACGGGAGCCGCTGCACCCAGCCCGGGGCGACCAAGCTGCCGGTGACCACCGCCGATGTGGCCGTGGCCGTCGGGGAGCGGCCGAGCGCGCTGCACGACGCGACGGGCGCGGGCGGCGAGGACATGCGGGTCTTCACCTACCGGCCGGCCTCCGGGCCCGGCAGCCCGCTGCCGCGCGGGATCGCCGTCTCCATGGCGCGCCCGCTGAGCGAGGTCGCGCATCCGCTGAACACGCTCGCGCTGGTCCTCGCCCTGGTCGCCGGGGTCGGCGTGGTGGGCGCGGGAGCGGCGGGCCTGTGGATCGCCAGGACCGGGCTCAAGCCGGTGGACCGGCTGACCGAGGCGGTCGAGCATGTGGCCCGCACCGAGGACCTGGCCGTGCGCATCCCGACGGAGGGCGATGACGAGATCGCCCGGCTGTCCCGGTCGTTCAACTCCATGACGGCGGCCCTCGCCTCCTCCCGCGACCGTCAGCAGCAGCTGATCGCGGACGCGGGGCATGAGCTGCGCACCCCGCTGACCTCGCTGCGGACCAATATCGAGCTGCTCGCGCGCAGCGAGGAGACCGGCCGCGCGCTGCCGCCCGCCGACCGTAAGGCGCTCATGGGGAGCGTCAAGGCGCAGATGACCGAGCTGGCGGCGCTGATCGGGGATCTCCAGGAGCTGTCCCGCCCCGACGCCGCGCCCGGCAGCGGGCCCCCGCAGGTGGTCGCCCTGCACGAGGTGGCACGGACGGCCCTGGAGCGGGCCCGGCTGCGCGGCGCGCATCTCACGATCAACGCCTCGATCGAACCCTGGTACGTCCGCGGCGAGGTGACCGCCCTGGAGCGGGCGCTGGTCAATCTGCTGGACAACGCCGTGAAGTTCAGCCCTTCGGGTGGTGTGGTCGACGTCGTCCTCAGAAGCGGAGAGGTACGGGTGCGCGACCATGGCCCCGGCATCCCCGCCGAGGAACTGCCGCATGTCTTCGAGCGCTTCTGGCGCTCCCCGTCCGCCCGCAGCATGCCCGGCTCGGGCCTCGGGCTGTCGATCGTGGCCCGTACGGTCCAGCAGTCGGGCGGCCAGGTGGGGCTGGAACCGGCCCCGGGCGGCGGCACGGTCGCCTGGCTCAGGCTCCCGGGCGCGCCTACGGCTCCGCCGGGGATCGCGCTGGGCTGAGCGTGGCCCGGCTCGGGTTCCCGGGGCGGCGGCCCACCCCCGTCAGAGCGGCCCGAGCCGGAGCGTCGGCTGCGGGCCCGTCCCGGTCAGGGAGCCGGTCGGCGACCCGTCCCCGGAGCCGTGCAGCCGCGCGTACGTCCCGCCCAGCGCCAGCAGTTCGTGGTGTGTGCCCGTCTCCACGACCCGCCCGTGGTCCAGCACCAGGATGCGGTCCGCGTCCGGCGCCAGATTCAGATCGTGGGTGATCATGATCGTGGTGCGGCCGGACATCAGCCGCCGCAGTGGCCGTACGACCCGCCGCGCGGCCAGCGCGTCCAGACCCGTCGTGGGCTCGTCCAGGACGAGGACCGGCGCGTCGCGCAGCATCGCGCGGGCGATGGCGACGCGCTGGAGCTGACCGCCGGACAGCCGCGCCGTATGCGGGTCGATCCGGGTGTCGTAGCCCTCGGGCAGCGCCGCGATGAAGTCGTGCGCGGCGGCGTCCCGCGCCGCCCGGACGATCTCGTGCTCGGTGGCCCCGGGGCGGCCGCAGGCGATGTTCTCGCGGATGGTGTCGTGCAGGATGAGCGTCTCCTGCGGCAGCAGCGTCACATGCGTCCGCAGAAAGCCCAGCGGCATCGCGTACAGCGGTACGCCGTCGAGCCGTACGAACCCCTCCGCCGGGTCGTAGAAGCGGGTCAGCAGCTTGGAGACGGTGGACTTGCCCGCTCCGCTCGCCCCGGTGACCAGCACGAACTCACCCGGCCGGGCGGTGAACGAGACCCCGGCCAGGGTGCGCCGGTCGCCCCCGGGGTAGCGGAAGCCGACACCGTCGAACTCCACCGTGCCGTGCACCCGCCACGGCGCCATCGCGGCCCCCGGCGGCGGATCGCTCACGGCGGGCTCGGCGTCGAGGATCTCCGCCAGCCGCTCGGCGCCCGCGGTGGCGGCCGTAAGGGTGAGACCGAGCTGTCCGAGGTTGCGGATCGGCGGATAGAGGTAGCCGAGGAAGGCGGCGAAGGCCAGCAGCTGGCCGATGGTCATCCGGTCCTGGGAGATCTCCCAGGCGCCGAGCCCGATCACGGCGAGCACGCACAGCGTCTCGATGACCTCGACCAGCTGCTCGTACAGCTCGCTCATCCGGGCACCGGCCACCGACGCCCGCATCCACGCGCCGGCCTCCCGGCCCAGCCGCCGCTCCTCGGCGTCCTTACGGTGGTACGCCTGCGTCAGCACGACGTTGCCGAGCGACTCCTCGACGACGGAGGTGATCGCGCCGTCGGCGACCCGCTCATCCCGCGCGACCGAGCTGATCCGTCCGGAGAAGCGCCGCGCCGCCAGCCAGAACAGCGGCGCCAGGAGGAAGGTGACCAGCGCCAGGTCCCAGCGCAGCCGGAAGGCGGCCACGGAGAAGAAGACCGTGCTGAAGACGGCGGAGACGGTGCTCACCACCCCGGAGACCACCATCTGCTCGATGGACTCCACGTCCCCGGTGAGCCGTTCGACCAGATCGCCCTGGCGGTGCCGCTGGAAGAAGTGCGGCGGCAGATCCTGCACATGCGCGAAGACCCGGGCCCGCAGCCGCAGTACGAACCGTTCCGCGGTCCATACGGCGAGCGAGTTGCCCATATAGCCGACGCCCGCGCCGAGCACCGCGACCGCGAGCCACTGCGCGGCGGGAACCCAGAAGGCGCTGAGTGAGCCCTGCCGCAGGGCGTTGTCGGTCAGATCGGAGAAGAGGAGGATCGCGGCGGTCTCGGCGAGCGCCGCGGCGATCACACAGGCGCAGATGAGCACCAGCCAGCGCCGGTCGCCCCTGGTGAGCGGCCAGAACCGGCGGAACGCCTGCCGCGCGGCCAGCCGCGGAGCGGTCCCCTCGCCGCCGGGCTCGCCGTCCCCCGCGGCCACGGGCGGGTACTCGTCGGGGAGTTGCGGGGCCGCCTTCGGCTGATGACGACCGTAAGGGCGCGGCCGCCCAGCGCGCCGATGCCGTCCCAGGCCGCCGGCCGGGTCGGACCCGAGCGCGCGCAGCTGCATGGTGGGCTGGTCTTCGTACGAGGTCACGGTCGGTCTCTCCCGCTCGGCTCCGGACATGGCCGAGGCGGGCCCGCGGCGCGCTGCCGCGGACCCGCCTGGTGGTGTGTGGGTCAGCCGCCGATGGGGCGGCGGTGGGGCTTCTTCGGGCCCTTCTTCGGGTCCGGCTTCGGGGCGTGGTGCTTCTTCTTCGGCTCGGCCTTACGGGCGGGCTTGACCGGGACGATCTTGTGGAAGCTCATGGTGGCGCCTTTCGGAATTCGGTGTTTCTTTTCCTTTGCCGGAGCCGTTCGGCTGCGACACGGAAGACATTAGGAGCGCTGTCCATGAGCGAGATCGGACTGAGCTGTGCGTTTACTTAAGGCGCTCTCTACGGCCCGGAGAGCGCCGCCCGGGGCGCTAGCCGGGCCGCGCGTACGGCGGGCCACAGGCCGGCGAGCGCGCCGATCGCCATGGTGGCGCCGACGCCGACGGCCAGTGCCCAGGGCGGGACGACCACCTGCCAGTTCTGTGAGAGCGCGTATCCCGCCGACGCTCCCGCGCCGAGGGCGGCGCCGCCGATGCCGCCGAGGGCGGAGAGCATGACCGACTCGGTGAGGAACTGGGTGCGGATCTGGCCGCGGGTGGCGCCGAGCGCACGGCGCAGGCCGATCTCGCCACGACGTTCGAGGACGGCGATGACGCAGTCCCACGCCGCCCAGCCACGGCCTGGGCCTGTCCATCGTCCGCTCCATCGCCACCGCCCACGGCGGCACGGTCACCGCCGCCCCGGGCCCCGCGGGCGGCCTCAGCGTCGAGGTTCGGCTGCCGGCGACGCGGTGACGCGGTGACGCACGGCACGATCGACCGGTGGACCGAGGTTCAGCGAGTCTTCCCGAATTTCAGCCCCGCACCGGTCAGATCCGCCCGAATACCCTCCGGGGAGACACCGATGTTCGCCAGCCGGATGCCCTTGGCCTTTTCGGGCAGCTGGAAGGAGAGCTCCAGCTTGTTCGTCAGCTCCGGCACCTTCATCCGCGCCAGCGCGGCCGCCACCGTCGGATCGATGCCGAGCTTCCTGGCCAGCTGGGGATGGTCGTTGGCCGCCTGGACGAGGTTGACCGCGAGCAGCGCGGGGACGAACCGCGGCGAGCCCGTGATCTCGTCCAGCTTCCGCTCGTCGTTCAGTGCCTGCCCCGCCTCCGCCGGCGGCACCCCGAGCTTCTCCGCCACCGACGGGATCGACAGCAGCGCCTTCGCCTTCTCGGAGTCCTCGCTGATCTGCTTGGCCGCCTTCTTGTGCAGATACAGCCCGGGGCGTGGCTCGGGGCCGGGCCGGTAGGTGGCGATCCCGGGGATGTCCAGCCGCATATCGGTGACGCTGGTGGAGATCCCACGGTCTCCCTGGCGCCGGATATGTGCCTGGGCGTGCAGCGACACCTGCCGGTCCGCGACCGGCAGCTTCCCGTCCGCGCGCACCGAACTGGGCCCCAGCGCCCGGAACCGCACCTGGGAGGCGCCCAGTTCACGGCTGAGGTCCTCGAAGGACAGCAGCACATCGCCCTTCATCCGGCCCACCGTCGCGCCCCTGAAGGAGCTGGGCAGGTCCCCCACGATCCGGATGTCCTGGACCTGGGCGCGCACCTCGGCGATCGAGACCCGGTCGGCCGCCACGTCCGGTACGGCGATGTCGACCTGCTGGAGGTCCTTGCCCAGCACCTGGGTGAGGAACGGGAAGCCGTGGATGGTCACGTTCGGTGCCGTGGCCAGATTCAGCTTCTTCTGGAGCTCCTGCTCGGCCTTGCGCTCGGCGTACATCACCGCGCAGCGGTCGGCCAGCACCAGCAGCAGCGCCAGCACGGCCAGCCCGATCAGCGCCTTCGCGGTGCGCGGCACCGCCCGGAAGCGGCCGCGCCGACGCCGGGACGAGCGGCGGTGGTTGGGCGGTGACCACTGCTCGCGGTCGTCCCCTGAGCCCGAGGCGGCCGGCTTGTCTCTGCGCCCGCCGAGGTCGGCGTCGTCATCGTCCGACCTCAGGCCGAGACCCAGGGGATCGTCCGGATCGTACGGGTCGGCCAGCTCGGCGAGTTCCTCGTACGGGTTCCGGTAGTGAACTCCAGGTGAACCGCTGTGAGGATGTGAGGACTGGGGTGAAGGTATGCGTGTGGGGGATCGCATCGGTCAATACCACCACGGCACACTGCTCCACCCGCAAGTCCTAGCGGCGATACGTGGCGAACGGCACGTTCCGTTTTTGCCTTCCGTACATGTGCCGTTCCTCAGCGCGTGCCGCGTGAGACCGCCCTCGCCTCGGTGACCGTCACCGCCCTGCCATCCATCTCACAGCCGTCGAGCTGGGCCATCGCCTTCTCCGCGGCCACCTCGTCCATCTCCACGAACCCGAACCCCCGCGAGCGGCCGCTCTCCCGGTCGGTGATCACGGTCGCGTCCAGCACCTCGCCGAACTGCCCGAACAGGGTCGCCAGGTCCCGTGTCGTCGTCTGATAGCTCAAGTTGCCCACATGCAGTCGTTTGGACATGACCGGCTCTCCTTGTTCTCCGTGGTTCCCAGGGGAGCGAACCGGCTCAATCCTCTCAGCGAGGTATGAAACCGGCCATTCGCATGGGCTGAACCGGTCATTCCATACGGCTCAGTGCAGCGTGCCGAGCTGCTCCACGGAGTACGGCACGAGCGCGTCCGCGCGCCCGGTCAGCACCTTCTCGGCCCACTCGGGGTCGGCGAGCAGGGCCCGCCCGACGGCCACGAGATCGAACTCGTCCCGCTCCAGCCGGTCCAGCAGGTTCTCGATGTCCGCCACCTGGACGGGCCCGCTGCCGGTCCCCGGCACGAACGTCGGCAGGAAGTCCTGGTTCAATCCGACCGAGCCGACCGTGATCGTCGACTTCCCGGTGAGCTTCTTCGTCCAGCCCGCGAGGTTCAGGTCCGAGCCCTCGAACTCCGGCGTCCAGTAGCGCCGGGTGGACGAGTGGAAGACATCCACCCCCGCCTCGGCCAGCGGCGTGAGCAGCGCCTCCAGCTCCTGCGGGGTCTCGGCCATCCGCGCGTCGTAGTGGTCCTGCTTCCACTGGGAGGTACGGAAGATGATCGGGAACTCGGCGGAGACGGCCTTACGGCAGGCGGCCACCAACTCGGCCGCGAAGCGGACCCGGGACGCCGGGTCGCCGCCGTACGTGTCCGTACGCCGGTTGGTGGCGCCCCACAGGAACTGGTCGATCAAGTACCCATGAGCCCCGTGGAGCTCGACCCCGTCAAAGCCGATCCGCTCGGCCGCGGCGGCCGCGTCGGCGAACGCGGCGATCACCGCGTCCACGTCGCCCCGCGTCATCGCCCGCCCGACCGGCTGCCCGTTCAGCCCGACGCCGGACGGGCTCAGCACGGGCGCCTCGGGGTACGGGGGCGCCCCCTCCTCCCGCGATACCCCCACATGCCAGATCTGCGGCGCGATCCGCCCACCGGCGCTGTGCACCTGCTTCACGACCTCGGCCCACCCGTTCAGGGCGTCCTCCCCGTGGAACCGCGGCACGCTGTCGCTCAGCCCCGCCGAGGGGTGGTCGACATAGGTCCCCTCGGTAATGATCAGCCCCACCCCGGCCGCGGCGCGACGCGCGTAGTACGCCACGACATCGGCATTGGGCACCCCGCCCGGCGAGAACATGCGGGTCATCGGCGCCATAGCGATCCGATTCCGCACGGTGAGTCCACCCACGCTGAACGGACGGGACAGCACCTGGGCCGCGCGCTCGGCACTACTGCTTATGGACACGTCGATACTCCTTGACCGGACCTCATCACCGTGCGGAATCGCGCGGCCCTGCCAAGCTAGAACCTGACGTCAACGTCAGAGGCAAGTACCGGAGGCCGCCTCCGTCCAGCCCCCGCCGGCTGTCAGTCGCCCTCCTCGGCAGCCTTCGGACGCGCGGTGTCTCTGCTGGCCCCGGGCGGCCGGCCGGTGACGCGTTTGAAGGCACGGCTGAAAGCGGCCTGAGAGGTGTAGCCGAGGCGTTGCGCCACGGACTGGATCGGCAACGTGTCCTGGGCCAGCCACTGGCCGGCGAGGAGCATCCGCAGCTCCGTGGCGTAACGGAGGGGCGGCATGCCGATCGTGGTCTGGAATCGGTCTGCGAAGACGGATCGGGAGACATTGCATTCCGCTGCCAGTTCCGCCACGGTCCAGTGATGGCCTGGCCGCCTGTGCAGGGCCAGGATGGCGCACGCCAGGCGGGGGTCGCGCAACGCGGCCACGAGACCGGCGGAATTGTCGCATCCGCATTCGATCCAGCCCCGCACGATCATGGCCGCCGCCACTTCGGCCAGACGGGCGAGAATTCCGGCGAAGCCCACGCGTTCGGCGCAGACTTCGCGCCGCATGGACGTGAGGATCGGCATGAGCCCGGGGTAACGCTTCCCCTCGGCATCGACCAGCATGACATCGGGCATAAGCCGGCTGAGGCCCTGCATTCCGCCGAGGTCGAACTCCATGGAGCCGTTGAAGAAGATCGCGCTGGGGGTCGGGTCGGCGCTCGGGCAGGCATCCACGTCGCACACCGAGTCGCTGAGAGTGACGGCATCGAAGCTGTCTATGCTCCGGACCGGCATGTCCGGACCGGAGAGCAGCTGATGGGACTCGCCGTGGGGCATGAATACGGCGTTGCCGGCCGAGAGCTCGTGGACAGTTCCGTCCTCGGTGCGCAGGACGGCGGAGCCGACGGCGAGGAAGTGGAAAGAGGCGCGTCCGGGCCTGGCGTCGAAATTGAGGCCGAACCGCGGGCCGACATGGACGCGACGATACCGAACACCGCGCAGCCGCATGCTGGTCAGCAGTTCGCTGATGAGGTCGGACGACAGGGCGAACTGTGCTGCGGCACCCCCGCCCGGAGTCCCGGTCAAAGATTGCGGACTTTCTGTCATAGCTCATCCTGAATTTCGCGTGCAGGCTTGACTTGAACGTCTCATGCGATTCAGGGGAAGTAAACAGTTGAGCAGTGATGTGTGCGCCACGGTGCCCGATGCCCGCCCCGGCGAAGCGGGCGATGCGAAACCCGTACCGCCCGAACCGGTCTCATCGTCGTGGGCGGCGGTGTTCTCGTTGGCGGTCGGTGTTTTCGGATTGCTGACGGCGGAATATCTGCCGGCCAGTTTGTTGACTCCGATGGCCGCCGACCTAGGAGTATCGGAAGCTCTGGTGGGGCAGTCGGTGACCGTCACGGCGGTGGCGGCGATGTGCTCCGGCTTGTTGACGGCGAGCCTGACCCGGAGGATCGACCGAAGGATCGTGTTGCTCGGCTTCACCGTCCTGTTGATTGTCTCCAATCTGCTGGTGGCCGTCGCCGCCAACATCATGGTGCTGTTGCTGATGCGGATCCTGCTGGGAGTCGCACTCGGTGGCTTCTGGAGCATGGCGGCGGCGGTGGCGATGCGTCTGGTGCCCGCGGCTCTGGTTCCGCGTGCGATATCGATCATCTTCAGCGGCATCGCGGTGGCGACCATCGTGGCGGTGCCGCTCGGCAGCTACCTGGGCGAACTGTCCGGTTGGCGCAGCACCTTCCTGGCGGCGGCCGCACTCGGGGTGGTGACGTTGGTGTTCCAATTGTTCGCGCTGCCCCGCATGGCGCCCCATGGCACGGCACGGCTGGGCACGTTGTGGGAGGTGCTGCGACGTCCGGGCTTCGGGGTGGGCATTGCCGGGATGCTGCTGGTTCACATTGGGCACTACGCGCTGTTCACCTATATCCGGCCCGCTCTGGAAAACGTGGTGAAAGTCGATGTCGATGAGTTGGCGCTGCTGTTGTTCGTCTTCGGAGTCGCGAACTTCGTGGGCACGCTGGTGGCCGGATGGCTTCTGGAGATCAGCCTGCGCCTGACATTGACGCTGACGCCGGTGCTGATGGGCGTTGCGGCACTGGGCTTGGCCCTGCTTCCCGCTGGGCGAGCCGGGTATGTGGCGCTGGTGGTCCTCTGGGGCCTCGCTTTTGGCGGCGTGTCGGTGGCATGGTCGAACTGGGCCACTCGCATGGTGCCCGACCAGGCGGAAAGTGCGGGCGGGCTGGTGGTGGTAGGCGTGCAGTCCGCTATCGCCGGCGGGGCTGCCGCGGGCGGGGTGATGTTCGGTATCGGCGGCGTCACGACCGTATTCACTGTCTCTGGTGTCGTGTTGCTCGCCTCCGCGTTGCTGATCGTACTGCGGGTCAACGCACCCCGACACCGCGCCTTGAACTAATTCATCGATGCTGAAATTCCCCATCTACGATACGAGAGGTAATTGATGAGCAATATTGAGCGGACCGTCGAGATACCCCACCTGGGCGGGTCGACCGTCGGGTGCGCCTTCGCCAGGCCGTACGACCCCGCCCTGCCGACGCTGGTCCTGATCAACTCGTACACCACCTCGGCCGAGCTGTACCGGCCGCAGTTCGCCGACCCGGCGCTCGGGTCCGCGGCCAACCTGCTCGCCCTGGAGCCCTACGGGCACGGCCGCACGAGGGCCTCGTACCAGCACTTCACCTACTGGGACAGCGCGGTCGCGAACCTACAGGCCCTGGAGGCCCTCGGGATCCACGAGGCCTTCGTGCTGGGGACCTCGCAAGGCGGCTGGGTGGCGGTCCGCATGGCGCTGCTCGCCCCTGACGTCGTGAAGGGCGTCATCGCGCTCGGCACGTCGATGGACTTCGAGAGCCCACGCAGCCGCGACCTGGGGTGCTGGGACGGGATCGGGTTCAACACCCCCATCGTCGACGCCTTCGCCGACCCGGTCGGCGACGACTGGGTCGTGCCGGACCAGTTCGTGGACGACGTGTTCGACGCGGCCCTGGGCGGCATCTCCGGCGAGGAACGCGAGTTCTGGCTCGCCGTCTACCGTGCGAACTACGCCGGTGACGCCGGGCGCCACCGCCTGCGCCTCAGCACGGTGAACCTGCGCGACCGCGACGGGCTCCACGGCAGGCTCGACGAGGTCCGCTGCCCCGTCCTGTGGCTGCACGGCACCGCGGACCAGGTGTACTCCGTGGCGAACGCCGAAGAGGAGATCCGGATGTTCACCCGCGCCCCCGAGGCGCGTCTGGAAACCATCGAGGGCGGGCAGCACTTCCTGAGCGCCTCCAACCCCGCGGAGGTCGACTCCGCGGCGATCGAGTTCGTGAAGCGCTGGGGCTGAGCGGGGCTGTTCCCGAGCCGGCGAGTGGCTGAGTCCAGGGCGCGGTCACGGCTGGGGCCGATGTCCTCGGTTCGACGGGGAAGTCCCCGCCGTGGCGGCACCCCCTCGAAATCGCTTGATGTATTAGTTGCGCCAGGTCAAGTGTTTTCGAGGGGGGTACCCGGGAGGGCCGCAGCCCCCACCGGCCCGCGCGCGAGACGATGCCCGTGCTTGATATTCGGCTCTTCCTACTTCAGGTGGGGGCTGGTGAGTCCGCCTCCGATGAGCAGCATGCGTAGTCGGTAGTGATCGCGGTTGCGGAAGCCTCGTGCGATGCGGCGTTGGAGTTCGATGAGTCCGTTGATGGCCTCTGTGCCGCCGTTGTTGGCGCGGCCGGTGTCGAAGTAGGCGAGGAAGGCTTCGCGCCATTGCTGCAGCGTCTTGCCGAGTCGCTTGATCTCCTTGATCGGGCACGTCGGGAAGGTAGCGAGGACCTTCTCGGCGATCTTGCGTCCCTCGGCGGGACTGTCGGCCTGGTTGGCGACTCGCAGTTGCTGGGCGCAGAGCCAGGCGACGAGAACCTCGTCGTGGCGTTCGTCAGCGGCGATCGCGAGGTCGAGTCGCGCTCGTTGTCGGTCGGTGAGTTTCTCGACCCCGCAGCGCAAGATGGTGCGGATGCCGTAGAGCAGGTCGCCCTTCCTGCCCCGGTGGCCATGGATCTGTTGCTGGACGCGACGACGGACCTCGTCGACGGCCGCGGAACCGAGCTTGACGACGTGGAACGCATCCAGGACCGCAGTCGCATCCTCGAGCTTGTCATCGATGGCGTTCTTGTAGCCGCGGAACGGGTCCAAGGTCGCTTCCTTGATCCCGTCACGGAAGCCCGGTCCGCGTTCTTCGAGCCAGTCGGCGTAGGCCTGCCCGGACCGGCCCGGGACGAGGTCGAGCAGCCGGGCTCGTGTCCTTCCCTTCGCGGCGGTGGTCAGGTTGACCATCCCGGTCAGCATCTTCGGCCCGCGACCCCCTTGGTCGATGGGTCGTTCGCTGACATGGTGCCAGACATGCTCATCGACCCCGAGCCGGGTGACCCCGTCGAACCGCGTGTCGTCATCGGCCATCGCCTTGAGCAGGGGACGGATCGAGGTCCACACCGTGTTCCATGTCGTGCCGAGCTGGCGGGCGATCCCGCGCACGGAGGCGTGCTCACGCCGCAATTGTCGGATCGCCCACCAGCACGCCCGCACGGTGAGCAGCGCCCGCGGCTCGGCCACCGTATGGTTCTGCTCGGTGAACGTGCCGACCGGGCAGGCCGGTTCGACACAGCGCCAGGTCCGCTTGCGCCACACGATCTTCACGGGCCGGTCGAAGCAAGGTGCGTCGATTAGGACCACCTCGCGTCGACCGTGGGAGTGAGCGATCGCGCCGCAGGTCCGGCAGCCCATCACCATCCGCACCGACTCGACCCGAACAGTCAATCGGTCGCCATCACCCCGGTCGATGTCAATCACGTGGAGATCGTCGAGACCGACGAGCAGGTCGCAGTTCACGCAGTAGGTGTTGGCGTGATGGCAGCGCGCAGCGGCACGCGCCACGGGCTCAGACAACGTCGAGGCCTTCCCGAATGGCGCGTGTCAGATCTCGTCGGCGATGGGTCTAGTGACCAAAGGTGACCGGCTGGCCATGCCAGTCGGTCTTGCGGAGGAACTGTTCCCAGCTCAGCGTGTTGGGATCGATGCGCCGGCTCCACGTCGTGTCGCGGTCGTCTCGGAAGTATCCGAGGTCGACCGCGTACTGGACCATGCCGAGGGTCTCGTCGACCAGCAGAGGGTTCTCTCCCAGCGCGGGGAAGTAGGTCAGCAGGTCTTCGCGAGAGTAGGCGCTGCGGTATTCGGCTTTGAGCCCGGTGACGCGGGAGAACTCCTCGACCATCTCGGCTGGGGAGATGACGTCCCCCACGACCGGCAGACAGGCGCCGCGGTAGGTGTCGGGGTTGGAGAACACCTCGAGGGCGGCCGGCCCGGTCGCGGTGAGTGGGTCCACGAACGGGGCACGGAAGTCTTCGGGGAGGTAGAAAGGCATGAGCACCGTGTCACCATCGATGCGCGGGGTGTAGTACTCCAGCGCGTTGGTGTAGAAGAACGAGAGCATGATGAAGGTGTGCGCGATCGGCAGAGTCCGGATGTACTCCGCGATGAGCGCCTTGTCGGTGAAGTGCGGGGCGTACTTGGTGCCCGAGGACCGCTCGTCGACGTTCTCGAGAGCACTGAAGACGACGTGTATCACTCCGGCCTCGACCGCTGCATCGGCAAGTTGGCGCCCGAGAGGGAACTCCTCGGTGGAGGGCGGCGCGATGGGCGGGGTCATCAGGAAGGCCCCCTCGGCCGATCTGAACGCGTCGACGAGCTCGCGCTGGTGACCCAGCGCGAGAGGAACCTCGGCGATCTCCGCTCCCAGTCCTGCCAGGCTCCGGGCCTGGGCAGAGCCGGCGTCTCGGGTCAGGGCTCGCACTCGGAACCTGCCGCTCTCAAGCAAGGAGGTGGCGACGCTCCTTCCCTGCTTGCTAGTGGCACCCGCGACGACGATCAACGGCTTGCTGCTCTCAGACATCGTGTACTTCCTCTTGTGTATCCCCGGTGTTCGCGGCGGACGGCAGTTGCGCGGCAGATACCGGAGGGGCGTGAACGAAACAAACATATCGTGATATCGCGATGTGTCAATGTGTGGCTGGGGGGCGAACTCGGTTCGTCACATCGAGATACGATGGTGTGTGAGAGGCGAGGAGGCGACCGTGGCGACGTCACAGGCAACGAACTCAGGAGGCGACGCGGAGAACGAGCCCCCTCTGGCTGCGGTCGAGGCCTTGAAGGCGCTGGCGAACCCTGCACGGCTGCAAATCATGGACTGGCTGCGGGACCCTCACTGCGAGTTCGCTCAGTGGGAGCCAATAGCCGACCGGGACGAGGTCGGAGTCTGCGTCAGCCATCTGCAGGCCAAGTCGGGGCTGGCGCAATCGACAGTCTCCTCGTACATGGCAACCCTCGAGCGGGCAGGCCTGGTACAGGCCACACGGGTCGGCAAGTGGATCCACTACAAACGCAACGAGGGCACGCTGTCGCGACTCGCGGAGATGCTCCGCGGCACATAGCGACGATCACGAAAGGGCGCCACGAGGCGACCAACGGCGCACGGCACACCAGACTCCTCGCGACATCGCGGGCGTGACTGAGGCAGGAACCAATCCCTGCCTCCGCGATCCTCGAAGCCTCGCTTTCCACACTAGCCGCGATCATTCCCCCAGGCATCGACCAGGGCGGCGTGTTCCACCAGATCGATCAAGCACTTGGCGACCGTTGCCCCCACCTGAAGTAGGAAGAGCCTGATATTCCGGCCCGCGCTCAGAGGGTGTGGTCGAGGCGGCCAGTCTTTATCGCGCGTATGAGGCCGCCGAGCGCGGCGGGCGTCGTACGGACCACCGCGTCGGGCTCGTCACTCTCGCGTATGCGGATGCCGTTGCCTGCAACGGCGAGTTCCACGCAGTTCGGCCCCGCGCCGTCGCTGAACGAGGACTTCTGCCAGGTGAGATCGGACATGACGCCCTTCGATTAGTAGGTGTACAGGATGTGCTGGATCAGGCCCCATGAGTCGCGCTTCTCGTGACGGTCCGGGGATCCGTCCGTCACCACCGCTGGCAGCGCGCTCTTGCTCAGACCTTCGAACGTTTTGCCGTAGTGGGCAATCGATTTGTCGTCGTCCAGGCGCAAAGACTCCACCGGGTGCTCAAGAACGACCGTCTCCAACCCGGGCACGTCCGGCCCGAGGATCAGGAATGGCGTCCCGAACCAGGCTCGCGCTCCACTCTCGAACGGCAGGATCTGGATGTCCGTGCCCGGACGCTCCGCTGCTCGAATGAGATGCGCGAGTTGCCCTCGCATGACGTGAGGGCCGCCTACCGAGATGCGCAGAGCGGCCTCGTGGATCACCGCGTGGAAGGTGACCGATGCGGACGCGAAGATCTCCTGGCGCGCCAGCCGGAAGCGCACCGCCACTTCGATGTCGTCCCCGGACGCATCGGGTAGCGAACTGCGGAAGAGGGCGCGCATGTACGACTCGGTCTGTAGCAGCCCGGGGATCAGCAGCGTCTCGTGGCTTTGCAGGTGGGCCGCCCGCGACTCCAACTCAGCTAGATCGAGCGTGAACTGCGGGAAGGACTTCCGGTACGCCGACCACCAACCCTTGCCACTGCTCTCGGCCATGCTGACAAGCTCGTCAATGTACGGTTCACTCTTGCCCCCGTAAGCGTCAACGAGATCACGCAGGCGATCCGCAGCGATGGCGGTCCGCCCAGCCTCGATGTGGCTTAGATGAGGCGCGCCCATGCCGATCCGCTTGCCGCCGTCGGCGATCGACAACTCTGCCTTGAGTCGTAACTTCTTGAGCTCTGCGCCAAGTCGGCGTTGCCGTTCGGTGATGAGCGTTCGCAGCGCCACGGCCGGTCCTCCAGGGGAATCGGTGTCAGTGTGCCCCGCGTGGATGGGGCAGTCCAATCATCTTCGCGGATCGGTTGCAACATTGCTGAGCTCTGCCATACCTTGGGTGTTGCCTTGCTCACACAGAGTATTGAGCTACGAGCGCCACGGAGGCGTCGCATGGGAGCACACGCACACCCGGAACATCCGCACCGCTACACCCTCTCCGCCCCCGCCCTCCCCACCGCACCCCGCCTGTGCCGCGACTTCGTGCGCGGGATTTTCGCGGCCTCGGGACTCTCCCAACTGGCCGAAGCCGCAGCCCTCTGCGCCTCGGAGTTAGTCACCAATGTCCACCGCCACGGCAAGGGCGACGTACGGATGGCCGCCACCGTCCAGCACGACCGCGTCCGGGTGACCGTCCACGACGACAGCCCCGAACTCCCCTCGCCCCGCCGCGCCGCGAACGATGAGACCAACGGGCGCGGCCTCTTCCTGGTCACAGCCCTCTCCGACGTCTGCGGCATGACCATCGACGAACCAGCCGAAGGCACCGGCAAAGCAGTCTGGTTCGAGTTCAACGTCCCGCCCACGCACACGAAAAGCCCCACATGAACCCCACCCCCGCCGAGCGGGTCGCCGCCACGATCCGCGACGACTTCGCCGCCCACGGCGTACGGCTCCCCGACGTACGAGCCGACCTCAGCGACCCCCGCCAACCGCACCTGGAACTCGGCACCATCCCCCTCGGCACGGGCTTCGCGCTGCTGCGCGTGCTCACGGACTACCAGCGCCTGCTGAAGGCCGAGCGAGGGCGGAAGAAGCCGTCACCGTGACGCCGGGCAGTGATGCGGCACCGCTGACCTCCACGTTGATCGTGACCGTCTCCAGGTCGGGGAGGGCGGCGAGCGGGGACAGGTCGACGGGGCAGTCGGCGCCATGGAGGAGTGCGACGTTCAGGTGGCGAAGTCGGGGGAACGCCATGGCCAGCCAGGTGGCGTCCAGGCTTTCGGCCCGGACACTCAGATCCAGCCAGGTGACGCCGGGCGGGAAGTGGCGGGGGTGCACACCCACCTGGTCCATGACGATCTTCAGCCGCTCCAGGGCCGTCAGCTCGCCCAGGCCCTTGGGGAAGAAGGTCCTGCCCGCCGGGCCCGGCGGTTCGTAGACCAGGGTGTGGAGGGGGAGTTCGGCCAGGGGGGAGAGGTCGCGGGTCGCGAAACAGCCGGTCAGATAGAGCGTTTCGAGGTTCGACAGCTGGCCGAGCGCGGCACCGAGGTCGCTCACCAAGTCATTTGCGGTCAGCCGCAACCGGGTCACCTCCTCCCCGTCGAGGCTGTCCCTGATCTCGGCCTCCGTGAAATCCCCGCGCAGGATCAGTCGCTGACGTGGGCCCGTGTCCAGGAGCAGCCGCAGATGCTCCATGGACTCGGCCACGAAGTACAGGTCGTCCCGGTCCAGGCGGAGGATCACCTCGTGGAAGTACCGCTCGGTGTCGTACCGACCCCAGCTCGACGCCAGTTGGGCGCGCACTCCGACCGCCGGGTGGTCGGCGAACCTCGCCAGGTACGGGATCGCCGCGTCCACCGGAATGCGTGAGGCCGTCACCGCGCAGCACTCCGCCACCTCGTCCGTCAGCCCCTCCGGCCCCGGAAGGAGCTCCAGTACCAGCGGGCCGACCGTGGCCAGCTCCCGCGCCCGGGGGATGGTCAGGGGCGGGACGAACTCCATCGCGTTGCGCGTGACCTCGTCCCGTATCGCCGGGTCCAGGTCGGGCGCGTGTTCCAGGCAGGCCATGGCCAGCAGGAACAGACGGAGCGCCGACTCGGCGCCGTTCTCGTGCCGCGCCACCTCCAACAGCTTGCGCAGCAACTCCGCCCGCTCGCGCGGTCGCCCATGCGCGACCGCCATGCGGATGACGTCCTCCCACTGCGCGTCATGCGCGTTGCGGATCAGCAGGCCGACGTCCCATGCCTCCACCGCCGCCTTCGCGCCCAGGTAATCCTGGAAGGTGCGGTGGACGAAGTCCACCGTGCTCACCGAGGGCTCGCGCAACAGGCCACTGCGCAGCAGCAGATGGCGCAGGATGGCGGGCGCGTCGCCCAGGGCGCGGGCGGCGGGTACCGAGGGGAGGGCCTCCTCGATGAGGTGTTCCGCGCGGTCGCGGTCCAGTTCGGCCTCGCCGTTGCGGATCAGGTAGTAGGCGAGCCGCTGGAGGAGCTGGATCTGCGGCTCCTCGTCCAGCTGGACGTCGCCCGGCGCGTAGATGTGGCGCTCGGTGTCGCGCCGCGTCAGCAGCATGGACAGCGCCGCGTCGTACAGCGCCTTGCGGCCCGGCGGCAGATAGCCGCGGCGGGCGCGGTGCAGGGCGCAGATCAGGCCGCACATCAGGGGGTTGGTGGCGAGCCGGCTGAGGTCCTGCTTGGTGCGGACGGCGGTGTGGAGGGCCGACTGGTACGCGCTCAGCGTCGTCCGCTCCTCCTCCGTGCGGCAGGTCTGGCGCGCCGCCTCGTGCCAGCGGTCGATGAACGCCGCCATGTCCTCGCGGCTCATCGGGGACAGCGTGAACTCGGCGAAGTCCTGCGCCCCCAGCCAGTCGTCCGCGACGGCCGAGGGCCGGGAGGTGACCAGCCACAGATTGTCCGGGTAGGCGATGAGGAGGTCGGCGAGCCAGGCGCGGGTGCGCTCGCGGTCGCGTTCGGGGATCTCGTCGATGCCGTCGACCAGCAGCAGCCCGCGTCCGGCGGTCAGGACGCGGTCGGCCCACCCCGGCGGCTGGGCGCCGTCCAGGGGGTTGTGGACGGAGGCCAGGAACGAGGCCGGGGAGGGCAGCGACTCCTGGCGGGCGATCGTGCGCAGGGGGAGGACGAAGGGGACGCGGCCGATCAGCTGCTCCAGGCCGCGCAGCGATTCCTGCCGAGCGGTGCAGACGGCGAGCCACTGCACGAGCGTGGTCTTGCCGGAGCCCGCGCTTCCGCGCAGCAGCACCCGCTGATGGCCGGAGAGTGCCCGGTCGGCGGGGAGGACGGCGGGGAGGGCGGTGTGCCGCTGGGCGGCGGGGGTCTCACCGGTCTCATCGGCGAAGGAGTCGAGTGGACGCTCCTCGCCGGAGGACACCGCCTCCAGGCTGAGATACGCCGCGTCCAGCGGCCACGTGGCCTCCGCATGGCTGAGGTCGATCCCCACGATCGTCAGCGTGGAGTGCTTGCCGATCATGTACTCCGCGTACCGCCGCTCGAACCCCGCGTCCTGCGCGGATTGCGACGGGATGCGCTCGATCAGGATGTCGATCTTGGTGATGAGATCGCTGAGCTGGCCGCTCTGCTCGACGAGCGAGCGGGCGACGAAGGTCGAGCGCTGGGTGAAGAAGTGCAGGATGTGCAGGCAGGCCGTGTCCAGCAGACGCTCGTGGAGCCCTTCGCCCCCCTGGCTGAGGTGCAGCGTGTCCCGTCCCCGCGTGCGGGTGGCGTGGGCCAGCTCATGGGCCAGTCCGCGGTGGCCGAGCTGCACCGCCTGGACGTCGTTCATATCGAGGTCGCCGAGCGCGTACAGCGTGGTGGCCAGCTTCTCGGCGACGAGTTCGTCCTCGTCGGCGGGGCAGGGCCGCTCGCCGGGCCCGGCGTGCCGGGTGGCCTGCGCGACCAGTTCGGCGGCGAGCTTGCGGAGGTCCTTCTGGGTCAGGGTGCGCTTCTCGCCCCGGAACGAGATGAGGGAGGAAATGCGGACCGGCTGGTTCACCAGCCCGGCGCCCGGCCCCTCCTTGACGAACAGCTTCTTGATGAGCGGTGTGACGACGCTCGACGCGAGGCGAGCGCCGATGGTTGCGGGATCCACGTCCCATTCCCCCCGGTAGTTGTGTCCCCCCGGCCGCGGAGGGCCGTCGACAGCGTACAGCGGGGTAAGGCCCTTGGTCCCGAACCGGACATCCGAAAGTCCCTGCGAAGGTGACATCCCACACAGGTGGTCCCGGGTCTACTACGGAAAATAGGGGATCTCGCAGGTCAGAGGTGTGATGGGAGTTTCTGGGAATTCCGCACGGGATACGGCTCCCCATAAGCAATTCGCTACGTAGCCACTTAGTAGAAGAACACCTTGGCCTATTAACGAGAACGGGATAACAAGAGGCGTTCCGAAGACGCTTCTGGAGGTACTTCCCATGGCCCCGCGCGCCACAAACCGCCGATTCTCGCTTACGTCCGTGTCCAGGGGGCGCGCCGCCGTGGTCGCCGTGGGGCTGGGGGCCTCGCTCGCGCTCGGCGCCGGCACGGCGTTCGCCGTGGGGGCCGGCCCGGCCGCCTCCGCCCCGTCCGTCGGGCAGGCCGCCGCGAAGGCGCCCGCCCCGAAGGCTCCCGTGAAGGCTCCCGCGAAGGCCCCCGCGAAGGCGGCGAACGCCTGGGAGACCCCGGTCGACAAGTACTCGATAGGCGCCGCCTTCGGCCTGGCGGGCAACCTCTGGTCGCACAACCACAGCGGTCAGGACTTCGTCGTACCGACCGGCACCCCGGTGCACGCGGCCCACGGCGGTGTGGTCGTCAAGGCGGGCCCGAACGGCGGCGGCGACGGCCCCGCGTACGGCAACGCGATCGTGATCAAGCATGACAACGCGACGTACTCGCAGTACGCCCACCTGTCCCGGATCGACGTGCGGATCGGGCAGTCCGTGAGCACCGGCCAGCAGATCGGCCTCTCCGGCAGCACCGGCAACTCGACCGGCCCCCACCTGCACTTCGAGATCCGTACGACGCCGAACTACGGCTCCGCCGTCGAGCCGCTCAAGTTCCTCCGCGACCACGGCGTCAAGGTCTGAGGCGTCATCTCCGACGCTCACACCTGACGCGGCATGCGTCATCCACGGGCCGATGGCGCATGCGCCTGCTTCATCAGATCGAGGGCGACTTCCAGGACGGCCTTCCGCTTGTCCTCGGGGTCGCCCTCGACCGTCTGGAGCGCGAACATCCGCGCATGCATGCTGAACAGCGCGGTGATGCTCCGGACCTGGTCGACCAGGGGTGCCTCGGGGTCCCGGACCAGGGCGGACATCGCGAGCATCCGGTTCTTGAAGATCTGGCCGATGCTGAGCTCGCGCACCGTCGCCTGGTTCTCCTGCATGAAGCGCATCAGCGGCTCGCCGATGTCCATGGCTGCGCTGTAGCGGCGCAGCAGCTCCTGCTTGGTCTCCAGGGTGCGCGGCTGCTGCTCGCCCCAGGCGATCAGCTCGTCTATCGGCCGCCCCAGGTCCTGGAACAGGCTGTGGACGATGTCCTCCTTGGTCTTGAAGTGGTAGTAGAGGGCCGCCTTGGTGACCTCGAGTTGCTCGGCGATCTCGCGCAGTGAGGTCTTCTCGTAGCCGTGCTCGGCGAAGAGTTCCAGGGCGACGTCCTGGATGCGCTGACGGGTATCGCCCCGCCGCGGGGTGCTGCCCATGGTGCTCTCCTGTGCTGGTGTGGCTGCCGTCGGCAGGCCGAACGTAACTTACTTGACGCCCGGCTAGTTGGCGCCTTACCTTCTCTACTGTACTGAACTAGCCGGGCGGCAAGTAAGTGGGCGTCAGGGCTCTCATCATCCAGGGGGAGACGGAGAACATGGTCCGTAAACAATCAGACGACGAGGCGTCATCCGCTTCGGCACCGGCTCAGGCCGTCCCGGAGGCCCCGCGGCCCCCGGCCAAGGCCGAGCCCAAGCAGCGCAGCACCAGTGTGGTGATATTCGCGCTGATGATCGCGATGCTCCTCGCGATGCTCGACAACATGATCGTGGGCACCGCGATGCCGACCATCGTCGGCGAGCTCGGTGGCCTCGACCACCTCTCCTGGGTGGTGACCGCGTACACCCTGGCCACCGCCGCCTCGACCCCCATCTGGGGCAAGCTCGGCGACATGTACGGCCGTAAGGGCGTCTTCCTCACCTCCATCGTGATCTTCCTCGGCGGCTCGGCGCTGTCCGGTATGGCGCAGAGCATGGGTGAGCTGATCGGCTTCCGGGCCATCCAGGGCCTGGGCGCGGGCGGTCTGATGGTCGGCGTGATGGCGATCATCGGTGACCTGGTGCCGCCCCGGGAGCGCGGCCGCTACCAGGGCATCATGGCCGGTGTGATGGCCGTGGCCATGATCGGTGGCCCGCTGGTCGGCGGCACCCTGACCGACCACCTCGGCTGGCGCTGGATCTTCTACATCAACCTCCCGCTCGGTGCCATCGCCCTCGCGGCGATCACCGCGGTGCTCCACCTGCCGAAGAAGCGCTCCCAGGGACGGATCGACTACACCGGCGCGGCCCTGCTGACCGTGGGCATCACCGCGCTCGTGCTGATCACCACCTGGGGCGGCAACGAGTACGCCTGGGGGTCGGTCCAGATCATCGGGCTCGGGGCGGTCGGTGTCCTCTCGCTCATCGCGTTCCTGTACGTCGAGACGCGGGTCGCCGAGCCCGTACTGCCGCTGCACATCTTCCGGAACCCCAACTTCTCGCTGGTCACCGCGATCGGCTTCCTCACCGGTTTCGTGATGTTCGGCTCGACCACCTTCCTGCCGCTCTACCAGCAGACCGTCCAGGGCGCCACGGCCACCAACTCCGGGCTGCTGCTGCTCCCGATGCTGCTGGGCATGCTGGTGGTCTCGCTGGTCGCGGGCCGGGTCACCACCTCGACCGGCAAGTACAAGATCTTCCCGATCGTCGGCGGTCTCCTGATCACCGTCGGGATGTTCCTGCTGTCCACGATGGACACCGAGACCACCCGCTTCACCTCCGGTCTCTTCATGGCGGTGCTCGGCATGGGCATGGGCTGCCTGATGCAGACGACCATGCTGGTGGCGCAGAACAGCGTCGAGATGAAGGACATGGGCGTCGGCAGCTCCTCCGCCACCCTCTTCCGCACCCTGGGCGGCTCCTTCGGCGTCGCCATCCTCGGTGCCCTGTTCACCAACCAGGTGCGGGACACCATGACCGAGCGGGGCGGCGGCAAGGCCGCGGCGATCACCTCCGGGAGTGCCCAGCTCGACCCGGCCAGCCTCAAGCTGCTGCCGCCGCCCATCCGGGACGCGTACACCCACGCGGTGGCCAGCGGTGCCCACCAGGTGTTCCTGTGGGGCGCGCTGATCAGCATCGTCGGTGCCGTCGCCGCCTGGTTCGTCAAGGAGGTCCCGCTGCGCGGGGCCGCCGCCAAGTCGACCGACAGCGACGGGGCCGCGGCCGAGGCGGCGCCGATCGCCGAGACCGTCTGACCAACGGTCCGGATGAGCGGGGTCGCCATCGGGGGCCGCTGTCGGTGGGGCATGACAGCATCGGGCCCATGGTGACCTCGCCGGACGAGGCGCGGCTGGCGCAACTGCGCCGGCTGCGCCTCGCGAAGGACGTGATGGACCGCGACTGGGCCGAGCCGCTCGACCTGGACGCGGTCGCCGCGCACGCCTGCTATTCGCGCTACCACTTCATCCGCGCCTACAAGGGCGCGTACGGATCCACCCCCGGCCAGTACCTGACCCGGCGCCGCATCGAGCGGGCCGAGGAGCTGCTGCGCTCGGCCAATCTCTCGGTCACCGAGATCTGCTCGCTCGTCGGCTTCAGCAGCCTCGGCACCTTCTCCACGAGCTTCAAGAGGCAGACCGGGCTCACCCCCAGCGCCTACCGGGACCTGTACGTCGGCCGGGCCGCGGCGGTCATCCCGGGGTGTTACGCGATGCTGTGGTACGGCGGGCGCGACGCCCGCGCCTCCGGCTCCGACGCCCGTGCCCCCGGTTCCGACGCCCGCGCCCCCGGCTCCAAGGACCGCAATTCTCAAGAAGCGGAATGAATCCGCCGCTGCCTACCGTGGCCACGTCGCGACGACGCGCGCGGCCCACGCCCACCCCGTACCTCCGGAGGCAGCAATGATCAAGGGGATGTCCATCGTCACCGTCTGGGTCCTCGACCAGGACCGGGCCAAGGAGTTCTACACCGAGAAGCTGGGCTTCGAGGTCCGCACCGACATGAGCATCGGCGGGGACGGCGAGGGCGGCGGCGGTATGCGCTGGCTGACGGTCGGCGCGAAGGACCAGCCGGATGTGCAGCTGACCCTGATGGTGCCCAGCTCACCCGGGCTCGACCCGGAGTCCGCCGAGGCCCTCCGGACGCTGGTCGCCAAGGGGGTGCTCGGCGCCGGGGTGTTCACCACGGATGACATCCACGGGGACTACGAGGCGCTCAAGGCGAAGGGCGTGGAGTTCGTCCAGGAGCCCCAGGAGCGTCCGTACGGCACCGAGGCGCTCTTCCGCGACGACTCCGGCAACTGGTTCTCGTTCACCCAGCCCCGCGAGGAGATGGACTTCAGCAAGCCCTGGGACGGCTGTACCTCGAGCTGAGCGCCCGGCACCTCGGCCGAGTGCTCAGTCCGGCACCTCGATGATCGGGAAGCTGCCGGTGTTGGTGGGCGCGGACTCCGGCAGCCAGAGCACGGCGACCGCGCCCCGGCACTCCTCGTCCCCCTCCTCACCGCCGTCCATCAGCGGATCCGCGTTGCGGAACGTCAGCCGGGCGCCCAGCACCCGCGCCTGGCCCGCGGCTATGGTCAGCCCCAGGCCGTGCCCGGTGCCCGCGCGGTCCGTGCTGCCGGTGCGGAACCGGCTCGGCCCGTCCTTCAGCAGCTCCTCCGGGAAGCCGGGGCCGTGGTCGCGGACACGCAGTATCCGCCCCTCGACGGTGACCTCGAAGGGCGGTTTGCCGTGCCGGGCGGCGTTGGCCAGCAGATTGCCCATGATCCGCTCCAGCCGCCGGGGGTCGGTGGACACATGGGCGTCGCGCACCACGTTGACCGCCGCGTCGGGGGCCACCGCACGGACCCGGCGGGTGATGAACTCGGCCACGGCTATCTCCTGGAGCTCCGCGCGCTCCGCGAAGCCGTCCAGCCGTGCCACCTCCAGGACGTCCTCGACCAGGGTGCGCATCGCCTGCGCCCGGTCCCGTACCAGCTCGGTGGGGCGGCCCGGCGGCAGCAGTTCGGCGGCCGTGAGCAGCCCGGTGACCGGGGTGCGCAGTTCGTGGGCGATATCGGCGGTGACCCGGCGCTCGGCCTCCAGCCGCTGCTGGAGTGCCTCGGCCATGCCGTCCACCGCGCGCGCCAGATCGTCGGTCTCGTCGCGCACCCGGCCGCCGATCGACTCGCGCACCCGGACCTCGGAGTCGCCCTCGGCCAGCTTGCGGGCGGCGGTGGCCGCCTTGCGCAGCCGCCGGGAGAGCTGATCGCCGACGAGCACACCGAGTGCGATACCGCCCAGCACCACCGCCACCGAGCCGATGATCAGCACCCGGTCCAGGTCGTTGAGGACCGCGAACCGGTCCTGGAACTTGGTGTGGACGGACAGCACCTTGCCGTTCCGCAGCGGCACCGAGGCCCACACCTCGGGGGTGCCGGTGCCGGAGTCCTCCAGATAGGTGGCGCGCTGGCCGCGCCACGCCTCCTTCTTCAGCTGCTCGGGCAGATGGGGGTCGTCCAGCTTGGCGCCGAACCCCAGCACCCGGGACTGCTCGTACCACCGCTGGGCGACCTTCACCCGCTCGTCCATCACGGTGCGGCTGTTGTCGAGCATCGAGACGCGGGCCGCGTTGTGGACGACGAGGCTCAGCACCACCGCGACCAGCGTGCTCACGGCGGCGATGGCGAGGCTGACCTTCCACCGCAAGCCGGTGCGCAGTGCGAACCTCCGCAACGCCGCTCAGCCCTTGAGCTTGTAGCCGAAGCCGCGGACCGTCTCGATGCGGTCCTGGCCTATCTTGCCGCGCAGTCGCTGCACATGGACGTCCACGACCCGGGTGTCCCCGCCCCAGCCGTACTCCCAGACCCGCTCCAGCAGCCGGTCGCGGGAGAGCACGGTGCCGGGCGCGGCCGAGAACTCCAGCAGCAGCCGCATCTCGGTTGGGGTGAGCGCCACCTGGAGGCCGCCCTTGCGGACCTCCATGCCCTCGGGGTCGACCTCCAGATCGCCGAAGCGCAGCACCCCGCCGTCGGGCTCCTCGGGCACGGGCTCCGCGCCCCGCCCGCCGGGGCCGCTGGCATGGCCGAAGCGGCGCAGTACGGCCCGGATGCGGGCCACCAGCACCGCGCCGTCGAAGGGCTTGGTCACATAGTCGTCGGCGCCGGCCTCGAGGCCGAGCACCACATCGATGGAGTCGGCGCGCGCGGAGAGCATGATCACGGGAACGGTGGACTCGTCGCGGATCCGGCGGCACAGGGAGACCCCGTCCAGGCCCGGAACCATCACATCGAGCAGCGCGATATCGGGGCGGTCGGCCCGGAAGCGCTCCAGGCCGGTCAGCCCGTCGGGCGCGGCCGTCACGAGAAAGCCATCGCGCTCCAGGGCGAGCTGCGTGGCTTCACGGATCACATCGTCGTCCTCGACGAAGAGCACATGGGTCTCGGCCACAGCCTCGCTTCAGCCTTCCGTTCCGTCGTCGGCGCGCGCGGTGGGCACCGGGGTCGCCTCTTCCTTGGGCACATTCTTGCTGTAGTCGGTGTGCTCGCGGGACCGCACCGTGAACGAGCGGTCCGCATCGGACCAGCCGTAGGTGATCACGGTCTCGCTCGAAGGGCAACAGACCGAGTCCCCGGAGGTGTAGGAGAGTTTCGTCAGCCGCAGGTCGTCCTTGGCGACGTCGGCGTAGACGGGCGGCTGCTCGTCGCTGAAGACGTTCTCGTACCGGTCGCCCACCTTGCGGTACACATACGAGCCGATCCCGAAGCCGTCGGTGCAGCTCATGACGTTGATGACCAGGTCGGAATCGGCGGAGCCGGTCAGCCGTCCGGACGTCACGTCCACCGGATAGCCCTTGATCTCCTGCTTGGCCTCGCGGTCCTTGGCCGTGGGGCAGGGCTTGAGGCTCGTCTTCAGATCGTCGCTGACCCGCGGATCCGCCTTGACCAGCTTGATGACGTCGACCTTCTTCCCGGCAGCCGGTGACGGCCGGCTCGATCCACGGCCACCCGCGTACGCGCCGGAGTCCGCGGCGGCCGAGGCCCACTCGGTGCTCGCCGGTCCCTCCTTGCGCACCCCCTGGCTCGCGTCCCCGCATCCGGCCAGCATCCAGCCGCCGGCGGCCGCGAGGCCCACCACCGCGCCGCCGGTGAGCATGACTGTCCTGCTGGGAGAGGCCCTGGTCAGGCCGCGCACCGTTCCTGCCCCCGCTCCTGGCGGGCGCGCCGGACCCGACCCGTGTGCTGCCGGACGTTGCCGGCCGGCTTGGTGTCCCCGTCCTGACGGCCGAGCGCGCGGGCGTCCAGGTCGCGGCTCTCCAGCTCCTGCCGCAGCCGGGCCAGCGCCCGGTGCAGCGTGCTCTTGACCGTTCCGGTCGACATTCCGAGCGCCTCCGCGGTCTCTTCGGTCGTCATCTGCTCCCAGTGTCGCAGCACCACGACACTGCGCTGCTTGGGAGCGAGCACCGAAAGGATGTCCATCAGCAGGGCGCGGTCGGCGTGCTGCTCGGTGCCGTCGTCGACGCTCGCCTCCGGGAGCTGCTCGGTGGGCACCTCGTCCAGCTTGCGGGCGCGCCACCACTCGGTACGGGTGTTGATCATCACGCGCCGGAGATAGGCGTCCGCGAGCGACTTGTCGGCTATGCCGTCCCAGCGGCCGTAGGTGCGCACCAAGGCGGTCTGGAGGAGGTCCTGTGCCTCGATCGGGTCGGGGATCAGCCGACGGGCGCTGCGCAGCAGCGCGTCCTGCCGATTCCGCACGTACTCCTCAAAGTCCAGAACATTGCTGCTGCTCATGATGTGCAGCCTCCATCCCGCTGGTTTCCCCGCCGTTGATGTGTCCGGCTTCTCGCTCGGCACGGGAAGGACGCTACGGAGGCGCTGTTGCGGCGCCATGCTCAACTGCGCCTCGGCAAACGCACAGCTACCCATAGGTTGTGTAACAACGGAACCCGGCCCGACCGAGTGTCAGAACCGGGTCCTGGGCGTGTCACAGGTCTGTCACAGACGGGGCCGTGGCGGGGGATTTTCTCAGGTCAGCGGCAGTCGGTAGAGGCCGCCCGAGAGCGGCTCCACCAGTCCGTCGGAGACGAGTCCGTCGAGCGCGCGGGCCCGCTGCACCGGCTCGTCCCACACCTGGTCCAGCGTCGTCTGCGGCACCGGTGTCACCGCCTCCCGCAACACCGCGAGCAGCTTGCCGCGCACCTGGCGGTCCGTACCGGCGTAGGTCTGGCCGCGCCGCGGCGGACCCTCGTGCTCCGGCGAACCGGCCTGCCGCCAGGCGCACAGCGCGGCGATCGGGCAGCGCGCGCAGTCGGGGGTACGGGCCGTGCAGACCAGCGCGCCCAGCTCCATCGTGGCGGCCGCCCAGCGCGCCGCGGTCGGCTCCTCCTCGGGCAGCAGGGCGCGGGCCAGCTTGCGCTCGGCGGCGGTGGTGGCGTTCGGCGGGTACTGCGCACCGCTGACCGCGCGCGCGAACACCCGGCGGACATTGGTGTCCAGGACCGGATGGCGCTGGCCGTACGCGAACGAGGCCACGGCCGCCGCCGTGTACTCACCCACCCCCGGCAGCGCCAGCAGCTGGGCGTGGTCGCGCGGTACGTCACCGCCGTGCCGCTCCCTTATGGCGGCCGCGGCGCCGTGCAGCCGCAGCGCCCGGCGCGGATAGCCCAGCCGGCCCCAGGCGCGGACCGCCTCACCGGGCGGTTCCGCGGCCAGGTCGGCCGGGCGCGGCCAGCGGGCGAGCCACTGCTCGTACACCGGCAGCACCCGGTTCACCGGGGTCTGCTGGAGCATGAACTCGCTCACCATCACACCCCAGGCGCCCGCCTCGGGGCGGCGCCAGGGGAGGTCGCGCGCGTGCGCGTCGAACCAGTCGATGACGGGCCGGTGCAGAGCGGCTCCGTCGGGGTCGGAGGATGCGGCGGCCGGGACGGCGGAAGCGGAGATGGCAGTCATCGCATCCGATCCTGACATGACGGGACGGCTCACGGGGCCCAGGGCGCGGGCGTTCGGGTTTCAGCCGCGCCAGTCGTTGCCAAATCGTGCGATACGGCGCCCGTACGGGAACGGATGGCCGCTTGCCGCGCCCGGGTGCGGTCTTCCGGTGCCCCTGGGGTGACCTCAGGGCGCCTTGTGGACGTCTGTCGGACCCCTGATGTGCCGGATCCGGTCGGATCATGAGAAAAGTAGGGCCTGGAGCGGGGGTTATTGGCCGGTACCGCTCCCGATCTCTCGTAGAGTTTCCGCGTGGGATCTCTGCGCAATCCGATCGGGCCGCTTCCCTCCTCCATTTACTGGCGGCGGAGGGCCGTTGCGCTGGCCCTGCTCATAGCCATCATTCTCGTGGTCATCTGGGCCTTCGGCTGGGGTGGTTCGGGCGGCGGCGGAAGTGACGAGGGCAAGGGGGGCGGCGGGGGACCCGCGAGCACGATCACCCCGGGCCCCTCCTCCTCCGGGCCCGTCAACAGCGAACGGCCGGGCGGGCGCGACGAGTCGGACAGCGGCGGCTCGGGCTCCGGCGGCTCCGGCGGCAGCGGGGGCGGCGGCTCGGACGACGACGGCGGCGCGGACACGAGCGGCGGTGGCGCGGGCGGTGGCAGCGGCTCCGGCGGCGCGGGCGGCTCATCGGGGGGCGGCGCGGGCGGTGGCATCGGCACCGGGACCGGGCAGGGCCTGCCCGCCGGGTCGAGCCTGCGGGACTGCCGCCCCGGCGACGCGGAGTTGACGGTGCGCAGCGTCAAGGACTCCAAGGTCAAGAACACCTGGGCGCCGGGGGAGAAGCCCAGCTTCGAGATCGTCGTGAAGAACACCAAGCCGAGCTCCTGCAAGGTCGACTTCGGGCGCGCCGCGGCCTCGCTGACCATCACCGACGCCCACAACGCCCATGTCTGGGCCTCCGACGACTGCCCCGAGGGCAGCGCCGCCGCGCTCGTCGAGGTGCCGGGCTCCGGCCAGACCAAGCGCACCGTGGAGTGGGACCGCAAGCGCAGCGCCGAGCACTGCGCCACGCCGTCGGGCAGCGCGTCGGCGAAGCCGGGCACGTATCTGGTCGAGGTGAAGGTGGACGGCCTCGGGACGGCCAAGGTGTCGTTCGTCCTGGAGAAGGACTGACCGGCGGCAGGGAATGTCCAGGGGCTCGCCCCTGGAACCCAAGGGGCCGGGGCGAAGCCCCGGCCCCTTAGACGTACCGCTCCAGAATGGACGACTCCGCCAGCCGCGACAGCCCCTCGCGGACCGAGCGCGCCCGGGCCTCGCCCACGCCGTCCACCATCTGGAGGTCGTCCACGCTCGCGGCCAACAGCTTCTGAAGGCCACCGAAGTGCTCCACCAGCCGCTCGATGATGGCGCCCGGCAGCCGCGGCACCTTGGCCAGCAGCCGGAAGCCGCGCGGCGAGACCGCGGAGTCGAGGGTCTCGGGCGAGCCGGTGTACCCCAGCGCGCGGGCCACGATGGGGAGTTCGAGCAGCTCGGCGTGGGTCAGCCGGTCCAGCTCGGCGAGCGCGTCGGCCACCGTACGGGTGCGCTTGGCGGTCGGCTCGGGCACGTAGTCCCGCACCACCAGCTCGCGCTCGGGTTCCACGCCCGCGATCAGCTCGTCCAGCTGGAGGGAGAGCAGCCGGCCGTCGGTGCCCAGCTCGACCACGTACTCCGCGATCTCGGTGGCAATACGGCGGACCATCTCCAGCCGCTGCGCGACCGCGCTCACATCCCGGACGGTGACCAGGTCCTCGATCTCCAGGGCCGAGAGCGTGCCCGCCACCTCGTCGAGGCGGAGCTTGTACCGCTCCAGCGTGGCCAGCGCCTGGTTGGCGCGGGAGAGGATCGCCGCGGAGTCCTCCAGGACCCGTCGCTGGCCGTCCACATACAGCGCGATCAGCCGCATCGACTGGCTGACCGAGACCACCGGGAAGCCGGTCTGGATGGAGACGCGCTGCGCGGTCCGGTGCCGGGTGCCGGTCTCCTCGGTGGGGATCGCCGCGTCCGGGACCAGCTGCACCCCGGCCCGCACGATCTTGGTGATGTCCTTGTCGAGCACCAGCGCGCCGTCCAGCTTGCACAGCTCGCGCAGCCGGGTCGCGGTGAACTCGACGTCGATGACAAAGCCGCCGGTGCACAGCGACTCGACGGTCTTGTCGGTGCCGAGCACGATCAGTCCGCCGGTGTTTCCCCGGAGAACGCGCTCGAGGCCGTCGCGCAATGCCGTGCCGGGCGCGACCGCGCTCAGGGAGGCACGCATCAGACCGTCGGCCTTGCCGGGTGCCGTTGCCCGGTCGCCTGCTGCCACTGCACTCCTCCGTCGCAAGGTCTGTCGGTGCCACGAGTCGCCCTGCCATGCCGATGCGCGAGGCCACGTATGGGCGAGACCAGGGCAAAGTCTACCGGCGGCCACCGGCCTCCCGTGGGGTCTCCCGGCGTACGCCCGTAGGCGTGGAGCGGAGCGCGACCACCCCGGGCCGCGCGCCACCCGGCTCACCGAGCCCCGTCGTACGCCCTCACCAGCGCACTCGGGCACGCTTCCGCCACCGCCCCGGTGACCCCGGTGCGGCCCGGCCCACCATGTCAGCCCCGGTCGTCCGCCTCCACCCGGGCCTTCTCGCCCCGCTCCCGGCGCCGCGGCAGCACCCGCAGCGCGTCCCCGATGTCCGCCACCTCCAGCACCCGCATCCCGTCCGGGATCCGGCCCGGGTCGCCCGGCACCAGGGCGTGGGTGAAGCCGAGCCGGGCCGCCTCCGCCAGCCGCCGCTGCACCCCGGTGACCCGCCTGACCTCGCCCGCGAGCCCCACCTCGCCGATCGCCACCAGGTTCTTGGGCAGCGGGGTGTCACTGGCGGCGCTGGCCAGCGCGAGCGCCACGGCGAGGTCGGCGGCGGGCTCGGACAGCTTCACCCCGCCCACCGTGGCGCTGTAGATGTCCCGCTTGCCCAGCGCGCTGATCCGGCCGCGCTGCTCCAGCACGGCCAGCATCATCGAGACCCGGGAGGTCTCCAGACCGGAGGTGGTGCGGCGGGGCGAGGGGATCTGGGAGTCCACCGTGAGCGCTTGGACCTCGGCCACCAGCGGGCGGCGGCCCTCCAGGGTGACCGTCAGACAGGTGCCCGGCACCGGCTCGTCGCGGCGGGTGAGGAACAGCCCGGAGGGGTCGGCGAGCCCGGTGATGCCCTCGTCGTGCAGCTCGAAGCAGCCGACCTCGTCCGTCGCCCCGTAGCGGTTCTTCACGCCGCGGACCAGCCGCAGCCGGGCGTGCCGGTCGCCCTCGAAGTGCAGTACGACGTCGACCAGGTGCTCCAGCAGCCGGGGCCCGGCGATGGCGCCGTCCTTGGTGACATGGCCCACCAGCAGCGTGGACATCCCGCGCTCCTTGGACGCGCGGATGAGCGCCCCGGCCACCTCGCGCACCTGCGCCATCCCGCCCGGCGCGCCGTCGATCTCGGGCGAGGCGACGGTCTGCACCGAGTCCAGGACGAGCAGCGAGGGCTTGACCGAGTCGAGATGGCCGAGGACCGCGGAGAGGTCGGTCTCGGCGGCGAGGTAGAGGTGCTCGCTCAGCGCGCCGATGCGGTCGGCGCGCAGCCGCACCTGACTCGCCGACTCCTCACCGGTGATGTAGAGCGTGCGGTGCTCCTCGGAGGCGGCCTTGGCCGCCACGTCGAGCAGCAGCGTGGACTTGCCGACCCCGGGCTCCCCGGCGAGCAGCACGACCGCGCCGGGGACCAGCCCGCCGCCGAGCACCCGGTCCAGCTCGTCCACGCCCGTGCCCCGCGCGGTGGCCTGACGGCCGTCCACCTGGCCGATGGGCAGGGCGGCCGAGGTGACCCGGCCGGGCGCGGTGGTGCGCACCGCGGGCGCCCCGTACTCCTCGACGGTGCCCCACGCCTGGCACTCGGGGCAGCGGCCGAGCCACTTGGCGGTGGTCCAGCCGCACTCCGTACAGCGGTAGGAGGGCCGGTCCTTGGCGGATGAGCGGGAGGAGCTACGGGCAGCCATGCCGTAACGCTAGCGTCGCCCACCGACAGAGCCGAACGGCGCCGGGCGCATAGCAGGTTGCGGCCACCGGAGGGGGACACCTGTCCCCTTATGAGGGAGATGGTCACCCGTAAGGGTTAAAACAGTGCAAGTGGCGCGAGGAAGTCTGCATCATCCGCCTACCGTCGCCGGGTGATGAGCAGCAGGTCCGAGCACTCGACACAGACCACCGGCGCACAGCGGGCGCGGCGCCGTGCGCCCCGCTCCACCACCACCCGCCCCCAGCGGCCTCCGGAACGCTACGAGCCGTATCTGGACGGCCTGTTCACGTACTGCCTGTCGGCCCTGTGCGAGCACGACGCCGCGGCCGTCGCGGTGGGCGACGTACTGGCGGTGGCCGAGCGCCGCACCGGCCGGGGGCGGGGCCGGGTGACCGCGGAGGGCGAGCTGTCCCGCCCGTGGCTCTACGCGGTCGCCCGCTGGGCCTGTCTGCGCAAGCTGGCCGAGCGCCGCGGCCGTACGGGGACGGACACCCCGGGCGACGGCGCCGCGGCCGAGCTGCCCGAGCCCATCGCCGCCCAGCGCCGCCGCGAACTGGCCGCGCTGGCCTGGCCGGAGGCGGCCGGGACCTCCGCCGAGCAGCGCGAGGCGCTCGAGCTCGCGGTGCGCCACCGGCTGGGCCCCTCCGAGGTGGCCGCCGTGCTCGGCAAGGACCAGGAGGAGACCCGCGCCCTGCTCTCCAGCGCCGCCTGTGAGGTGGAGCGGACCCGAGCCGCGCTCGCCGTCGTCGAGCTAGGCCACTGCCCGGTGGTCGCGCGGCTCGCGGGCGACACCCAGGTGCTGCTCTCCGCCGCCCTCCGCCGTGAGCTGGTGCGCCATGTGGACGACTGCCGCGAGTGCCGCCGGATGGCCGAGCGCGCCACGGCCGACGGACCCTGGCCCGGTACGGCGGCCGCGCCCGCCGCGCTGCCGGTGGTGGAGGCCCCCCGCGCCGCCGTGCACGCCGCGCTGCTGGGCGCGCGGGGCGGACGGT
>NZ_BAAAIF010000039.1:0-91710 GCF_039525925.1 Streptomyces javensis | reverse complement strand
AGGCCCCCGGCCCCCCCGGGCGGCCGGGTGCCGTCCGCGGCGATCACCTGGTACGGCCCGGGGTTGCCCGCCAGGGCCCCGGCCACCAGCCGGGCCCGGTGCGGCTGCTGCTCGGCGGCCAGCCGCTCGGCGGCGCGCTCCGCGGCCAGCGCGGCGAGCATCGCGGCCTTGCCGCCGGGGCCCGCGCAGCCGTCCAGCCAGCGCCGGTCGTCCCCCTCCAGCGGCGCGTTCGCCAGCGCGAGGGCCACCAGCTGGCTGCCCTCGTCCTGCACTCCGGCCCGCCCGTCCCGCACCGCCTCCAGCGCACCGGGCTCGCCGCCCTCGGTGAGCCGCACCGCGTACGGCGACCAGCGGCCCGGCTCCGCGGTCTGCTCACCGACCGCGGCCAGCAGCTCCCCGGGCGTGGACCGGCCGGGCCGGGCGACGAGGGTGACCTCGGGCCGCTCGTTGTCGGCGGCCAGCAGCTCCTCCATACCGGCGCTGCCACCGCCGAGCGCGTCCCACAGGGCGGAGACGACCCAGCGCGGATGGGAGTGGCGGACGCCCAGATGCTCCTCGGGATCCTCGTCGTAGGGCGGGGCGACCCGCTCCAGCCAGCCGTCGAGATCATGGGTGGCGATCTTGCGCAGTACGGCGTTGACGAACTTGGCCCGGCCGTCACCGAGCACCACCCGGGCCAGTTCGACGCTCGCGGAGACGGCGGCGTGGGTGGGGATACGGGTTCCGAGCAACTGGTGGGCGCCCAGGCTCAGTACATCGAGCACGGGCGGATCCACCTCGCGCAGCGGACGGTCCACGCATTCGGCGATGATCGCGTCGTAGGTGCCCTGGTGGCGCAGGGTGCCGTAGACCAGCTCGGTGGCGAGCGCCGCGTCCCGGGAGTCGAACCGCGGCCCGCTGCCGGCCTCCGCGCTCTCCCGCGCCTTGCGCAGCAGGGGCGGGAGAACGAGGTTGGCGTACGCGTCCCGTTCGTCGACCGCCCGCAGCGCCTCGAAGGCGAGGATCCGCACGGGGTCCTTCTGCGGGCGGCGGTAGGGCTTGCCAGGCCGGTTCGGGGCGTGGGGACTGCGACGACGGGGCTGGTCGGTCACGGGAAATGTGCTCCGGGGGACGGATCGGGCTGAAGGGACCAGCCTACGTCGCCGGGGCGTCAGCGGTCGTGGGGCCGCCGTCCAGGACCGTTCCGTCCACGAGGGTTCCGCCCACGGTCGCGCCGTTGGCGGTGAATCCCTTGTCCACGGTCCTGGGCTGCTCGAACTGGGTGCGGTACAGCTCCTCGTAGCGGCCCCCGGCGGCCAGCAGCTCGGTGTGGGTACCGCGCTCCACGATCCGCCCGTCCTCCACGACGAGAATGAGATCCGCCGCCCGGACCGTGGACAGCCGGTGGGCGATCACCACCGCGGTGCGCCCATCCAGCGCCTCGCCGAGCGCCTCCTGCACATCCGCCTCCGAGGTGGAGTCCAGATGCGCGGTGGCCTCGTCCAGGATCACCACCCGGGGCCGGGCCAGCAGCAGCCGGGCGATGGTCAGCCGCTGGCGCTCACCGCCGGAGAGCCGGTAGCCGCGCTCGCCCACGACGGTGTCGAGACCGTCCGGCAGCGCCGCGATCAGCCCCTCGAGACGGGCCCGGCGCAGCACCTCCCACAGCTCCTCGTCGGTGGCCTCCGGCCGGGCCAGCAGCAGATTGGCGCGGATCGAGTCATGGAAGAGATGGCCGTCCTGCGTGACCATGCCGAGGGTGGCGCGGATCGAGCCGGCCGTCAGATCGCGGACGTCCACCCCGGCGAGCCGTACGGCGCCGTGGTCGGCGTCGTAGAGCCTCGGCAGCAGCTGCGCGATGGTCGACTTCCCGGCGCCGGAGGAGCCCACCAGCGCGACCATCTGGCCCGGTTCGGCGCGGAAGGACACCTGGTGCAGGACCGGGACGCCACCGCGGGTGTCCAGGGTGGCGACCTCCTCCAGGGAGGCGAGGGAGACCTTGTCCGCGGCCGGGTAGCCGAAGTCGACGCGGTCGAACTCGACCGACACCGGCCCCTCCGGGACCTCCCGGGCGTCCGGCTTCTCCTTGATCAGCGGCTCGAGGTCGAGCACCTCGAAGACCCGCTCGAAGCTGACGAGCGCGCTCATCACCTCGACCCGCGCCCCGGCCAGCGCGGTCAACGGCGCGTACAGCCGGGTGAGGAGCAGCGCGAGCGCGACGACGGCGCCGGGGTCGAGCCGCCCGTGCAGCGCGAACCAGCCGCCGAGACCGTAGACCAGGGCGAGGGCCAGGGCGGAGACGAGGGTCAGGGCGGTCACGAAGGAGACCTGGACCATCGCGGTCCGCACCCCGATGTCCCGCACCCGCCGGGTCCGCGCGGCGAACTCGGCGGACTCGTCGGCGGGCCGTCCGAACAGCTTGACCAGAGTGGCCCCGGGTGCGGAGAAGCGCTCGGTCATCTGGGTGCTCATCGCGGCGTTGTGCGCGGCCGCCTCGCGCCGCAGCTTCGCCAGCCGTCCGCCCACCCGGCGCGCGGGCAGCAGGAAGACGGGCAGGAGCAGCAGGGTCAGCAGGGTGATCTGCCAGGAGATCCCGACCATGACGACGAAGGTGAGCAGCAGCGTCACCACATTGCCGACCACCCCGGAGAGGGTGTCGCTGAACGCCCGCTGCGCGCCGATGACGTCGTTGTTGAGCCTGCTGACCAGCGCACCGGTGCGGGTCCGGGTGAAGAACGCCACCGGCATCCGCTGGACGTGGTCGAAGACGGCGGTGCGCAGATCGAGGATCAGCCCCTCGCCGATGTTCGCCGACAGCCAGCGGGTCACCAGCCCGAACCCCGCCTCCGCCACGGCGATCGCGGCGATGCACCCGGCCAGCCAGAGCACCGTGCCCTGTCCCGAATGGTGGACGATCGCGTCCACCACCCGGCCGGCCAGCAGCGGCGTGGCCACCGCGAGCACCGCCGCGACCGTGCTCAGCACCAGGAACAACAGCAGCTGACGGCGGTGCGGACGGGCGAACGCGCCGATGCGGCGCAGCGTCTCGCGGGAGAAGGGCCGCCGGTCGTCCTGGGCGTTGGCCGTCTGGTACAGGGAGTGCCAGGCGGTCGATTGCATGTCCATCACGTACCTCCGAGGTCTCGTGAGGAACGTAGAACCTCAACCTAGGTTGAAGTCAACATCCGCCTCGTCGGCGCGTCCCTGGCACGGTTGGTCTCCGCGTGGCGGCCCGCTCAGGCCCCGAGCCGCTCGCCCTCCGCGATCCGCACCCCGCGCGCCCAGTCCGCCGCGAGCATCGGCTTCTTGCCCTGCGGCCGCACCCAGGTCAGCTCGACGGCATGGCTGCCGGTGCCCACGTACACGGCCTTCTTGGTGGCGGCCAACAGACCGGGCTCCAGATCCGTACGGTCCGCCACCGGCCGCGCCGAGACGACCTTCAGCCGCTCCCCCCGGAAGGTGGTCCACGCCCCCGGGGCGGGTGTGCACGCGCGCACCAGCCGGTCGACGCGCAGCGCGGGCGCCGTCCAGTCGATCTCCGCGTCCTCGACGGTGATCTTCGGGGCGAGCGAGATGCCCTCGGCCGACTGCGGCACCGGGCGCAGGGTGCCGTTCTCGATGCCGTCCATCGTCGCCTCGAGCAGCCCCGCACCGGCGAAGGCGAGCCGGGTCAGCAGATCGCCGCTGGTGTCGGTGGCCCGCACCTGCTCCGTCACCACCCCGAACACCGGCCCGGAGTCCAGCCCTTCCTCGATCTGGAAGGTCGAGGCGCCGGTCATCTCGTCGCCCGCGAGCAGGGAGTGCTGCACGGGGGCCGCCCCCCGCCAGGCCGGGAGCAGCGAGAAGTGCAGATTGACCCAGCCGTGTGCGGGGATCTCCAGCGCGGCCTTGGGCAGCAGCGCGCCGTAGGCCACCACCGGGCAGCAGTCCGGCGCGATCTCGGTGAGCCGGGCGAGGAACTCCGGATCGCGCGGCTTGGCGGGCTTGAGCACCTCGATGCCCGCCTCCTCGGCCCGCTCGGCGACCGGGCTGGCCACCAGCCGACGGCCGCGCCCGGCGGGCGCGTCGGGACGGGTCACCACGGCCACCACCTCGTGCTTCCCGGACGCGATCAGCGCGTCAAGAGCGGGCAGGGCGACCTCGGGGGTACCGGCGAAGACGAGCCTCATGGGTGGCGAACTACCTCTCACACAGCGGATACGGCGGGAACGTCGCGAGCAGCGTCTGAAGTCTATGGTCCGCCGTCCGAGGGGGCGTACGAGCGGACTGCCGCACGCCCCGGACCGTGACCGACGGGCGGGTGCCGCGTTGGTCAAGGCAGATTGACCGCAACGGGCCGCTGTCGCGGCCCGATCCATTTCCCGCCGTCCGTCCGACCCCCAGCCCTTCCCCTCAACTCCCCCATCCCCCATTCCCCGTCAACGCCGGTTCGAGAGGCTTGTTCATGGCCGACCACGCAACTCATGACGCCCAGGCACGGGCCAGCCTGCACCTCCTGGTCCGGGACATCGAGCGGGTCCGCCGCCAGGTGGACGCGCTGCGCACGCTCACCGCCCAGCTCGGCAATGTCTACCGCCCCCGTCGCACCGGCCCGTCCGCCGGTTTCGTGGTCTACGGACGCGCCCCGGCCCCCACCGTGCGGCTCGCCCAGGAACTGCGGGACAGCGTCGAGACGCTGGTCACGGCAGCGGTCGACTTCGACCGCTCGCTCGGCTTCTCCTGGGACGCGGTGGGCTCGGCGCTCGGTGTCACCAAGCAGGCGGTGCACCGCCGTTACGGCGCCCGCCGGGCCGCCGCGCAGAGCGCGGCCGAGGGCGGCGAGCCGTCCACGGGCCGCCCGGCCGAGCCCGCCCCCCTGCCCTCGGTGCCCGCCGCCCGCACGGTCCCCCCGCAGTCGACCCCGTCGCTCCGCGAGGACCCCCGCCCGAGCGCCTTCCCCAGCCCCCGGCCGTCCCTTTAGAGGCCCGGTCCTCCCCCGGCCACCGCTGGAAGGTGCCCCCGGCCGGAAGGCCCGAGCCACCGGATGCTGTACGGCCCCGGAATCACCCGATGTCCAGGGGATCCACCCGCACCGCGGGATCCCTGTCCCCCCGGGCCAGGCGGCGGGCCTTCGCCTCCTTGAGGGCCGCCGCGAGGGCGCTGCCCTGGCCGGGGCGGACCCGTAGCAGGGCGCGCTCCCAGACCTCGCCCGCGGGCGGGTCTCCCGGGCGGCGCGGGCGGCCGGGAGGCGGCGGGGGCAGTGGGACCGGGCCCAGGGTCTCGGCCCCCTCGGGCAGGTGGGTCGAGGCGATCAGCTCGGCCACCGCCTCCGCGGGGCCGGTCACGGCCGCCATCCGGGAGATCGGCGGAAAGCCCAGATCGGACCGCTCGGCCAGCTCGCGCGCCGCGTAACCGGCCGGGTCCCAGCGCACCAGCGCCTGGACGGGCCGCAGCGTGGGCTCGGCCATGATCACCACCGTGCCGCCCCGGCCGCCGTCCCCCTCCTCCCCATGGCCGCGGACCAGCGAGGCCGCCTCCAGCCAGTGGCGCAGCGCGTCCTCACCGGCGCGCAGATCGGGGCGGCCGAGCAGGGCCCAGCCGTCGAGCAGCAGCGCCGCGGCGTAGCCGCCCTCCGCGACCGGTTCGGCGCCCGGTGTGCTCACCACGAGCGCCGGACGGTCGGGGACGGACGTCAGCACATGGTCACGGCCCGATGTGCGGACGGGCACGGACGGAAAGGCCCGGCCCAGCTCCTCGGCGGTGCGCCGGGCGCCGACGATGGACGCCCGCAGCCGGACGCCCCCGCATTCGCGGCAGTGCCAGGCGGGCTCGTCCCGCCCGCACCAACCACACACCAGATGGTCCGCGTCCCGCGCCTCCAGCGGGCCCGAGCAGTGCGCACAGCGCGCGGGCTCCCGGCAGCGCTCACAGGCCAGCTTCGGCACATAGCCCCGGCGCGGCACCTGCACCAGCACCGGGCCGCGGGTCAGCGCGTCCCGTACGGTCTGCCAGGCGATCGTGGGCAGCCGGGCGGCGCGGGCCTCCGCGTCCCGGGCCACCTCGCCCTCGTCGACCGTACGGATCAGCGGGGCGGCGGCCCGGACCCGCTCGCGGTCGGCCTCGAGCGGCCGGGCCCAGCCGTTCTCCACCAGCTGGGCGGCCTCGACGGTGCGGCCGAGGTCGCCCAGCAGAAAGCCGGTCTTCTCCTGGACGGCGCGCAGCAGCAGCACATCGCGGGCGTGCGGCTGCGGCAGCCGGTCGTCGCTGTGGCTGCGGTCCCCGTCGTCCCAGATCCCCACCAGCCCGAGGTCCCGGACCGGTGCGAACATCGCCGCCCGGGTGCCCACCACCGCCCGCACCGAGCCCCGGCTGACCGCCAGCCAGCGGCGGTAACGCTCCTCGGGCCCGAGGTCGGCGGTGAGCAGCACATGCCGCCCCGGGCCGCCGAGCGCCTCCGTGAGCGCGGCGTCCACCCGCTCGGCGGTCCGCCCGTCGGGCACGACGACGAGCGCCCCGCGCCCGGACGCGAGCGTGGCGGCCACGGCGGCGGCCCACTCCCGGGGCCAGTGCGGCCCGGGCAGCGCGGTCCATACGGCCCGCGGCCGGTCCCCGCGCACCAGCGCCTCCAGGAACCCGGGCCCGGCCGGATAGCGCGCCCAGCTCCCGGGCGCGGGCGGCTCCGGCGGGGGCAGCGGCGGCGGTGACGGCTCGCCCTCGGCACGGGCGTTGCGCTTGGGCAGGGCCAGTTGGAGCACATCGGCGAGCGACCCGGCGTACCGGTCGGCGACCGCCCGGCACAGCGCCAGCAGCCCCGGCCCCAGCACCTGCTCGGTGGAGACCACCTGCGCGAGGGCGGCCAGCGGGCCCCGGTAGTCGGACTCGGCGACGCGCTCGATGATGTACCCGTCGAGCAGCCCGCCCCCCTCGCGCCGCCCCTCGCGCACCTTCCCCGTCCCGGCCCCGAACCGCACCCGCACCCGCACCCCGGGCCGGGCCTCGGCGTCCATCTCGGCCGGCACCGCGTAGTCCCACAGCTTGTCGAGGTGGACCGGCCCCTTGTCGACCAGCACCCGCGCCACCGGCCGCTCCGCGGCCAGCGCCGCCCCCCGCCAGGTCCGCGGCTTCGCCTTGGGCACCTTGGCCTTGCGCACCGTCTCCCGAATGAGCGCGAGCTGCTCCCCCTCCGACGCCTCCGCCGGATCCCTCGGCCGCTCGTTGTCCCCGCTCACAGATCAAGTCTTAGCAGACCGCACGGACACCGGACGCATGCGAAGGCCCGGACGCCGCGGGGGCGTCCGGGCCTTCGTCGGGGTGCGTGAATCGAGCCGGGGGCCTACAGACCCGCCGCCGCGCGGAGGGCGTCGACGCGGTCGGTGCGCTCCCAGGTGAAGTCGGAGTGCTCACGACCGAAGTGGCCGTACGCCGCGGTCTGGGCGTAGATCGGGCGGAGCAGGTCGAGGTCGCGGATGATCGCGGCCGGGCGGAGGTCGAAGACCTCGGAGATGGCCTTCTCGATCTTCTCGGCGTCGACCGCCGCCGTGCCGAAGGTCTCGACGAAGAGGCCGACCGGCTCGGCCTTGCCGATGGCGTACGCGACCTGCACCTCGCAGCGCTGGGCGAGGCCGGCGGCCACCACGTTCTTGGCGACCCAGCGCATGGCGTAGGCGGCGGAGCGGTCGACCTTGGAGGGGTCCTTGCCGGAGAAGGCGCCGCCGCCGTGGCGGGACATGCCGCCATAGGTGTCGATGATGATCTTGCGGCCGGTGAGGCCGGCGTCGCCCATCGGGCCGCCGATCTCGAAGCGGCCGGTCGGGTTGACCAGCAGCCGGTAACCCTCGGTGTCGATCTTGATGCCGTCCTCGACCAGCTCGTTCAGCACGTGCTCGACCACGAATTCCCGGATGTCGGGCGCCAGCAGCGAGTCCAGGTCGATGTCGGAGGCGTGCTGCGAGGAGACGACGACGGTGTCCAGGCGGACCGCCTTGTGGCCGTCGTACTCGATGGTGACCTGGGTCTTGCCGTCCGGGCGCAGGTAGGGGATGGTCCCGTTCTTGCGGACCTCGGACAGCCGGCGGGAGAGCCGGTGCGCCAGGTTGATCGGCAGCGGCATCAGCTCGGGCGTCTCGTCGCAGGCGTACCCGAACATCAGGCCCTGGTCGCCCGCGCCCTGCTTGTCCAGCTCGTCCTCGTCGCCCTCGACCCGGAGCTCGTAGGCGGAGTCCACACCCTGGGCGATGTCCGGGGACTGTGAGCCGATCGACACCGAGACGCCGCAGGAGGCGCCGTCGAAGCCCTTCTTCGACGAGTCGTAGCCGATTTCGAGGATCTTGTTCCGCACGAGCGTCGCGATCGGGGCGTACGCCTTGGTCGTCACCTCGCCGGCCACATGCACCAGGCCGGTGGTGATCAAGGTCTCGACCGCGACCCGGGAGTGCGGGTCCTCCCGCAGAAGGGCGTCGAGAATGGTGTCGCTGATCTGGTCAGCGATCTTGTCGGGGTGACCCTCGGTGACAGATTCCGAGGTGAACAGGCGGCGGGACACATCGCTCCCTGGGGTTGCAGCGGCTGCTGGCTGATCATGGTCGGGACCGCGCGGGGGCTGCGCCCGATGCGGTTCCTGGGCCAGTTTATCCGGCACGTCCACCGGTCAAGCATCCCCGTCCCACAGAACGGGCAGGCCCGTGACCGGGAACATACCTTGCCTCAAGCCGAAATACAGCCCCACCCCGCCGTGGCGGGAATGTGTCATGAGCCCGATCGGCCGTGTCCCGCCCCTGCCGAGCCGGTCCGAGAGGGCCCGGCGGGCCCGCCGGGCGGGATCCGGCGCGGCCCCGGGTCCGCGGTCAGCCCAGGCGGCGGGCCACCAGGTCCCAGACGGTGTCGGCGAGCGCGCCCTTGGGGCCGTACGGCACGGGCGTCTCGGTGCCGTCGGCGCCGAGCACCACGGCCTCGTTGGTCTCGGCCCCGAAGGTCTTGTGCTCCCCGACCTCGTTCACCACGAGCAGATCGCAGCCCTTGCGGGCCAGCTTCGCGCGGCCGTTCGCGAGCACGTCGTCGGTCTCGGCGGCGAAGCCGACCACGATCTGGCCCGGGCGGGCGCGCTCCGCGGAGATCTCGGCGAGGATGTCCGGATTCCGTACCAGGGCGAGCGGCTCGGGCTCCTGGCCGTCGCGCTTCTTGATCTTCCCCTCAACGTACTGAGCGGGGCGAAAGTCGGCGACGGCGGCGGCCATGACCACGGCGTCGGCGTCCGCGGCGGCCTTGAGCACGGCCTCCCGCAGCTGTGCCGCGGTGCCCGCGCGCACCACATCGGCGCCGGCCGGGTCGGGCAGCTCGCTGTTGGCCGAGACAAGCGTCACCCGCGCACCCCGCGCGACCGCGGCACGGGCCAGGGCGTACCCCTGGCGGCCGGTGGAGCGGTTGCCGAGGAAGCGCACCGGGTCCAGCGGCTCGCGGGTGCCTCCGGCGCTGACCACGACATGGCGGCCCGCCAGATCGGCGGTGAGCGCCTCGGTGCCGCGGGCCAGCACACGGCGGCAGACCTCGAAGATCTCCCCCGGGTCCGGCAGGCGTCCCTTGCCGGTGTCCACGCCGGTGAGCCGCCCCACGGCGGGCTCGATGACGACGGCGCCGCGGCGGCGCAGGGTCGCCACGTTCTCCTGGGTGGCCGGGTGCTCCCACATCTCGGTGTGCATCGCGGGCGCGAAGACGACCGGACAGCGCGCGGTGAGCAGCGTATTGGTGAGCAGGTCGTCCGCCAGGCCATGGGCGGCCTTGGCGAGCAGATCGGCGGTGGCGGGGGCGATCACGACCAGATCGGCGGACTGGCCGATGCGGACGTGGGGCACCTCGTGGACGGACTCCCAGACCTCGGTCGTCGCCGGATGTCCGGACAGCGCCGACCAGGTCGCCTCGCCGATGAAGTGCAGCGCCGAGGCGGTCGGCACGACGCGTACGTCATGACCGGACTCGGTGAGGCGGCGCAACAGCTCGCACGCCTTGTAGGCGGCGATCCCGCCACTGACGCCCAGGACCACCTCGGGCTTGTCCATCGCTCGGCTCCCCACCGGGTATGTCGTCTGCCCCATCGGGCCGTACGTCCAGTCACGGTACGCCGGGGCAGCTCACGTACCCATGACACACCACTGGCCCGGCATCACTGCCGGGCCGGTGGCTCAAGCGATCCGGAACCTACTGAGCGGGGCCCTCGATGGCCTCGGAGGTCAGCAGGCCCGCGTTGATCTCACGGAGCGCGATCGAGAGGGGCTTCTCGTGAACGTGGGTGTCCACGAGGGGACCGACGTACTCGAGCAGGCCCTCACCGAGCTGGGAGTAGTACGCGTTGATCTGACGCGCGCGCTTGGCCGCGTAGATCACCAGGCTGTACTTGGAGTCGGTGGCCTCGAGCAGCTCATCAATCGGAGGGTTGATGATCCCCTCGGGCGCGGTCATGGGAGAGGACACTCTCTAGCCTTCCTTATTTCGCCTGACGGCAAGAGTGAATCGAAGATCAAGCCACTCGCATCAAGGCTAGCAGCTCGTTCGCCACGTCCTCGACGGAGGTATTGACCAAGGTCGTATCGAACTCTGACTCGGCGGCCAGCTCGGTCCGCGCGGCCTCCAGCCGCCGCTCGATCACCTCGGGCGCCTCGGTGCCCCGGCCGGTGAGCCGGCGCACCAGCTCCTCCCAGCTCGGCGGAGCGAGGAAGACCAGCTGCGCCTCCGGCATGGACTCGCGGATCTGCCGTGCGCCCTGGAGATCGATCTCCAGCAGCACCGGCTCGCCCGCGCCGAGGCGGTCCATGACCGCCTCGCGCGGGGTGCCGTAGCGATTGCCCGCGAATTCGGCCCACTCCAGCAGCTCACCATTTGCTATGAGCTTGTCGAACTCCCCGTCGTCCACGAAGAAGTAGTGGACGCCGTCCCGCTCACCGGGGCGCGGGCGCCGGGTCGTGGCGGAGACCGAGAGCCAGACCTCGGGGTGTTCCTTGCGCATATGGGCGACGACCGTGCTCTTGCCGACCCCGGAGGGGCCGGAGAGCACGGTCAGTCGCGGTCGTGCGGAGTGTGCTGCCATGGAGCGATTATCCAGGTTCCCGGGAGTGCCTGGAAACGCCGGGCCGGGTCAGCCGGCGGCGCCGCCGAACTCACGCTCGAGCGACGCGATCTGGTTGGAGCCCAGACCCCGCACACGACGGCTCTCGGAGATGCCGAGCCGCTCCATGATCTGCTTGGCGCGGACCTTGCCGACGCCGGGCAGGGACTCGAGGAGAGCGGACACCTTCATCTTGCCGATGACATCGTTCTCCTGGCCCTGCTTGATGACCTCGTGCAGGGAGGCGCCGGAGTGCTTGAGTCGATTCTTGACCTCGGCGCGCTCCCGGCGAGCCGCGGCGGCCTTTTCTAGCGCGGCTGCGCGCTGTTCAGGGGTAAGGGGCGGAAGAGCCACGCCTACGTCACCTCGGATGTCGAACTGTCGGATATGGACCGGTGAGGAACCTAGTCGGCCCTCACCTGGGGAGCAACGCGCAACGCAGCGCGCGTTCGCTCTCGTCGGAGACTAGCGGCCGATCCCGCTCCAGTCAGCGAGAACAGACGAAAAGTCCTGGTCAGACTCGCTCGACTCAGACATTTACGGACAAAGTAGCCGGGTTATTCGGCCACGGCACGCACTTCATCAGCCATTCGGGAGGCCGCCGCGACCAGCGACGCGGCATCCGGACCGTGCCTGAGCACCCCCCGGCTGACGCTCGGAAGAACATTTCGCACCGCCGCGCCGAAGACCGCCGGAAGATCGGCGGGGGTCGCGCCCTGGGCCCCGATGCCGGGGGCCAGCAGCGGCCCGTCGATCGCCAGATCGGCGCCCAGCCGGTGCGCGGTGCCGCCGAGGGTGGCCCCGACGACGGCCCCGTACGAGCCGAGGCGGCCCTCGGCGGCCTCGGCGGCGTTCTCGGCCTTGAGCGCGGCCAGTACGGTGGCCGCGACGGTCGTTCCGTCGGGCCGCACCGCGTGCTGCACCTCGGCGCCCTCCGGGTTGGACGTCAGCGCCAGCGCGAAGACGCCCGCCCCCGCCGCCCGCGCCGCGTCCAGCGCCGGGCGCAGCGAGCCGAAGCCGAGGTAGGGGCTGACGGTGACCGCGTCCGAGAACAGCGGGCCGGCCGGATCCAGATAGGCGGAGGCGTACGCGGCCATGGTCGAGCCGATGTCGCCGCGCTTGGCGTCCATCAGCACCAGCGCCCCGGCGGCGCGGGCGTCGGCGACGGCCCGCTCCAGCACCGCGATGCCGCGCGAGCCGAACCGCTCGAAGAAGGCCGACTGCGGCTTGAGGACGGCGACCCGCCCGGCGAGGGCGTCCACGACGGTGCGGGTGAACCGCTCCAGACCGGCCACATCGTCCCCCAGGCCCCAGTCGGCCAGCAGGGAGGCGTGCGGGTCGATGCCCACGCAGAGCGGGCCGCGGGCGTCCATGGCGGCGCGCAGCCGGGTGCCGAAGGGGGTGGGTGCGGGTGTCGTCATCGGTCTCTCCTTCGGAATGCGTACGGGGTGTCCTCAATCGCCGGAGGGGCTGGGCGGGGCGGCCGCGCCGACGGCCTCGGCGAGGGTGGCGTACGGGCTGGCGGCCAGGCGGGCGGCGAGGCCGCGGTGGATCTCACGGCACCAGAACGGGCCCCGGTAGATGAAGGCGCTGTAGCCCTGCACCAGCGTGGCACCGGCCAGAATTCGCTCCCAGACGTCGTCCGCGGTCTCGATCCCGCCGACCCCGACCAGGGTCAGCCGGTCCCCCACCCGGGCGTACAGACGGCGCAGCACCTCCAGGGAGCGCGCCTTCAGGGGCGCGCCGGACAGGCCGCCGGTCTCGGCGGTGAGCCGGTCCGGGGAGGTGAGGCCGAGGCCGTCGCGCGCGATGGTGGTGTTCGTGGCGATGATGCCGTCCAGGCCGAGCTCGACCGCCAGATCGGCGACCGCGTCCACGTCCTCGTCGGCGAGGTCCGGCGCGATTTTGACCAGAAGTGGCACCTTGCGATCGGTGACCGTGCGGTCCGCGGCCTCCCGGACCGCGGTCAGCAGCGGCCGCAGATGGTCCACGGCCTGGAGGTTCCGCAGTCCGGGGGTATTGGGCGAGGAGACGTTGACGACGAGGTAGTCGGCGTGGGCGGCGAGCCGCTCGGTGGACGTCACATAGTCGGCGACGGCCTCCGCCTCCGGGACGACCTTGGTCTTGCCGATGTTGACGCCGACCGTCGTGACGAAGGCCGGGCGCCGGGCCGCGAGGCGGGCCGCGACCGCCGCCGAGCCCTCGTTGTTGAAGCCCATCCGGTTGATCAGGGCGCGGTCGGCGACCAGCCGGAAGAGCCGCCGCTTGGGGTTGCCGGGCTGCGGCTGGGCGGTGACCGTGCCGATCTCGACATGGTCGAAGCCCAGCATGGCCATGCCGTCGATCCCCGCGGCGTTCTTGTCGAATCCGGCGGCGAGCCCGAACGGCCCGTGCATCCGCAGGCCCAGCGCCTCGGTGCGCAGCGCCTGGTGGCGGGGGGCGAGGACGGCGGCGGCGAAGGTCCGCAGGACGGGGATGCGGGCGGCCCGGCGGATCCAGGAGAAGGCCAGGTGATGGGCCTGCTCCGGGTCCATGCGCCGGAAGATCAGGTTGAAGAGGAGCGCGTACATGAGGGGCTTTCTGCCGAGGAGCGAGGACGTGGGCTCATGAGGGACGGTGGACTCATGAAGAGGGGGACACCGGCCGGTGTCCCCCTCCCTCGCCTCACTCCTCGCGGGCGGCGGTCAGATGTTCCGCGTGTTCCTGGAGCGATCGGACGCCGACCGCGCCCCGGCCCAGTGCCTCGATGCCCTGGACGGCGGCCGCGAGCGCCTGGACGGTGGTCAGGCACGGGACGCCGCGGGCGACGGACGCCGTACGGATGTCATAGCCGTCGAGCCGGCCGCCGGTGCCGTACGGGGTGTTGACGATCAGGTCGACCTCGCCCTCGTGGATGAGCTGGACGATGGTCTTCTCGCCGTTGGGGCCCTCGCCCTCGCTGTGCTTGCGCACCACGGTCGCGTTGATCCCGTTGCGCTTGAGCACCTCCGCCGTACCCGAGGTGGCCAACAGCTCGAAGCCGAGGCCGACCAGCTCCCGGGCCGGGAAGATCATCGAGCGCTTGTCGCGGTTGGCCACGGAGACGAACGCGCGCCCCTTGGTCGGCAGCGCGCCGTACGCCCCGGCCTGCGACTTGGCGTAGGCCGCGCCGAAGACCGAGTCGATGCCCATGACCTCGCCGGTGGAGCGCATCTCCGGGCCGAGGATGGTGTCCACCCCGCGCCCGGAGGCGTCCCGGAACCGGCTCCAGGGCATCACGGCCTCCTTGACCGAGATCGGCGCGTCCATCGGCAGCGTGCCGCCGTCGCCGCTGGAGGGCAGCAGCCCCTCGGCGCGCAGCTCGGCGATGGTGGCGCCCAGCGAGATCCGGGCGGCGGCCTTGGCCAGCGGTACCGCGGTGGCCTTGGAGGTGAAGGGGACGGTGCGGGAGGCGCGCGGGTTCGCCTCCAGCACGTACAGAATGTCCCCGGCCATCGCGAACTGGATGTTGATCAGTCCGCGGACGCCGACCCCGCGCGCGATGGCCTCGGTCGAGGCGCGCAGCCGCTTGATGTCGAAGCCGCCGAGGGTGATCGGGGGCAGGGCGCAGGCCGAGTCGCCGGAGTGGATCCCGGCCTCCTCGATGTGCTCCATGACGCCGCCGAGGTAGAGCTCCTCGCCGTCGTAGAGCGCGTCCACGTCGATTTCTATGGCGTCGTCAAGGAAGCGGTCGATGAGCACGGGGTGCTCGGAGATCAGCCCGGCGTGCCGCTCCAGGTACGCGGCGAGCGAGGGCTCGTCGTAGACGATCTCCATGCCGCGGCCGCCCAGGACGTACGAGGGGCGGACCATTACCGGGTAGCCGATCTCGGCGGCGATGCCCTTGGCCTGCTCGAAGGAGAAGGCGGTGCCGTACTTGGGCGCGGGCAGTCCGGCCTCGGTGAGCACCCGGCCGAAGGCGCCGCGCTCCTCGGCGAGGTTGATCGCCTCGGGCGAGGTGCCGACGATCGGCACGCCGTTGTCCTTGAGCGCCTGGGCCAGGCCCAGCGGGGTCTGGCCGCCGAGCTGGACGATCACCCCGGCCACCGGGCCCGCCTGCGTTTCCGCGTGGACGATCTCCAGTACGTCCTCCAGGGTGAGCGGCTCGAAGTAGAGCCGGTCGGAGGTGTCGTAGTCGGTGGAGACGGTCTCCGGGTTGCAGTTGACCATGACGGTCTCATAGCCCGCGTCATGCAGCGCGAAGGAGGCGTGGACGCAGGAGTAGTCGAACTCGATGCCCTGGCCGATGCGGTTGGGGCCCGAGCCGAGGATGATTACCGCGGGGGTCTCGCGCGGGGCGACCTCGGACTCCTCGTCGTAGGAGGAGTAGAAGTACGGGGTCCGGGCGGCGAACTCGGCGGCGCAGGTGTCGACCGTCTTGTAGACGGGCCGGATGCCCAGCGCGTGCCGCACCTCGCGGACCACGTCCTCGCGCAGCGAGCGGATCCCGGCGATCTGGGCGTCGGAGAAGCCGTGCCGCTTGGCCTCGGCGAGCAGCTCCGGGCCGAGCTTGCCGGCGGCGGCGATCTCGTCCGCGACCTCCTTGATCAGGAAGAGCTGGTCCACGAACCACGGGTCGATCTTCGTGGCGTCGAAGACCTCCTCGGGGGTGGCCCCGGCGCGGATGGCCCGCATCACGGTGTTGATCCGGCCGTCGGTGGGCACGACGGCCGTCTGGAGCAGCTCGGACTTGTTCCCGGGGTCCCCGGTGAAGTCGAACTGGCTGCCCTTCTTCTCCAGCGAGCGCAGCGCCTTCTGGAGCGCCTCGGTGAAGTTGCGGCCGATGGCCATGGCCTCGCCGACCGACTTCATGGTGGTGGTGAGCCGGGCGTCGGCGGCCGGGAACTTCTCGAAGGCGAACCGCGGCACCTTGACCACGACGTAGTCGAGCGTGGGCTCGAAGGACGCCGGGGTCTCCTGGGTGATGTCGTTGGGGATCTCGTCCAGGGTGTAGCCGACGGCCAGCTTCGCGGCGATCTTGGCAATCGGGAAGCCGGTGGCCTTGGAGGCGAGCGCCGAGGAGCGGGAGACGCGCGGGTTCATCTCGATGACGATGACCCGGCCGTCCTCCGGGTTGACCGCGAACTGGATGTTGCAGCCGCCGGTGTCGACGCCGACCTCGCGGATGACGGCGATGCCGATGTCCCGCAGGATCTGGTACTCGCGGTCGGTGAGCGTCATTGCCGGGGCGACGGTGATCGAGTCGCCGGTGTGCACGCCCATGGGGTCGAAGTTCTCGATGGAGCAGACGACCACGACATTGTCGTTGCGGTCGCGCATCAGCTCCAGCTCGTACTCCTTCCAGCCGAGGATGGACTCCTCCAGGAGCACCTCGGTGGTCGGCGAGAGGGCCAGGCCCTGGCCCGCGATACGGCGCAGCTCGTCCTCGTCGTGGGCGAAACCGGAGCCCGCGCCGCCCATGGTGAAGGACGGGCGGACCACGACGGGGTAGCCGCCGAGCTCCTCGACGCCCGCGAGGACGTCGTCCATGGAGTGGCAGATGACCGAGCGGGCGGACTCACCGTGGCCGATCTTGGCCTGGACGGCCTCGACGACCTCCTTGAACTGGTCGCGGTCCTCGCCCTTGTGGATCGCCTGGACATTGGCGCCGATCAGCTCGACGCCGTACTCCTCGAGGGTGCCCGCCTCGTGCAGCGAGATGGCGGTGTTGAGCGCGGTCTGGCCGCCGAGGGTGGGCAGCAGCGCGTCGGGGCGCTCCTTGGCGATGATCTTCTCGACGTACTCCGGGGTGATCGGCTCGACATAGGTGGCGTCGGCGATCTCCGGGTCGGTCATGATCGTGGCCGGGTTGGAGTTGACCAGGATGACCCGCAGGCCCTCGGCCTTCAGCACCCGGCACGCCTGGGTGCCGGAGTAGTCGAACTCGGCGGCCTGGCCGATGACGATCGGGCCGGAGCCGATGACCAGAACGGACTGGATGTCGGTGCGCTTAGGCACGCTGGCCCTCCATCAGGGACACGAAGCGGTCGAAAAGGTACGCGGCGTCATGCGGACCGGCGGCTGCTTCGGGGTGGTACTGGACGCTGAACGCGGGGCGGTCGAGCAGCCGCAGCCCCTCGACCACGTTGTCGTTGAGGCAGACGTGGGAGACCTCGGCGCGGCCGAAGGGGGTGTCGGACGGCGCGTCGAGCGGGGCGTCCACGGCGAAGCCGTGGTTGTGCGCGGTGACCTCCACCTTGCCGGTGGTGCGGTCCTGCACCGGCTGGTTGATCCCGCGGTGGCCGTACTTCAGCTTGAAGGTGCCGAAGCCGAGCGCGCGGCCGAGGATCTGGTTGCCGAAGCAGATGCCGAACAGCGGCGTGGAGCGCTCCAGCACGGCCCGCATCAGGGCGACGGGGTGGTCGGCGGTGGCCGGGTCGCCGGGGCCGTTGGAGAAGAACACCCCGTCCGGGTTCACCGCGTAGACGTCCTCGGCGGTGGCGGTCGCGGGCAGCACGTGCACCTCGATGCCGCGCTCGGCCATCCGGTGCGGGGTCATGCCCTTGATGCCCAGGTCGATGGCGGCGACGGTGAACCTCTTGGCGCCGATCGCCGGGACGACGTAACGCTCCTCGGTGGCCACCTCGCCGCTGAGGTCGGCGCCCTTCATCTGGGGGGCCTGACGCACCTTCGCCAGCAGCGCGGCCTCGTCGGCGAGTGCCCCGCCGGAGAAGATGCCCACGCGCATGGCGCCGCGCTCGCGCAGATGCCGGGTGAGGGCGCGGGTGTCGATCCCGCTGATGCCGACGACGCCCTGGGCGCTGAGCTCCTCGTCGAGCGAGCGGCGGGAGCGCCAGTTGGAGGGCGTACGGGCCGGGTCGCGCACCACATAGCCGGAGACCCAGATCCGCTTCGACTCCGGGTCCTCGTCGTTGACGCCGGTGTTCCCGATGTGGGGGGCGGTCATCACGACGACCTGGCGGTGGTAGGAGGGGTCGGTCAGGGTCTCCTGGTAGCCGGTCATCCCGGTGGAGAACACGGCCTCGCCGAAGGTCTCCCCCACGGCCCCGTAGGCCCGGCCGCGGAAGGTGCGGCCGTCCTCCAGGACGAGGACTGCGGGGCTCGTGGCCCCCCTGTTGGAGGTGGTCATCGTGCGCCTTCCCTGTCGTGCGAGGGGGCGGCCGCTTCGCTGGGGCCGCCGGAGAGTTCGGTGAGGGCGTCCACCCACGCGGTGTGCTCGGCCGCGTGGTCGGAGCGGAAGCCCGAGTCGATCAGCCGGTCGCCGTGGCTCCAGGTGATCACCAGCAGTCCGCCCTCGGCGAGGACCTTGCCCGCGATGCCCTTGTCGAGCCGGGCGCCGCGCAGCTCGGCGGCGGGGATGAAGAAGTCCCGCGCGCCCGGCCGTACGACGCTCACGCCCTGGTCGGTGAGGGTGAGCTCGACGCGGCTGCGGGTGCCGAGGCCATGGGCGACGATCCGGTCCAGCCACTGCCCGGCGGTGGTGGAGCCGTGGTAGCGGCCGTTCATCGTCCGCGTAGGCTCGCCGGGCTCGGCCGGGGCCTGGGGCAGCTCGGGGAGGTCGCCCTGGAGGGTGGCGCGCCACTTCCAGCCCTCGCGCATCAGCCAGTAGACCAGCGCGATGACCAGCAGCAGCCCGACGACCCAGCCGACCCTCGCGGCCCAGTCCGTCACGTCCTGCGATTTCTGCTCGGCCGCGAGGCCCGCGAATCCCGCGAGGCCCGCCACCGGATGACTCGGAGTCGTCACGCCAGCTTCCCGTCCACAACCGTCGCCCGGCCCCGCAGGAAGGTGTACGTCACGCGGCCCGGCAGTTCGCGGCCCTCGTAGGGGGTGTTGCGGCTGCGGGAGGCGAAGCCCGCGGGGTTCACCACACCACGGTAAGCCGAGTCGAGCAGGGTGAGGTTGGCGGGCTCCCCGGCGGCGATGGGACGGCCGTGGCCGGTCAGACGGCCGATGGCCGAGGGCCGCGCCGACATCCGGTCGGCGACGCCCGTCCAGTCCAGCAGCCCGGTGTCCACCATGGTGTGCTGGACCACGGACAGCGCGGTCTCCAGGCCCACCATGCCCATGGCCGCCGCGCCCCACTCGCAGTCCTTGTCCTCGTGCGGATGCGGGGCGTGGTCGGTGGCCACGCAGTCGATGGTGCCGTCGGCGAGCGCCTCACGCAGCGCCATCACATCGGTCTCGGTGCGCAGCGGCGGGTTCACCTTGTAGACGGGGTCGTAGGAGCGTACGAGCTCGTCGGTCAGCAGCAGGTGGTGCGGGGTGACCTCGGCGGTGACGTTCCAGCCCTTGGACTTGGCCCAGCGGACGATCTCCACCGAGCCCGCGGTGGAGAGATGGCAGATGTGCACCCGGGAACCGACGTGCGCGGCGAGCAGCACATCGCGGGCGATGATCGACTCCTCGGCGACGGCCGGCCAGCCGCCCAGCCCGAGCTCGGCGGAGACGACGCCCTCGTTCATCTGGGCGCCCTCGGTGAGGCGGGGCTCCTGGGCGTGCTGGGCGATCACGCCGTCGAACGCCTTCACGTACTCCAGCGCGCGGCGCATGATCACCGCGTCGTCCACGCACTTGCCGTCGTCGGAGAAGACCCGCACCCCGGCGGCGGAGTCGTGCATCGCGCCCAGCTCGGCGAGCTTCTTGCCCTCCAGGCCCACGGTCACCGCCCCGATGGGCTGTACGTCGCAGTAGCCGGACTCCTTGCCCAGCCGCCACACCTGCTCGACGACGCCCGCGGTGTCGGCCACCGGGAAGGTGTTGGCCATGGCGTGGACGGCGGTGAAGCCGCCGATCGCGGCGGCCCGGGTGCCGGTGAGGACCGTCTCGGAGTCCTCCCGGCCGGGCTCGCGCAGATGGGTGTGGAGGTCGACCAGGCCCGGCAGCAGGATCTGCCCGGTGGCGTCGATCACGGTGGCGCCGTCCGCGTCGAGGCCGGTGCCGACCGCGGCGATGCGCTCGCCCTCGATCAGCACGTCGCGCGGCTCACCGCCGAGCACCTTCGCCCCGCGCAGCAGCGTCTTGTGGGTGTCGCTCATGGTCACTTGCTCTCCTCGGTGCGGGCGGCGGCGACGGCGGACTCGTTCCCGCCGAGCAGCAGGTACAGGACGGCCATGCGGATCGAGACGCCGTTGGCGACCTGCTCGACGGCGGTGCAGCGGTCGGAGTCCGCGACATCGGCGGTGATCTCCATACCGCGGTTCATGGGGCCGGGGTGCATCACGATGGCGTGCTCGGGCATCCGCGCCATCCGGTCGCCGTCCAGGCCGTAGCGGCGGGCGTACTCCCGCTCGGTGGGGAAGAACGCGGCGTTCATGCGCTCGCGCTGGACGCGCAGCATCATCACGGCGTCGGTCTTGCCGATCACCGCGTCCAGGTCGTAGGCGACCTCGCAGGGCCAGCTCTCCACGCCGAAGGGGACCAGCGTCGGCGGGGCGACCAGGGTGACCTCGGCGCCCAGGGTGGAGAGCAGATGGACGTTGGAGCGGGCCACCCGGCTGTGCAGGACGTCCCCGACGATGGTGATCCGGCGGCCGGAGAGGTCCTGTCCCACGCCGGACGCCCCGGAGGCCAGCCGGCGGCGCATGGTGAACGCGTCGAGGAGCGCCTGGGTGGGGTGCTCATGGGTGCCGTCGCCCGCGTTCACCACGGCGCCGTTGATCCAGCCGGAGGTGGCCAGCCGGTGCGGGGCGCCGGAGGCGTGGTGGCGGATCACCACGGCGTCGGCGCCCATGGCCTCCAGGGTGAGCGCGGTGTCCTTCAGGGACTCGCCCTTGGAGACCGAGGACCCCTTGGCGGAGAAGTTGATCACGTCGGCGGAGAGCCGCTTGGCGGCCGCCTCGAACGAGATGCGGGTGCGGGTGGAGTCCTCGAAGAAGAGGTTGACGACGGTACGGCCGCGCAGGGTCGGCAGTTTCTTGATCGGCCGGTCGGCGAGCCGGGCCAGTTCCTCGGCGGTGTCGAGGATCAGGACGGCGTCGTCGCGCGAGAGATCGGCGGCCGAGATGAGGTGACGCTTCATCCGGTTGCTCCGTGGGTGAAGGAGGTGTGCGGGCGTGCGGGCGGGCAGGCGCGGGGACCGGTGGCCTGGCGGCACCGGTGGTACGTCGGGCGGGTTCCCCCTCGGTCGCCGGGGCGGCACTCGCCGTCGGTGCGGGGCGCTACTTCCCGTCCGCCGGGGTGGTCTCGCGCAGCCCGAGGAGCACGCTGTCGCGGCCGTCCTCCTCGGTGAGCTGGACCTTGACCGTCTCCCGCAGCGACGTGGGGAGGTTCTTGCCGACGTAGTCGGCGCGGATCGGCAGTTCCCGGTGGCCGCGGTCGACGAGGACCGCGAGCTGCACGGCGCGCGGCCGCCCGATGTCGCCGAGGGCGTCGAGGGCGGCGCGGATGGTGCGGCCGGAGAAGAGCACATCGTCCACGAGGACCACGAGGCGGCCGTCGATGCCGTCGTCGGGGATCTCGGTGCGGGCGAGCGCGCGGGCCGGGCGCAGCCTCAGGTCGTCGCGGTACATCGTGATGTCGAGCGAGCCGACCGGGATCCGGCCGGGCTTGCCGGTGATCTCCTCCAGCCTGGCGGCCAGCCGCCGGGCGAGAAAGACACCACGGGTGGGAATGCCGAGCAGCACCACGTCATCGGCGCCTTTGGCGCGCTCGACGATCTCGTGGGCGATGCGGGTGAGAACGCGCGCGATATCCGGTGCTTCCAGCACCGAGCGCGCGGCGTCCGAGGTACGGGCGTCCATACGAGGACCTCCTTCTCCGCCTCACGGGACGGACCTTAAAGGACGGTCGGATTTGCGCCATTCACACTAGCAGGGGTACCGAGTGCCCCCGTCAACACCCCTGGCCGGAGCCCCTCCGCTCCGTTCGGCTTGACGAATGGAAATTACGCTGCGTAACCTCACAGTGAGTGACCAGCCGCGCGGCACAGCCGCACGTCGATACAGCGTCCGGGGAGCTTTATGTCCAGCGAATACGCCAAACAGCTCGGGGCCAAGCTCCGCGCCATCCGCACCCAGCAGGGCCTCTCCCTCCACGGTGTCGAGGAGAAGTCCCAGGGCCGCTGGAAGGCCGTGGTGGTGGGATCGTACGAGCGCGGCGACCGCGCCGTGACCGTGCAGCGTCTCGCCGAGCTGGCCGACTTCTACGGCGTCCCGGTGCAGGAGCTGCTTCCGGGCACGAGCCCGGCCGGGGCGGCGGAGCCGCCGCCGAAGCTGGTACTGGACCTGGAGCGACTGGCCCATGTGCCGGTCGAGAAGGCGGGCCCGCTCCAGCGGTACGCCGCGACGATCCAGAGCCAGCGTGGTGACTACAACGGCAAGGTGCTCTCGATCCGTCAGGACGATCTGCGCACCCTCGCCGTCATCTACGACCAGTCGCCGTCCGTGCTGACCGAACAGCTGATCAGCTGGGGCGTGCTGGGCGCCGACGCCCGCCGCGCGGTCCAGCACGAGGACGTCTGAGTCCCTCTTTTCCCTGTTCACCCGCAGAAACGTGCCGCCGGGGGCAGTGGAGCCCTGTTGGGTCCTCCACCGCCCCCGGCGGCTTTGTCTTGTGATGAACGCGGCTATGCCTGGTGTTCCCGGGGCTCCTGCTCACGACGCAGACTCGGCTTCAGCTCCTTGATGCGGCCCAGCAGGCCGTTGACAAAGGCCGGCGAGTCATCGGTGGAGAACTCCTTGGCGAGCTGCACCGCCTCGTCGATCACCACCGCGTCCGGGGTCGCGTCCTCCCACACCAGCTCATACGCGCCCAGCCGCAGGATGTTCCGGTCGACGACCGGCATCCGGTCCAGCGTCCAGCCCACCGCGTAGGTGGCGATCAGCTCGTCGATCCGGGCGATGTGCTCCGCGTATCCCTCGACGAGCTGCATCGTGTATTCGCTGACCGGCGGCTGCCGGTCGTCGGTCCGGGCGAGCCGGATCCAGTCCGCGAGCACGGTTCGCACGGTGCTGCCGCGCTGATCGGCCTCGAAGAGGATCTGGAAGGCGCGCTTACGGGCCTTGTTGCGGGCAGCCACGGTTAGTTGTTCACCCGACCGAGGTACTCACCGGAGCGGGTGTCGACCTTGATCTTCTCACCGGTGGTGATGAACAGCGGCACACCGATCTCGTAGCCGGTCTCCAGCTTGGCGGGCTTGGTGCCACCGGTGGAGCGGTCGCCCTGGACGCCCGGCTCGGTGTACTCGATCACCAGCTCGACGGCGGCGGGCAGCTCGACGTACAGCGGGTTGCCCTCGTACATCGCCACGACGGCCTCGAAGCCCTCGAGCAGGTAGCGGGCGTTGTCGCCGACGACCTCGGGGGTGATGTAGATCTGGTCGAAGGTGTCCATGTCCATGAACACAAAGCTCTCGCCATCCTTGTACGAGAACTGCATGCCGCGCTTGTCGACATTGGCCGTCTCGACCTTCACACCGGCGTTGAAGGTCTTGTCGACCACCTTGCCGGACAGCACGTTCTTGAGCTTGGTGCGCACGAAAGCGGGGCCCTTGCCGGGCTTGACGTGCTGGAACTCGACGACGGACCACAGCTGGCCGCCGTCGAGCTTGAGCACCATGCCGTTCTTGAGGTCGTTCGTGGATGCCACGGTTGCGGGATCTCCTGGACTGCGCTGGCGGAGACCAGAGAGCCGCCGGCGCGCCCGGTTCCGCTAGAGCGCGAGCAGCTCTTTGGTCGTGATGGTGAGTAGTTCGGGTCCGCCGTCCGCCTCGGGGCGGACGACGAGCGTGTCATCGATCCGGACACCGCCCCGGCCCGGGAGGTGGACCCCCGGCTCGACGGTGACCGGCACACAAGCGTCCAGTTTACCCATGGCGGACGGTGTGAGCCGAGGGTCCTCGTCGATTTCCAGGCCCACACCGTGTCCGGTGCACGGTTCCAGCCCGTCTCCGAAGCCCGCGGCGGTCAGCACCTGACGGGTCACCCGGTCCACGTCCCGGTACGCCCGGCCCGGCAACAGCGCCTCCCGCCCGGCCCGCTGAGCGGCGAAGACGGCATCGTACAGCTCGACCTGCCAGTCCGCGGGCGAGGGCCCGATGACGAAGGTGCGGCCCACCTGGCAGCGGTAGCCGCGGTAGTCGGCGCCGAGGGAGATGGTGAGGAAATCGCCCTCCTCGACCCTGCGGTCGGTGGGCGGATGGCCGGGGCGCCCCGCGTTGGGCCCCGCCGCGACCACGGTGGGGAAGGCCGGGCCGTCCGCGCCGTGGTCCACCAGCCGCCGCTCCAGCTCCAGCGCCAGATGCCGCTCGGTGCGGCCCACCAGGATCGACTCCAGCAGCTCGCCGAGCGCCTGGTCGGCGAGTTCCCCGGCGATCCGCATGCAGGAGATCTCCTCGTCGTCCTTGATGAGCCGCAACTGCTCGACGGCACGGCCCAGATCGGCGAGGCGGACGCGGGGGGCGGCGGCGCCGAGCGCCCGATGGCGGGCGACGGTCAGATCGTGCTCCTCGACGGCCAGCGACTCGGCACCGTCCGCCGCGGCCAGATCGGCGGCGGCCACGGCCGGATCGCCGTCCGCGCCCGGCACCACCAGCAGCCGCGGCTCATCGGAACGCGGCGGGCCCGCGGAGAGCGGGGGCGCGGTCGGGACCTCGGTGGCCACCAGCACATCCTGGACGGGTCCGAGCAGCAGCACGGCCCCGGGCGGCACGGCGCCGCACAGATAGCGCACATTGGCGGGCCGGGACACCAGCGCCGCCGCGCTCCCGGCCGCGGTGCACTGATCGTGCAGACGGGCACGTCGGGCCGCGTACACCTCGGACATGTACCCGAGCGTACGCACGCTCGTCAGGTGCGGCCGGTCGAGCGGGTCCGGACGGGGGTGTTACCAGCTGGGTGGGGACGCGATGGAACGGGTGACGACCTCGTCGAGCATGCGGGCCGTGGTCTCCACGTCATACGTGGAGTTGTCGATGATCGGCAGGCCGGAGCCGTACCACCCCGCCATCCGGCCGTGGATCCGCGCCACCTCCTCGTCGCTGAGGCGGCGGTTCCCGCTGCGGGCCGCGTTCCGCTCCAGGACGATCTCCAGGCCCGGAAGGACCACCACCGGCAGCAGCCCGGGGCCCACATGGCGCTTCCAGCCGCCGAGACCGACGACCGGGCGGTCGGGGAAGACGGCGTCGTCGAGGATGCAGGAGATCCCGTTGGCCAGGAAGTTACGGGCGGCGAAGCCGCAGGTGCGGCGGGCGAGCCGGTACTGCGCCTCGGAGTGCTCGTTCCACCCCGACTGGGGGTTGGCGAAGCCGGACCGGACCCACTCCCGCACATCGTCCAGGCTGATGTGCGCGGTCGGCACCCGGCGGCGGTCGGCCCAGTAGCGCGCGACCGTGGTCTTGCCCGCCCCGGCCGGCCCGATCAGCAGCACCGCCACCGCCGCCTGCGAAACATCGGCGAGCGACGGGTCCGACGGGGGGCGCGGCAGCGGCACCGGGCCGCCGGGCGGCAGCTGGACATGGCCGGTGGTGTTCACCGTCTCCAGCGGCGCCCCGGGGGGCGCGGGCGGGGCCGGCGGAGGGGGCGCCGGATGCTGCGCGGGCGGCGGCACCGGGTGCCCGGCCGCGGGAGGCACGGGTGGGGCGGGGGGATTGGGGTGAGGTCCCGGGTGATGGTTCGCACTCGCGCCCTGCGCCCAGCCCGCGCCCTGCGGACCGGGAACCGGCCCCGGCTGGTGGGGCGGTGGCAGCGGAGCTCCCGCATGCTGCATCCGGTGGCACTCCGTCTCGTACAGGCAGTTCTCGTCCGACAACTGTCAGGTGCTGATAGGGCGGTGAGACCGCTCCTACCGAACGGTACCTGCCCAAAGCTCCGCTGTGTGAACGGACCGCGAACCCGCTGTGTCCCCGCCGCCCCTCGCCAGCCAGGCATTTCGTCCCTCAAGGGCCGCAACCGCCAGGGCTCGGGGGCTGTTCGAGGGCCCGCGGCGGGGCCGCGGGCCCTCGGAGGCGATGACAGAGTTGTGACGCGGGAAGACGGTGACGGACCGGGTCAGCCGGAGACCTCGGCGTACGCCGCGAGCAGCACCGCCGGGTCCGGGCCCTCCAGCACGGTGGGCTTGGCGACACCGTCCAGGACGATGAATCGCAGCAGGTCACCGCGGGACTTCTTATCGACCTTCATGGTCTCCAGCAGCTTGGGCCACTGGTCGCCGCGGTAAGTGAGCGGCAGGCCCACGGCCTCCAGGACGGTCCGGTGCCGGTCGGCCGTGGCGTCGTCCAGACGGCCCGCCAGCCGGCCCAGCTCGGCGGCGAAGACCATGCCCACGGAGACGGCCGCGCCATGGCGCCAGTTGTAGCGCTCGTTCTTCTCGATGGCGTGGGCGAGCGTGTGTCCGTAGTTGAGGATCTCCCGCAGCCCGGACTCCTTGAGGTCGCTGGAGACGACCTCGGCCTTGACCCGGATGGAGCGCTCGATGAGCTCGGCGGTGTGCGGACCGGCGGGCGTACGGGCGGCGACCGGGTCCCGCTCGATGAGCTCCAGGATCTCCGGGTCGGCGATGAAGCCCGCCTTGATGACCTCGGCGAGCCCGCTGACGTAGTCGTTGACCGGCAGCGAGTCCAGCGCGGCCAGATCGCACAGCACCCCGGCCGGGGGGTGGAAGGCACCGACGAGGTTCTTCCCCTCGGCCGTGTTGATCCCGGTCTTGCCGCCGACGGCGGCGTCGACCATGCCGAGCACGGTCGTGGGAACGGCGATCCAGCGCACCCCGCGCAGCCAGGTGGCGGCCACGAACCCGGCGAGGTCGGTGGTCGCGCCGCCGCCGACGCCGACGATCACATCGGTGCGGGTGAAGCCGGTCTGCCCGAGCGCCTTCCAGCAGTACGCGGCGACCTCGGCGGTCTTGGCCTCCTCCGCGTTGGGCAGCTGGATGGCGATGGCGTCGTACCCCTGCTCGGCGAGGTCCTGGCGGATCGCCTCACCGGTCTCGGCCAGCGCCTCGGGGTGCAGGACGGCGACGCGCTTGGCATACGTGCCGATCAGCCCGGGAAGCTCGCCGAGCAGCTGCCGACCGATCAGCACCTCGTACGGCGCGGTGCCCGCGGTGCCTCCGACCTGGATGCGCGTGGGGGTGTCGGCCACAGGGGGTGTCATGCGTTCTTCAGCTCCAGTACGTCCAGGACGGCCTCGGCGACGGCCTCGGGGGTGCGGTCCTCGGTCGACACCACGGCGCGGGCGACCTCGGTGTACAGCGGTCGGCGCTGCTCCATCAGCTCGCGCCAGCGCTGGCGCGGATTGACCGCGAGCAGCGGGCGCGGGGCGTCGAGACCGGTGCGCTTGACGGCCTCGGCGACGCCCATCTCCAGGAAGACGACGGGCAGGCCGGCGAGCAGCGCCCGGGTGCCCTCGTCGAGGACGGCGCCGCCGCCCAGCGCGAGCACGCCCCGGTGCCCGGCGACGGCGGTCCGCACCGCCTGCCGCTCCAGCTCGCGGAAGTGCGGCTCGCCCTCGTCGATGAAGATCTCCGAGATCTCCTTGCCCGCCGTCGCGACGATGTCGGTGTCGGTGTCGCGGAAGGTGGTGCCGAGCCGCTCCGCGAGCACCTGCCCGACGGTGGTCTTGCCCACCCCCATGGGCCCGACCAGCACGACGGCCGGACCCCCGCTTGCTTCCCCGCTCACCGGATGGCCAGGTTCTCGAGGAAGCCCCGCACATTGCGGCGGGTCTCGGGAACGGAGTCGCCGCCGAACTTCTCCGCGACCGCGTCCGCCAGGACCAGCGCGACCATCGCCTCGGCGACGATCCCGGCGGCCGGGACGGCGCACACGTCGGAACGCTGGTGGTGGGCCTTGGTGGCCTCGCCGGTGGTCACATCGACCGTGGCCAGCGCCCGCGGCACGGTCGCGATCGGCTTCATCGCGGCCCGGACGCGCAGCAGCTCGCCGGTGGACAGCCCGCCCTCGGTACCGCCGGAGCGGCCCGAGGAGCGCCGGATGCCCTCGTCCGTGGAGACGATCTCGTCATGGGCCTTGGAGCCGGGCACCCGCGCGAGGTCGAAGCCGTCGCCGACCTCGACGCCCTTGATGGCCTGGATGCCCATCAGCGCGGCGGCCAGCCGTGCGTCGAGGCGGCGGTCCCAGTGCACATGCGAGCCGAGGCCCACCGGCACGCCGTACGCGAGCACCTCGACGACACCGCCGAGCGTGTCGCCGTCCTTGTGGGCCTGGTCGATCTCGGCCACCATCGCCTTGCTCGCGTCGGCGTCCAGGCAGCGCACCGGGTCGGCGTCCAGCCTCTCGACGTCGGAGGGCTTGGGGTGGACGCCGTACGGCGCCTTCGCGGCGGCCAGCTCCACGACATGCGAGACGATCTCGATCCCGGCCGTCTCCTTGAGGTAGGAGCGGGCGACGGTGCCCAGCGCCACCCGGGCGGCGGTCTCGCGGGCGCTGGCGCGCTCCAGGATCGGCCGGGCCTCGTCGAAGCCGTACTTCTGCATCCCGGCCAGATCGGCGTGGCCGGGGCGGGGACGGGTGAGCGGGGCGTTACGGGCGACGCCCTCGAGGATCTCGGCGTCCACCGGGTCGGCGGCCATGACCTGCTCCCACTTGGGCCACTCCGTGTTGCCGACCATGATCGCGACCGGGGAGCCGAGGGTCAGCCCGTGGCGTACGCCGCCGATGAAGGTGACCTCGTCGCGCTCGAACTTCATCCGGGCGCCGCGGCCATAGCCGAGCCGCCGTCGGGCCAGGGCGTCCGCCACCATGTCGGTGGTGATCGGCACCCCGGCGGGCAGCCCCTCCAGCGTCGCCACGAGTGCGGGGCCGTGCGACTCCCCCGCGGTCAGCCAGCGCAACCTGCTCAACGGTGCTCCCTCATGCGCGTGCCTCGACGTCGTGCGGCGCGACCCGGTCCGCGCGACTCCGGCCCGCACCTCCGATCCTCCCACGACCGGGGCGTCCGCTCGGTTCGCGGTCCATGGGGTGGACGCTCGCGGCGCCCCGGGGAGGCGCCGGGGTCGGGCCGGACGGGCCCGGCGAGGGGCCCGTGGGACGGCTCAGCGGGCCGCCAGCGCCTCGCGCATCGCGGCCAGCGGCGCGGGGGCGCGGCCCGTCATCTGCTCGACCTGGAGCACCGCCTGGTGCACCAGGAGGTCCAGGCCGCCGACCACCGAGCCGCCGACCACCGAGCCGCCGCGCGCCGCCCAGGCGGCGGCCAGCGGGGTGGGCCAAGGCTCGTAGAGGACGTCGAAGAGCGCGCCGGGGCGGTCCGGTACGGCCGTGGCGAGCGCGTCGGTGGTGCCCGCGGGGGTGGTGGCGATCACCAGCGGCGCGCCGAGCGCCCCGGCCGCGTCGTTCCAGTCCGCGGTGCGCACCGCGACGCCCAGCCGCTCGCCCCACTGCCGCATCTCGGCGGCCCGGGCCTCGCTGCGGACGTACGCGGTGACCTCGCCGTCGCAGATCCGGGAGAGCGCGGCCAGCGCGGAGGAGGCCGTGGCGCCGGCGCCCAGCACGGCGGCGCGCTCCACGCGTCCGACGCCGCGCTCCCGCAGCGCCGCCAGCATGCCGGGGATGTCGGTGTTGTCACCACGGCTGCGGCCGTCGTCGCCGAAGACGACCGTGTTGACGGCCTCCACCGAGGCCGCGGTGTCGCTGATCTCGTCCAGCAGCGGGATGACGGCGCGTTTGAGCGGCATGGTCAGGGACAGCCCGGCCCAGGCCGGTCCCGCGTCCTCGCCGAGGTGCTTGAAGAAGTCCGGCAGCCCGGTCTCGTCCACCTCGAAGCGGTCGTACGTCCAGCCGGTCAGGCCCAGTTCGCGGTAGGCGGCGCGGTGCAGCACCGGTGACAGGGAGTGGGCGATCGGCGAACCGAGCACCGCTGCCCTGCGGTTTTCCGACATCTTTCCTCAGCCGTTGTTCTTGCGCTGCTTGTTGAACTTGTCGACCCACTTCTGGTGATCCGCATAGGTCTTGGAGAACTGGCTCGTCTTGCCGTCGAGCGAGATGAAGTAATACCAGCCGTCGCCGGTCGGGTTCATCGCCGCCTTCAGCGCGTCGTGGCCCGGATTTCCGATCGGACCGGGCGGAAGTCCCTTGTAGAAGTAGGTGTTGTACGGGTTGTTGTACTGCTTGATCTCGCTGATCGGAATATCGATCTTGCTCTGGTTCTTGATGTAGTTGTAGGTGGAGTCGAATTCCACCTTGCCGTATGTCTCGGGGTTCGCGGGCTTCAGCCGGTTGTAGACGACCTCGGCCATCTTCCGGAAGTCGTCGTGGGTGACGCCCTCCGCCTGGACCAGGCTGGCCACGCTGATCAGCTGGAGCGGGGACTTCAGGCCCAATTCCTTGGCCTTGCCCTCCAGATCCACACCGGAATAGTTCCGATTGGCCTCGGCGACCATCTTCCGCAGTACGTCCGCGGGTTTGGCGCCCTCGCCCACGCTGTAGCGAGACGGGTAAAGGAAACCTTCCAGCGGATCCTTGATCTTGCTGTTGTCGTCGGCCCAGGAGGGCAGCCCGAGGTTCTTGGCCTCCTTCTTGGCGACGCCCGCGGTGGTACCCGCCTTGAGCCCGATCTTCTTGTCGATCGCCGCGTAGATCGTGGCATCGCGCATGCCCTCGGTGACGATCAGGGCGTTGCTGCTGCTGGGGTCGAGCATCAGCTTGACCGCCGCCGCGCCGGACATCTCCTTGCGCAGGGTGTAGGTGCCCGGCTGGACGAACTTGCCGCTGTCCTCCACGGCGTCGACGAAGGCGCCACTGCTCTTGACCACGCCCTTGTCGGCGAGGATCGAGCCGATCTCGGCATTGCCGGAGCCGGACGGAACCTCCACCTCGATCCGGCCGGTGCCCTGGCCGGAGTAGTCGGGTGCGGGGCCGAAGCGGGTCTGCCAGAAGTCGTAAGCGTAGTAGCCGCCTCCGCCGACCACACCCACCAGGACGACGGTCACGAAGAGGCAGGCCACGCCGGAGCGGCGCTTCTTGGGCCTGCCCTTCTCGCCGGAGCGCTCGCCGTCCTCACCGTCGTCGTCCGCGTCATCGGCGTCGCCCCGGCCGCCGCCGTCGGCGAAGAACGGATGGTCGTCCGCTTCGTCCGCCTGGAGGGGCGGCTCCTCGGGGGCCTCGCGCTGGCGCGGCACCTGGGGCTCCGCGGGCACCGTGGGCATCTGCTGTGTGCCCTGCTGCCCCTGGTAGGGGTCCTGGCCCTGGCCCGGATAGGAACCGCCTTGGCCACCATAGGGATCCTGCGGGTCCATCCCGCCGTACGAGCCGTCCTGGGCCGGGTAGGGGCCGCCCTGGCCGGGGTACTCGTGCGGGTGCCGCTGATGCGGGTAACCGGCGTCCTGGCCGTCCCACTGGGGCTGCTGATGCTGCTGGGGATCCTGCGGATAGCCGTGCGGATACTGCTGGTGTCCGTAAGGGTCCTGGCCGTACGAGCCCTGGCCCTGGCCGTAGTTGCCCTGACCGTAGGGATCCTGTGCGTAGGCGTCCTGTGCGTACGGATCCTGTGCGTAGGTGTCCTGCTGTGCGTAGGGGTCCTGTACGTACCGCTCCTGTGCGTAGGGATCCTGGCCGGCCGCCGCGTGGTGGCCGCTCCACTCCCGGTCCCCGTACAGCGGATCCTCGGGGTGCCACGGTTGGGAGCCGGGTCCCCGGCCGTACTCAGTCATCGATCCCCTAGCGACGGAGGTGGTCACCGCTCGGCGTGTTCGTGGCACGGGCGGCGGCGGCCATGCCGCGCGGAACGTTACCGTATCGCGATCAGATGACCACTTCGACGGCTTCTCCCGGGGCCCTCCCCGAGACCCGCTCGGTCTCCAGCGCGCTCTGGAGGATCACCACGGCCGCCGCCTGGTCAACGACGGAACGGCCCTTCTTGGACGTCATCCCGGAGGCGCGCAGCCCCTGGGACGCTGTGACAGTGGTCATACGCTCGTCGACGAGCCGCACCGGCACCGGGTTGACCCGCCGCGCCAACTCGCGCGCGAAGGTGCGCACTTTGGCCGCGGCCGGCCCCTCGCGCCCGTTGAGCGAGCGCGGCAGGCCGACCACCACCTCGATCGGTTCGTACTCCTCGACGATCGCCACGAGCCGCTTGTGGGCGGCCGGGACGTCGCGTCCCGGCACGGTCTCGACGGGGGTGGCGAGGATCCCGTCGGGGTCGCACGAGGCGACCCCGATCCGGGCGTCCCCGACGTCGATGGCGATCCGCCTGCCGCGTCGCACGGCTACCGGCCCGATTCCGCGACGAGCCGCTCGACGGCCTCGATGGCCTCACCGACGGCGTCCGGGTTCTGGCCGCCGCCCTGGGCCACGTCCGGCTTGCCGCCGCCTCCGCCGCCGAGCGTCTTGGCGGCGGTGCGGACCAGGTCACCGGCCTTGAGCCCGCGCTCACGGGCGGCCTCGTTGGTGGCGATGACGGTCAGCGGACGGCCGCCCGCCACGGTGAAGAGGGCGACGACGGCCGGGCGGTCGCCCGGAATGCGTCCGCGTACGTCCAGGACCAGCTTGCGCAGATCGTCGGCGGAGGTGCCGTCCGGCACCTTGGCGGCGACCAGGGCCACGCCCCGGACGTCCTTGGCGCCCTGGACGAGACCGGCGGCGGCCTGGAGCACCTTCTCGGCGCGGAACCGCTCGATCTCCTTCTCGGCCTCCTTGAGCTTGCTCAGCATGCCGGAGATCTTCTCCGGGAGCTCCTCGGGGCGGCCCTTGACCAGGTCGGTGAGCTGGGAGACGACCGTGTGCTCCCGGGCGAGGAAGTTGTAGGCGTCCACGCCCACCAGGGCCTCGACCCGGCGCACCCCGGAGCCGATGGAGGACTCGCCGAGCAGCTTCACCAGACCCAGCTGAGCGGTGTTGTGCACATGGGTGCCACCGCACAGCTCCTTGGAGAAGTCGCCGATGGTCACCACGCGCACCCGGTCGCCGTACTTCTCGCCGAACTCGGCGATGGCGCCCTGCTTCTTGGCGTCGTCCATGCTCATCACCTCGGCTGTGACGTCGAGCTCGCGGGAGAGCACCTCGTTGATCTTCTGCTCGACGTCCGTGAGGACCGCGCCGGGCACGGCGGTCGGCGAGCCGAAGTCGAAGCGGAAGCGGCCGGGCGAGTTCTCCGAACCGGCCTGGGCGGCGGTCGGGCCCAGGGCGTCGCGCAGCGCCTGGTGGGTGAGGTGGGTGGCGCTGTGGGCGCGGGCGATGGCCCGGCGGCGCTTGATGTCGATCCGGGCGTGGGCCCCGGCGCCGACCGTCACCTCGCCGACCTGGACGACGCCCTTGTGCACGCTCACGCCGGGCACCGGCTGCTGGACGTCCCGGACCTCCACCACGGCGCCGGTGTCCAGCTTGATCCGGCCGGTGTCGGCGAGCTGGCCGCCGCCCTCGGCGTAGAACGGGGTGCGGTCCAGGACGACCTCGACCTCGTCGCCCTCGGTGGCGGCGGGCGAGGACACCCCGTCCACCAGCAGGCCGACGACGGTGGACTCACCCTCGGTGTGCAGGTAGCCGGTGAATTCGGTCAGGCCGGAGCTGTCGGCCACCTCGCGGTAGGCGGACAGGTCGGCGTGGCCGGTCTTCTTGGCCTTGGCGTCGGCCTTGGCGCGCTCCCGCTGCTCCTTCATCAGGCGGCGGAAGCCCTCCTCGTCCACCGAGAGGCCCTGCTCGGCGGCCATCTCGAGGGTGAGGTCGATCGGGAAGCCCCAGGTGTCGTGGAGCAGGAACGCCTTGTCGCCGGGGAGCACGCTGCCGCCGGCGCTCTTGGTGTCGGTGACGGCGGTGTCGAGGATGTTGGTGCCGGCCTTGAGCGTCTTGAGGAAGGCCGACTCCTCGGCGAGGGCGACGGTCTCGATCCGCTTGCGGTCGGTGAGCAGCTCCGGGTACTGCTGGCCCATCGTCTTGAGGACGACGTCGACCAGCTCGCCGACGACCGGCTCGGTGGCGCCGAGGATGCGCATGTTGCGGATGGCGCGGCGCATGATGCGGCGCAGCACATAGCCGCGGCCCTCGTTGCCGGGGGTGACACCGTCGCCGATGAGCATGACGGAGGTGCGCATGTGGTCGGCGACCACGCGCAGCGAGACATCAGACGTCTGGGCGGCGCCGTAGGCGACCCCGGTCAGCTCGGTGGCCTTGTCCATGACGACGCGCAGGGTGTCGGTCTCGTACATGTTCCGCACGCCCTGGAGGATCATCGCCAGGCGCTCGAGGCCGAGACCGGTGTCGATGTTCTTGCTGGGCAGCTCGCCGAGGATCGGGAAGTTGTCCTTGCCCTCGCCCGGACCGCGCTCGTACTGCATGAAGACCAGGTTCCAGATCTCCACGTAGCGCTCGTCGTTGACGGCCGGGCCGCCCTCCTCGCCGAACTCCGGACCGCGGTCGTAGTTGATCTCGGAGCAAGGGCCGCAGGGGCCGGGGACGCCCATGGACCAGTAGTTCGGGCCCATGCCGAGGCGCTGGATCCGGGTCGAGGGGACGCCGATCACCTCGCGCCAGATGCGCTCGGCCTCGTCGTCCTGCTCGTAGACGGTGATCCACAGCCGCTCGGGGTCGAGGCCGTAGCCGCCCTCCTCCTGGGAGCTGGTCAGCAGCTCCCAGGCGTACTTGATGGCGCCTTCCTTGAAGTAGTCGCCGAACGAGAAGTTCCCGCACATCTGGAAGAAGGTGCCGTGGCGGGTGGTCTTGCCGACCTCTTCGATGTCCGGCGTACGCACGCACTTCTGCACGCTGACGGCGCGGTCGAAGGGCGGCTTGACCTCACCGAGGAAGTACGGCTTGAAGGGCACCATGCCCGCGGGGACCAGCAGCAGCGTCGGGTCGTCCGCGATGAGCGACGCCGACGGCACGACGGTGTGCCCGCGCTCCTCGAAGAAGCGCAGCCAGCGGCGGCGGATTTCAGCCGACTCCATCAGTGGTCCTCATTTCCGGCTTTGTGGAGCTTGTAGGGGGTGGTGCGGGTCAGCTCGGCCCGGCCCCGCTGGGCCGGGAGCCGCTTGCGGTCGTCCGGCGGTGGCGCGGAGAGCCCGAGCGCGTCCTTGAGCGCGGCCTCGCGGTCGGCCATGCCGTCCCGTACGTCGAGGGCGAAGACCTTGATCCTCCGGCCCGCCAGCACCGCGCGGTCGGCGGCCTGCGCCGCCAGGCTCTCCGGGGTGAGCTGGTTGAGCTTGCGGTTGACCTTGGTGGTGGCCCACACCCCGGCGGCGACGCCGGTGGTGAACCAGAATGTGCGGCGGAACATCCGGTCTGTCAGCCCTTCGATCCACGGTTGCGGCGGCCGCCCCGGCGGGCGGACGGCAGGGTCTTGCCGATGACGACGTTGCGCGCGGGCGCGGGCTCGTCCTCCGGCCGCCCCTTGCGGCCGATCGCCCGCCGGACGCCGTAGCCGAACGCGGCCACCTTGACCAGCGGTCCGCCGAAGGCGGTGGAGACGGTCGAGGAGAGCGCGGAGGCGTTGGAGGTGACCTCCTGGACGTCGGAGGCGATCGAGTCCACCCGGGCGAGCTGGGTGTTGGCCTCGCGCACGGTCGCGGACGCCTCGCTCAGCAGCGGCACCGCCTGGTCGGTGACCTCCGCCACCAGCCGGGTGGCCGCCTTGAGCGTCTGGGCCAGCCTCACCAGCGCCAGCGCCAGGAAGGACACCAGGATCGCCCAGAAGACGGCCACGAGGATCCCGGCCACCTCTCCACCGGACACGTCGCACCGCTCCCTGTCGCCGCTCGTCGTCGTTGTCTCGTGTTGGTCGTGCTCGGCGCGCTGACGTGTCGTGATGACGCGTCGTTCGGCGTCGTCCGTCGCCCGCCGCTCTCGGGCGGTATCCGGGTGCGGGCGGCAGGTATCGACCTTATCGCGCCGCGGACGCGCACCCGAAACGCATAACGGCCGCCGGGCGCCCGGTCCGGACCCGCCATCGGACAAGCCCGCGGGTTCCCCGTCGACCGGTGTCGAGGGGGAACCCGCGGGCTTGGGTGCGTACGTGCCGCTCCGCCGGATCAGCGGGCGTAGTACTCGACGACGAGCTGCTCGTCGCAGATCACCGGGATCTCCTTGCGGTTGGGGTCCCGGTCCAGGCGGAAGGCGAGCGCCTTCAGGTTGACCTGGAGGTAGCGCGGGGTCTCGCCGTCGGGGGCGTAACCACCCTCGCGCGCCACCTGGAAGGGGACCTTCTCGCGGCTGCGCTCGCGGACCATCACCACGTCGTCCGGACGGACCCGGAAGGACGGCTTGTCGACCTTGCGGCCGTTGACCTCGATGTGGCCGTGGGTGACCATCTGGCGGGCCTGGTAGATGGTGCGGGCGATGCCCGACCGCAGAACGAGCGCGTCCAGACGGCGCTCGAGCTCGATGACCAGCGCCTCGCCCGTCTTGCCTCCGGCCTTCCGGGCGCGGTCGTAGGCACGGACCATCTGGCGCTCGCTGATGTCGTACTGGGCGCGCAGCCGCTGCTTCTCCAGCAACCGGACCTTGTAGTCACTGGTCTGCTTGCGGCCACGGCCGTGCTCGCCCGGCGGGTAGGGGCGGGCCTCGAAGTACTTGACGGCCTTCGGGGTCAGAGCGATGCCGAGCGCCCGCGACTTCTTGACCTTGGGACGCGACTGGTTCACGGGGAACGAACCTCCATGTAAGTTAGGTGAGCCTTACCTTAGCCGAGGAGAACGCATGTTTCGACCTGGGATCCCCCTGCCCAGCACTGGTCAGAGCCCCGAGGAGGGTCAGCCGCGTCCCATGGAAAGCACCCTGCGGCCCACACCGGCAGAGCGCGTACGTACTCTCGTTGAATCCAAGGCTACGGCTTCGTTGACGATTCCCGGAATCGAGGCCCTGGACGACCTGGGGGCGGACGGCCCCACCGCCCGTACGGTCGCCCCGGACGGGGACGTGCTGCTGCTGGTGCCCAGCGCCTCCCCCGCCGCTCACGCCACCACCCACGCCCAGGACGACGAGCTGACCTGCGTGATGGAGATCACCGACGTCGCCCCCGTCGCGATGCCCCACCGGATCCGCGGCCGCGCCTGGGTGGCCGGCTGGCTCACCCCCGTCCCCCGCGGTGAGCGCACACGCACCGCGGCGGCGCTGCTGGCCGAGCGGCATCCGGTCGGCGAGCTGCTCGGCCTCGTCCAGGCGCCGCGGCCGTCGCGGCGCGGTGGGCCGGCCGCCGGGGTGGGGCCCGCCGGGGGAGCCGCCTGGGCGCTGCTGCGGCTGGAGGTCGGCGAGGCGTGTGTGGACGACCTGTGGGGCGCGGAGAGCGTCGAGCCGGACGACTTCACCTCGGCCGACCCCGATCCGCTGGTCCGGCACGAGGCCGATCTGCTCCAGCATCTGCACGCCGCCCACAGCGAGCAGGTGCGCGGGCTGTGCGCGCTGCTCGGCGACCGCTCCGACCTGGTCTGCACCCGGGGCCCGGCCACCCCGGTGGCGCTGGACCGGTTCGGTCTGCGGGTGCGCTTCACGGACGAGGCGGACCGGCCGTTCGACGCGCGCTTCGACTTTCCCGAGCCGGTGCGGAACGTCTCCGAGCTGCGGTACGCGATGCACGCCCTGTTCGACGCGGCGGCGCGCTGAGGGCGTCCCCTGGTGGGGCGACGGGGGCGGCCGCCGACGGGGGCTGACGCTATGACGAGGGGGCGGCCGGGCCGTCGGCGGACGGCGGCGGATCGCCGCGCAGCCGCGCCCGCACCCGCTCCACCACATCCGCGTACCGCGCCTCGGCCCCGTACCGCGTGGGCTCGTAGTACCGCTTGCCGTGGATCTTGTCCGGTGCGTACTGCTGGGCCGCGATGCCGCCCGGCAGATCGTGCGGATAGAGATAGCCCTGTGCGTGGCCGAGCTTCTTGGCGCCCTGGTAGTGGCCGTCGCGCAGATGCGGCGGCACCGGCCCGGCCAGGCCCGCCCGCACATCGGCCAGCGCGGCGCCGATCGCGGTGGTGGCGGCGTTGGACTTCGGCGCCAGCGCCAGGGCGATGGTGGCGTGGCTCAGGGTGAGCGCGGCCTCCGGGAAGCCGATCAGGGCGACCGCCTGCGCCGCCGCCACGGCGGTGGGCAGCGCGGTGGGATCGGCCAGGCCGATGTCCTCGCTCGCCGAGATCATCAGCCGCCGGGCGATGAACCGCGGGTCCTCCCCCGCCTCGATCATCCGGGCCAGATAGTGCAGCGCCGCGTCCACGTCCGAGCCGCGGATGGACTTGATGAGGGCGCTGGCCACGTCGTAGTGCTGGTCCCCGGCGCGGTCGTACTTCACCGCGGCCCGGTCGACCGCCTCCTCCAGCGAGGTGAGCGTGACCTCGGACTCGCCCTTGTCCAGGGCCGCCCCGGCGCCCGCCTCCAGCGCGGTGAGCGCCCGCCGGGCGTCGCCGCCCGCTATCCGCAGCAGATGCGCCTCGGCGTCCTCGGGCAGGGTGACCGCCCCGCCGAGCCCGCGCTCGTCGGTGAGCGCGCGTCCCAGCAGCCCGCGCAGATCGTCGTCGGTCAGCGGCTCCAGGGTGAGCAGCAGCGAGCGGGAGAGCAGCGGGGAGATCACGGAGAAGTACGGATTCTCGGTGGTGGCCGCGATCAGCGTCACCCAGCGGTTCTCCACGGCGGGCAGCAGCGAGTCCTGCTGGGCCTTGCTGAAGCGGTGGATCTCGTCCAGGAAGAGCACGGTGTCCCGCCCGTACGCCCCGGAGGAGCGGCGCGCGCCGTCGATGACGGCCCGGACCTCCTTGACCCCCGCGGTGATGGCCGACAGCTCCACGAAGCGCTTCTGGGTGGCCTGGCTGACCACATACGCCAGCGTCGTCTTGCCGATGCCCGGCGGGCCCCAGAGGATCACCGACGACGGCCCCGCCGGACCCCCGCCGCCCTCGCCCACGAGCCGCCGCAGCGGGGATCCGGGGCGCAGCAGATGCTGCTGGCCCACGACCTCGTCAAGGGTGCGCGGACGCATCCGCACGGCCAGCGGACTGCTGGCCGGATCCTTCTCCTGGCGGTCCTCTGCGGCGGCGGTGAACAGGTCTGGCTCCACCCGGGAAGCCTATGCCAACCCACCGACAACGCCGCCGCGCGCGGCGTTCGGAAGGTGCGGCCTCAGCCCTGGGCGCCGGTCCAGAAATCCCACCAGCGGGTCAGGATCAGCATCCCGATGACCCCGATCCACACCACCGGAACCACCCAGTGGAACTCCATGAGCCCGCGCCGCAGCCCGTCCGGCGCGGGAAGGTAGCCGTGCTTGAGGTTGTGGCCGGTGACGTAGCAGAACATCACGATGGTGGCGACCCAGGCCAGGCAGCACCACAGGCACAGGGAGCCGATGACGTACAGCGACTCGTACTGGAGCCAGGTCACGAAGCCGACGCCGAAGAGCGTGCCCGCGTTGAAGGTCAACCAGTACCAGCGTGGGAAGCGCGCCCCGGTCAGCAGTGACATGCCCACGCAAATCACGATGCCGTAGGCGACGAGGCCGAGCATCGGGTTCGGGAAGCCGAACGCCTGCGCCTGGTCGCTCTCCATGATGTTGCCGCAGGAGACGACGGGGTTGAGGCTGCACCCGGGCGTGAAGACCTTACCGTCGGCCTTGTACTCGAGGATCTTGTTCTTGTCGATCGTGATGACCCAGGCGGCCAGCAGTCCCAGCGCCCCGGTGACCACGAGCAGGAGGGCGAAGGCGCGACTGCCTCCCGTCCCGGCCCGCGAGCCCTCCCGCGCCTCGCCGGACTCCACGTCGTCCATCACTGTCGTCGCCATACTCGCCGTCCGTCGCTCTCCGCCGTCTCCAGCCCCGTCGGGCACGGCCATTGTGCCGCACCCGCTGTCGCCGTAGGGCGCGCTTAGCACGGTCATGCCATGGTGCCCTGTCCCCCGTTCGGAGGACATAAGACGGGCCTCCCGGTCGTCCCTGCTGGGCCGGGGCCCCGCCTCCGGGGGACGCGCGCGGCAGTCCCGAACCGGCATCGTTTGGCAGGATGAATCCGCCCCGGCCGAGTTGACGGCCCGTGAGGCCGTGCGCCTTTCCGTCGGCCACGACCCCGGCGGGAAGCGTCGAAAGGGGGGCCCAGGACGTTCCCCGGGCCCCCTTTTGAGGCTCGCTCAGGCGCGTTTTGAGGCCCCCTCAGGCAAGGCGTGCGCGGACCGCCTCGACCACCTCGGTCAGCGGGACCGGGGACTGCTCGCCGGAGTCCATGTCCTTCAGCTGGACCACGTTCTCGGCGAGGTCGCGCTCGCCCGCCACGAGCGTGTAGCGGGCGCCGCTGCGGTTGGCGGCCTTCATGGCGGCCTTCAGGCCCTTGCCGCCGTAGGCGAAGTCCGTGGCGACGCCCGCCGTACGGAGCTCGCCGACCAGGCCGAAGAGGACCTTGCGGGCCTCCTCCCCCAGCGGTACCGCGAAGACGCTGACCGCGGCCGGGAGGTTCAGCTCGACGCCCTCGGCCTCCAGCGCGAGCACCGTACGGTCCACACCGAGCGCCCAGCCCACCGAGGGCAGAGCCGGGCCGCCGATCATCTCGGACAGGCCGTCGTAGCGGCCACCGCCGCCGACCGCGGACTGGGAGCCCAGGCCGTCGTGGACGAATTCGAAGGTGGTGCGGGTGTAGTAGTCCAGGCCGCGCACCAGCCTCGCGTCGTCCTCGAAGGCCACGCCCCGCGCCGTGATCAGCTCGCGGACCTCCGCGTGGTACGCCTTGCACTCCTCGCACAGGTAGTCGCGCAGCAGCGGGGCGTCGGCCAGCTGTGCGCGTACCGCCTCGCGCTTGTCGTCCAGCACCCGCAGCGGGTTGATCTCCACGCGCCGCCGGGTGTCCTCGTCCAGGTCCAGGGCGCGCAGGAAGTCCTGGAGGGCGGCCCGGTAGACGGGGCGGCAGGTGGCGTCGCCCAGCGAGTTCAGCAGGATGCGGAAGTTCCGCAGCCCGAGCGAGCGGTAGGCGTCGTGGGCCAGGACGATCAGCTCGGCGTCCAGGGCCGGGTCCTCGGCGCCGATGGCCTCCGCGCCGACCTGTGAGAAGTGGCGGTAGCGGCCCTTCTGCGGGCGCTCGTAGCGGTAGTACGAGCCCGAGTACCAGAGCTTGACCGGCAGCGATCCGGCCTTGTGGAGATTGGCCTCCAGGGCGGCGCGCAGCACCGAGGCGGTGCCCTCGGGGCGCAGCGCGAGCTCGTCGCCACCCTTGGTGGTGAGGGTGTACATCTCCTTGGTCACGATGTCGGTGGACTCGCCGACGCCGCGCGCGAAGAGCTCCACGTTCTCGAAACCGGGGGTCTCGACATAGCCGTAGCCGGAGCGCTTGAGCGGTGCGGCGATCGCCTCGCGCACCGCGAGGTAGGTCGCGGAGGCCGGCGGGATCAGGTCGTACGTGCCCCGGGGGGCTTTGAAGGTGCTCAACGGAAGTCTCTCGTCACATTCCTCGTCGCGGAGCCGGGCGCCGGGCGCCGTCTCCCAGGCCGGCGGCCACCTCGCGCAGATACGGGTTGGTGGCGCGCTCACGGCCGATGCTGGTCTGGGGGCCATGGCCGGACAGCACCACGGTCGAGTCGTCGAGCGGCAGGACCACACGGGCCAGCGACTCGAGGATCTCGGCGTGATCGCCGCCGGGCAGATCGGTGCGTCCGATGGAGCCGGCGAAGAGCAGATCGCCCGCGAAGAAGACGGACGGGATGTCCGCCCGCTCGGGCATCTGGAAGGTCACCGACCCCTTGGTATGGCCCGGGGTGTGCGCGACGGTGAGCTCCAGACCCGCCAGCTTCAGCTCGGCGCCGTCGGCCAGCTCCTTGAGGTCGTCCGGCTCGCCCACGGTGAGCTCCCCCATCAGCGGCATGCCGATGGAGCGCCCGAACGCCTTCTCGGGGTCGCTCATCATGTAGCGGTCGGCCGGGTGGATCCACGCCGGTACGTCATGCGCGCCGCAGACCGGGACGACCGAGGCGACATGGTCGATGTGGCCGTGGGTGAGGACGACGGCGACGGGCTTGAGCCGGTGTTTCGCGACCGCCTCCGCGACGCCTTGGGCCGCCTGGTGGCCCGGGTCGATGATCACGCACTCCTCACCGGCGGCGGGGGCGACCAGATAGCAGTTGGTCCCCCAGGCCCCGGCGGGGAACCCGGCAATGAGCACGATCGTCCTTAGAAGTCGTCCGGTGGAAGATTGTCGGCGGCTTCAGAGCCTACCGGCGGCGCCCCGGCCACAGCGAACCCGTATACGGTACGGCCGAGCCCTCGTACACAACAGCAGCACACCGACGGCACACGCCATGAGGAGACGACCCGGTGGTCAGTAACGAGCAGCGGCGGAGGCAACTCGCCCGGGAGAAGTACCTTCGGCAGCAGCAGCGGCGCGAAACCGCCCGGCACAAGTCCCGCCAGCGCAATGTGGTGATCGCCGCCGTGCTGGCCGTGGTCCTGGCCGGTGGCGGTGCCGTCGCGGCCACGGGCGCGCTGTCCGGGAACGACAAGGACAAGAAGGACGACGCCGCCTCCTCCGCCACCCCCTCGGCCGCCCCCACCAGCAAGGCGCCCGACCCCTGTGCCAAGGAGGCGAAGGCGGTCGCGGGCAAGAAGCCGAAGAAGATGTCGTGGAAGAAGGAACCGGCGGTCACGATCGACAAGTCGGCCTCGTACACGATGAAGCTGGAGACGACCTGCGGGGACATCTCCGTGACCATGGACGCCGGCAAGGCGCCGCACACGGTCAACTCCTTCAGCTTCCTGGCGGGCAAGGGCTACTTCGACCACACCAAGTGCCACCGGCTGGTGAACCAGGGGATCTACGTGCTCCAGTGCGGTGACCCGCAGGGCACCGGCGCGGGCGGCCCCGGCTACACCCTCCCGGACGAGAACCTCAAGGACTCCTCGATCAAGGGCGGCAAGTACCCGGCCGGGACCGTCGCCATGGCCAACCAGTACAACCCGCAGACCAAGCAGGGCCGGAACACCGGCGGCAGCCAGTTCTTCCTGGTCTACAAGAAGAGCGACCTCCCGCCGGACTACACACCCTTCGGCATCGTGGACAAGGCCGGGATGAAGGTCCTGGAGAAGATCGCCAACGCCGGGGCGGCTCCCCCGGACCAGACGATGAACACCGCCCCGAACGCCAGCGTGGTGATCAACAAGGCGACGGTCGGCAAGTCCTGAGGTCGTCGGGCTCGCGTACTGCGAAATTTCGGTCGCGCAGGATACGGACAGCCGGGGCACCGGTCGCCTATGTTGGCGTTGTGTAGGGTGCCTGGCCCGATGGCCGCCACCCTGATATGAGACCGGCCAGGACGTATCCCGGCCGGAAGAAACTGTGGACGATGCCCGCGGGCCGCGCGCCCGCCCCGGCATCATGTGGAGGAGGCGCTGTGAGCAGCGAGCCTTGGGGCCGCGTCGACGAGACGGGGACCGTGTACGTGCGTACGGCCGACGGGGAGCAGGTCGTCGGGTCGTGGCAGGCGGGATCGCCGGAAGAGGCCCTCGCCTACTTCGAGCGCAAGTACGACGGGCTGGTCGTCGAGATCGGCCTCCTCGAGCGCAGGGTCAAGACCACCGACCTGTCCGCCAAGGACGCGACAGCGGCCATCGAGCACATCCGCCATCAGGTCGACGAGCACCATGTGGTCGGCGACCTGGACGCGCTCAGGAAGCGGCTCGACAAGCTCGCCGGGGACGTCGAGGTCCGCCGCGAGCAGCGCAAGGCGGCCAAGGCGGTCCAGGCCGACGAGGCCCGCAGGGCCAAGGAGGACCTGGTCGCCGAGGCCGAGCAGCTGGCCGCCAGCGAGCAGTGGCGGGCCGCCGGGGAGCGGCTGCGCGCCCTGGTGGACACCTGGAAGGGCCTGCCCCGGCTGGACCGCAAGACCGACGACGAGCTGTGGCACCGCTTCTCGCACGCCCGCTCGGCCTTCTCCAAGCGGCGCAAGGCGCACTTCGCGGCCCTGGACGCCCAGCGCGAGGAGGCCAGGCAGACCAAGGAGAAGCTGGTCGCCGAGGCCGAGGCGCTCTCCGGCTCCACCGACTGGGGTCCGACCGCGGCCCGGTACCGGGAGCTGATGTCGGACTGGAAGGCCGCGGGCCGTGCCCAGCGCGAGTCCGAGGAGGACCTGTGGAACCGCTTCCGCGGTGCGCAGGACATCTTCTTCCAGGCCCGTAGCGAGGTCTTCGCGGAGCGTGACGCCGAGCAGCGGGAGAATCTCACCCGTAAGGAGGAGCTCGTCGTCGAGGCCGAGAAGCTGCTGCCGATCTCGGATCTGAAGGCGTCCCGCGCGGCCTTCCGGTCGATCAACGAGCGGTGGGAGGCCATCGGCCATGTGCCGAGGGACGCCCGCGCCCGTATCGAGGGCCGGATGCACGCGGTGGAGCGGGCCATCCAGGACGCCGAGGACACGGAGTGGCGGCGGACCAACCCCGAGGCGCGGGCGCGCGCCGCGGGGCTCACCGGCCAGCTCCAGGACGCCGTCGACAAGCTGCGGTCCCAGATCGACGCGGCCCGCGCGGCGGGGAACAACGCGAAGGCCGACAAGCTCTCCAAGGAGCTCGAGGGCCGGCAGGCGCTGCTGGACCAGGCGCTGAAGGGCCTCCAGGAGTTCGGCGGCTGAGCGCGCGCTGATCCGCGTACGGCGGGGGCCCCCGGTGCGAAGGCGCCGGGGGCCGCCACCGTCGTGTGGTCAGCGGGCGCGGGCCGAGGTGACCCGGTAGACGTCGTAGACGCCCTCCACGCCGCGTACGGCCTTCAGCACGTGTCCCAGGTGCTTGGGGTCGCCCATCTCGAAGGTGAAGCGCGAGGTGGCCACCCGGTCGCGGGAGGTCTGCACGGCCGCGGAGAGGATGTTGACGTGCTGGTCGGACAGCACGCGGGTGACGTCCGACAGCAGCCGGGACCGGTCCAGCGCCTCCACCTGGATGGCCACCAGGAAGACCGACGACTGGGTGGGCGCCCACTCGACGTCGAGGATGCGCTCGGGCTGCTGGGAGAGCGAGTCCACGTTGACGCAGTCGGCGCGGTGCACCGAGACGCCGCTGCCGCGGGTGACGAAGCCGATGATGGGGTCGCCGGGCACCGGCGTACAGCAGCGGGCCAGCTTGACCCACACATCCTCGACGCCCTTGACCACCACGCCCGGATCGGCGCTGGAGCGGCGCTTGGTGCGGCGGATCGGCGGGGCGGTCTCGGCGATGTCCTCGTTGGCGGCCTCCTCGCCGCCGAGCGCCTGGACGAGCTTCTGCACCACGTTCTGCGCGGAGACATGGCCCTCGCCGATCGCCGCGTAGAGCGCGGAGATGTCGGGGTAGCGCATCTCATGGGCGAGGGTGACCAGCGAGTCGCCGGTCAGGATCCGCTGGATGGGCAGGTTCTGCTTGCGCATCGCCCGGACGATCGCGTCCTTGCCCTGTTCGATGGCCTCGTCGCGGCGCTCCTTGGAGAACCAGGCGCGGATCTTGTTACGGGCGCGCGGCGACTTGACGAAGCCCAGCCAGTCGCGGGACGGCCCGGCGCCCGCCGCCTTGGAGGTGAAGACCTCCACCAGGTCGCCGTTGTCCAGGGTGGACTCCAGTGGGACCAGCCGCCCGTTGACCCGGGCGCCGATCGTACGGTGGCCGACCTCGGTGTGCACGGCGTAGGCGAAGTCGACCGGGGTGGCCCCGGCCGGCAGCGCTATGACATCGCCCTTGGGCGTGAAGACGAAGACCTCGTTGCGGGAGAGGTCGAAGCGCAGGGACTCCAGGAACTCGCCCGGGTCCTCGGTCTCCTTCTGCCAGTCCAGGAGCTGCCGGAGCCACGCCATGTCGTTGATGGCGTCGTCCTTGCCCGCCTTACGGGGCACATCGGTGCGCACCTTGGAGGCGCCCGCCACCGCCTCCTGCTTGTACTTCCAGTGCGCGGCGATGCCGTACTCGGCGCGGCGGTGCATGTCGAAGGTGCGGATCTGGAGCTCGACCGGCTTGCCGCTGGGTCCGATGACCGTCGTGTGCAGCGACTGGTACATGTTGAACTTGGGCATCGCGATGTAGTCCTTGAACCGCCCGGGCACCGGGTTCCACCGCGCGTGGATGGTCCCGAGCGCCGCGTAGCAGTCGCGGACCGTGTCGACGAGTACCCGAATGCCCACCAGGTCGTAGATCTCGGCGAAGTCGCGGCCGCGCACGATCATCTTCTGGTAGACGGAGTAGTAGTGCTTCGGGCGGCCGGTGACGGTCGCCTTGATCCGCGCCGCCCGAAGATCGCCCTGGACCTGGTCGGTGACGACGGCCAGGTACTCGTCGCGCTTGGGCGCCCGCTCGGCGACCAGCCGCACGATCTCGTCGTACATCTTGGGGTAGAGGATCGCGAAGGCGAGGTCCTCCAGCTCCCATTTGATGGTGTTCATGCCCAGGCGATGGGCGAGCGGGGCGTAGATCTCGAGGGTCTCGCGGGCCTTCTTCTCCTGCTTCTCCCGCTTGAGGTAGCGCATGGTGCGCATGTTGTGCAGCCGGTCGGCCAGCTTGATCACCAGCACCCGGGGGTCCCGGGCCATGGCGACGACCATCTTCCGCACGGTCTCGGCCTGGGCCGCCTCGCCGAACTTGACCTTGTCCAGCTTGGTGACGCCGTCCACGAGCAGGGCGACCTGGTCGCCGAAGTCACGGCGCAGGGTGTCCAGGCCGTACTCGGTGTCCTCGACGGTGTCATGCAGCAGCCCGGCCATCAAAGTGGCCGGATCCATACCCAGCTCGGCCAGGATCGTGGTCACCGCGAGGGGGTGGGTGATGTACGGATCGCCGCTCTTGCGCTTCTGGCCGCGGTGCCAGCGCTCGGCCACCTGGTACGCGCGCTCGATCTGGCGCAGCGTCGCGGCCTCCGCCTTGGGGTCGTTGCCGCGCACGATGCGCAGCAGCGGCTCCAGCACCGGGTTGTACGGGCTGGAGCGCTGGACGCCGAGGCGCGCCAGCCGGGCCCGGACGCGGTTGGACGAGCCCGAGCGGGGCGCGGGGCTCTGTACCGGGCGCGCGGGGGGCGTGGTGGCGGGCAGGCTGTTGCCGCGGCCCGCGGTGGGCTTCGGGCTGGTCTGCTCGGGGCCGCGCCGGACCGCGCCGTCACCGCTGTTCCTGGGCACGCCTGGGGCCGCCGTCGGCTCGGCGGCGGTGGGCGCGTCCGGCTGTGCGGAGGGGGTTCCGCCCGGACGGACTTTGGGCGAGAGCGGCTGGGCCTCGTCTGGCAAGAGCACTCCTAGCGGTCCGGACCCGAGAAGGTCGGGCTGCCATGGTATCGATCCCGCCACTCCGCTTGCCTCTCGACCGCCAAGCCGGGCATGACGGGGGCGTGGGGCGGCATGGCGGAGGGCGGGGACCCGGCGGTGCGCGTCCCCGCCCTCCGGCGGTCCTCCCGGCCCGGTGCACGGGCCCGTGAGTCCGGTTCAGACCGTGATCAGGGCCTCCAGCGGCGCGCTGTCGAGCGAGCCCAGCAGCCGGTCGCGGCCGTCGAGGAAGCCGAGCTCCAGCAGCACGGCGACCCCGGCGATCTGGGCGCCGGCCCGCCGGATGAGCCGCAGGGACGCCTCGGCGGTGCCGCCGGTGGCCAGCACGTCGTCGATCACCAGTACCCGGTCGCCGGGCTCCAGCGCGTCGGCGTGTATCTCGATCTCGGCCGTGCCGTACTCCAGCTCGTAACGCTGGGCGAGCGTCGCCCCGGGGAGCTTGCCCGCCTTGCGGACCGGTACGAAGCCGATTCCGGCGCGGACGGCGGCCGGGGCGGCGAGGATGAAGCCGCGCGCCTCCAGGCCCACCACCTTGTCCGCCCGGTGCCGGAGGCAGAGCTCGGCGAGCGCCTCGGTGAGGGCGCCGAAGGCCGCGGCGTCGGCGAGCAGCGGGGTGATGTCCTTGAACATCACGCCGGGCTTGGGGTAGTCCGGCACGTCCTGGATGCGGCTGAGCAGCAGCGTGCGCAGCTCCTCGGCGGAGGCGCCGCCGAATCCGTCCGGGCTGCCCGCCGTGGTCTCCGTGGTCTCGGTCATCTCTCGGGCTCCCCCGCTCAACGCCGCTTGCCGGACGGTCGGCCGCGCCCCCGGTTGCGGGAGGCGGGCTGACGGCGCGGGCCGACGACTCCGGAAGGGGCGGCGGCGGCGTCCTCCAGGGCCGGGGCGTCGTCCTCCTCGGCGGCCGGGTCGGCCGCCTCGGCCTTGGCGGCCGCGGCACGCTTGGCCTTCACCCGCTTGGCCAGGGACTTCATCCTCGGGTCGCGCTCCTTCAGATCGGCGACCAGCGGGGTCGCGATGAAGATCGAGGAGTACGCACCGGCGGCGAGGCCGACGAAGAGCGCCAGGGAGATGTCGTTGAGCATGCCCGCGCCGAGCAGACCGCCACCGATGAACAGCAGCGCGCCGACCGGCAGCAGCGCCACGACCGTGGTGTTGATGGACCGCACCAGGGTCGAGTTGAGGCTGCGGTTGGCGATCTCGCTGTAGGTGAAGCGGGTCTGCTTGGTGATGTCCTTCGACGCTTCCTTGAGACCGTCGAAGACCACGACGGTGTCGTAGAGCGAATAACCGAGGATCGTCAGCAGACCGATCACGGTGCCCGGGGTGACCTCGAAGCCGACCAGTGCGTAGACACCGACGGTGATGGTGAGGTCGTGGATCAGGGCGACCAGGGCGGCCAGCGCCATCCGCCACTCGAAGGCGATGGCGAGATAGATCACCACCAGCACCATGAAGATCGCCAGACCCTGCCAGGCCTTGCTGGCGATCTGCTCGCCCCAGCTCGGGCCGACCAGCTGGGTGTCGATCTTGTTGGTCTTGACGCCCAGCTCCTTGGCGAGCTTCTCCTGGACCGGCAGCGCCTCCTTGGTGCCCAGCTCGCTGATCTGGATCCGCAGCCCGCCGCGGCCGAGCTCCTGGACGACGACGGTGTGGCCGCCGGAGGCCTCCTCGGCGGCTTGGCGCGCATCGGTGCTGGAGACCTTGGTGTTGGGGGTCGTGAAGACCGCGCCGCCGGAGAACTCGATGCCCATGTTCAGGCCGCGCACCGCCAGGCCCACGATGGCCGTGATGGTGATCAGTATCGAGATGCCGTACCAGATCTTCCGCTTGCCGACGAAGTCGTAGCCGACCTCGCCTCGGTAGAGCCTGGCGCCGAGATTGCCGAGTCGCGACATCTCACGCCTCCTTCGTGTCGGCGGGGCCGGGGCGGGCGGAACGGCGGCGGCGCAGCGGCGGAGTGGCCCCGAGGCGCTTGGGGTCGAGGCCGGACCACGAGTGGCCGTTCCCGAAGAACGGGCGGCGGGCGAGGATCGTCATCAGCGGCTTGGTGAAGAGGAACACCACCGCGACGTCGAGCAGCGTGGTCAGACCCAGGGTGAAGGCGAAGCCCTGCACCTTGCCGACGGTGACGATGTAGAGCACCGCGGCGGCCAGGAACGACACGAAGTCGGACACCAGGATGGTGCGCCGGGCCCGCGGCCAGCCGCGCTCGACGGCGGGGCGCAGCGAGCGGCCCTCCCGGATCTCGTCGCGGATCCGTTCGAAGTAGACGATGAACGAGTCGGCGGTGATACCGATGGCCACGATCGCGCCGCAGACCGCCGGGAGGTTCAGCGCGAAGCCGATGCCCGGGCCGAGCAGCACCATGATCGTGTACGTCAGGATCGCGGAGACCGCGAGGCTGGCCATGGCCACGAGGGCGAGACCGCGGTAGTAGACGACCAGGTAGATCACGACGAGCGCGAGGCCGATGGCACCGGCGATCATGCCGGCGTCCAGCTGCTCACCGCCGAGCGCGGCGGAGACGGTGGTCTCGTCGGCGATGTCGAAGGACAGCGGGAGCGCGCCGAAGGACAGCACGTTGGCCAGGTCCTCGGAGCTCTGCTGGGTGAAGCCGCCGGAGATGGTGGCCCGGCCGCCGGTGATGGCGCCCTGGGTGACCTCGGGGTCGGAGACGACCTCGCCGTCCAGGACGATCGCGAAGCGGTTCTGCGGGGACTGCTGCTTGGTCAGCTCGCCGGTGGTCTTGGCGAACTTCTTGGAGCCCTTGCCGTTGAAGTCGAGCTGGACGATCCAGCCCGCCCCGTTCTGGCTCTCGAAGACCGCCGAGGCGTCGTCCACGTCGGTGCCCTCGACCTCGGAGGGGCCGAGGACGAACTTGGCGTCGCCCTTCTGGCTACAGGCCAGCACCTGGTCCGTCGGCTTGGCGTTGGCCGCCTTCTCGGCCGCCGCGGCGCGTCCGGCCTTGGTGGTGCAGTCCAGCTTCGCGAACTCCTTGGCCAGCTTCTCCTGGTCGTTGGAGCCCGAGGGGCTCTTGGACGGGTCGGGCTTCGGGGTGTTCGACGGCGAGGGGCTCCCGCTCGGCTTCTCGTCGGCCTTGAGGCCCTCGGAGAGGGCCCGTCCCTGGGTGCTGGGGCTGGCGGAGGAGGACGAGGAGGCCGATGACGAGGCCGACGGCGTGCCGGACGGCTTGCCGCCCTTGTCGTCGCCCTTGTCCTGGCCCTTGCCGCTGGCGCTGGCGGACGGGCTGGGGGTGGAGTTGGGCTTCTCGGGGGTCTTCTGGCCGCTGGTGGTCGTGACCACGGGCCGGAAGTAGAGCTGGGCGGTGGTGCCGACCTGCTGCCGGGCCTGCTTCGCGTTCGTCCCCTTGGGGATGTTCACGATGATGTGCTTCTCGCCCTGCGTCTGGACCTCGGCCTCGGACACACCCAGGCCGTTGACCCGCCGCTCGATGATCCCCACGGCGGTGTTCATGTTGTCCGTGTTGATCGCGTTGGGCTTGCCCGGCTGATTCTTGGCCTCCAGCGTGAAGCTGGTGCCGCCCGCGAGATCGATACCCAGTCGCGGCGTGGTGTGACCGGAGACGAACATGCCTCCGGTCAGCGCCGCGATGGCGATCAGGATGACGGCCAAGGGGCGCCCTGGCCTGCCCTGTGACCCGGAGGACCTGCGGCCCTTCTTCGGTGCTGCCACCTTCTCGTATCTCCCTGTCCAACCGCCCCGCATCGGGTGTGCGCGGGACGGCACGAAGTCTTGTGGGGACAAGCCCCCGCCGGAGCCTAGACCGTCCAGGGAACCGCGGCGCGCCGATCGAGGGCGCGCCGCGGTTCCCGGGTGACGGACTTACTTCGCGTCGGTGCCGCCGTCCCGCTTGTCGTCCTCGGAGGTGCTCGCCGCGGCGGCGTCGTCCTTGCCGAGTTCGATCTTCTTGACGTCCGTCTCCCCGGCCTTGCCGTCCGCCTCGTCGGCCGCGTCGGACTTCTCGGCCGCGTCGTCGGCCTTGTCGGCCGCGTCGGCCTTCTTGAGCCCGACCTTGTCGGTGGACGGGTCGGCGTCGGCCGCCTCGGTCAGCGAGGAGGCGTCGTCGGGAACGACAGGGGTGTCGTCGGCAGCGTCCTCGTCGGGGTCGATGCCGTGCACCACGCGGTTGTACTCGTCGTCCGGCAGGACGGCTCCCACCGCGTTCTTCGCGTAGATCGCGTGCACGCCGGGGGCCACCTCGAGGAGGACCGTGTCGTCGTGGACCTCCTTGACCGTCGCGTACATGCCGCCGATGGTCCGCACGCCGGAACCCGGCTGCATATCACTGCGCATCTGCTGGGCCTGGCGCTGCTTGTTCTTGGCCGAACGCGTCATCAGGAACATGGCCCCGATAAGCACGATGAACGGCAGGAGAGTCACGATATTCACGGGACGGAAATTCCTTCACACGACCGCGGGGAGCGGCCTGGTCTACGGGGGTGGGTATACCGCACAGTGAGCGGACGGCATACGGACGGCATCGGCGGAGTCTAAGCGAGCCCACGCCAATGGAACAACGCCCGGCGCGGTACCGGGGTTCCTGACCCCGCCATTATTGGTCCTCTACGCCATGATGCAGGGTAAGCGAGCGCTTATGCCTTGCCAGGGCCCGTCCGGCCCGTCATGACACGCCACGCACCACCGTGGAGCGCCCCCGGCTCGTCATGTCTCGAAGAGGCCCGCCTGACCGCCGGCGGCGGTCTGCGGCGGTGGGGTGAGCCCCATATGCGCCCAGGCCGCCGGGGTGCCGATCCGTCCCCGGGGGGTACGGGCCAGCAGCCCCTCCCGGACCAGGAAGGGCTCGGCGACCTCCTCCACCGTCTCACGCTCCTCGCCCACCGCGACCGCCAGGGTCGACAGGCCCACCGGGCCGCCGCCGAACAGCTTGAGCAGGGCGCTGAGCACCGCCCGGTCCAGCCGGTCCAGGCCGCGCTCGTCCACGTCGTAGACGGCCAGGGCGCTGGCGGCGATCTCGCGGGTGATCACGCCGTCCGCCTTGACCTGGGCGTAGTCGCGCACCCGGCGCAGCAGACGGTTGGCGATTCGGGGGGTGCCGCGGGAGCGGCCCGCGATCTCGGACGCGCCCTCGGACTCGATGGTCACGTCGAGCAGCCCGGCGGAGCGGTGAATGACCCGCTCCAGCTCGGCCGGGGCGTAGAACTCCATGTGGCCGGTGAAACCGAAGCGGTCGCGCAGCGGGGGCGGCAGCAGCCCGGCCCGGGTGGTGGCGCCGACCAGCGTGAACGGCGGCAGCTCCAGCGGGATGGCGGTGGCCCCGGGCCCCTTGCCGACGATGACGTCGACGCGGAAGTCCTCCATCGCCATGTAGAGCATCTCCTCGGCGGGCCGGGACATCCGGTGGATCTCGTCGAGGAAGAGCACCTCGCCCTCGGTGAGGGAGGAGAGGATCGCGGCCAGGTCGCCGGCGTGCTGGATGGCGGGGCCGGAGGTGATCCGGATCGGGGCGCCCATCTCGGCGGCGATGATCATGGAAAGAGTGGTCTTGCCCAGTCCGGGAGCGCCGGAGAGCAGTACGTGGTCCGCGGTGCCGCCGCGCTGCCGGGCCGCCTTGAGCACCAGGTCCAGCTGCTCGCGGACCCGCTCCTGCCCGACGAACTCGCCGAGGTCCTTGGGGCGCAGCGCGGCCTCCACCGCCTGGTCGTCGCCGTCGGCGTCGGCGCCCACCAGCCTGCCGCCCGCGCCGGACGGGGCGTCGTCGGCGGTGGCCGGTGGGGTCTCGTCCCAGTTCACTGCGTTTCGCCTCGCGATGTCGTCTTCGGTGGTGCCGCCGGTCGCGGCCTGCCGCGGCCGCGGTGGTTCACCGTGTGCGGTTCAGGGTCTGGAGGGCGGCCCGCAGCAGCTGAGCCACCTGGGGTGTGCCGCCCGCGGCCACCGTCTCCTCGGCCCGCGGGGTGACGGCGGCCACCGCCTCGTCGGCCTCCCGGGTGGCGTAGCCGAGGCCGACCAGCGCGGTGTGCAGCTGGTCGCTCCAGCCGGGCGCGGCCGCCGAGCGGGCGCCGGGCACGGCCGAGCCGAGCGGCTCGCCGAGACGGTCCTTGAGCTCGAGGAGCAGCCGCTGCGCCCCCTTCTTGCCGATGCCGGGGACGGCGGTGAGCGCCTTCTCGTCCCCGGTGGACACCGCGAGCCGCAGCGCGTCCGGGGAGTGCACGGCCAGCATGGCCTGGGCCAGCCGGGGGCCGACCCCGCTGGCGGTCTGGAGCAGCTCGAAGACCTGGCGCTCGTCGTCGTCGGCGAAGCCGTAGAGGGTCAGCGAGTCCTCCCGGACGACGAGGGAGGTGGCCAGCCGGGCCTGCTGGCCGACGCGCAGCCCGGCCAGGGTGGCCGGGGTGCACTGGACCGCCATCCCGACCCCGCCGACCTCGATCACGGCGGTGTCCGGGGCGACGGCCGCCACCGGACCGGAGACGAACGCGATCATGAGGTACGGCCTTTCGTGGTGCGCGCGCTGCTCGGGGTGCGGGCGGGGTTGCTCGGGGTGCGGGCGGGGCTCGGGGTGCGGGCGGGGCTTGTGGTGCGGTGGGCGGCGACGGCCCGCTGGAGGCGGTTGGTCGCGGGGGCCCGCCAGATATGGCAGATGGCGAGCGCCAGCGCGTCGGCGGCGTCGGCCGGTTTGGGCGGTGCGTCCAGCCGCAGCAGCCGGGTGACCATCGAGCCGACCTGCGCCTTGTCGGCGCGCCCGGATCCGGTGACGGCCGCCTTGACCTCGCTGGGGGTGTGCAGCGCGACCGGCAGCCCGCGGCGGGCCGCGCACAGCATGGCGACGGCGCTGGCCTGGGCGGTGCCCATGACGGTGCGGACGTTGTGCTGGCTGAACACCCGCTCCACGGCCACCAATTCCGGCCGGTGGGCGTCCAGCCACTCCTCGATGCCGCGCTCGATGAGGACGAGCCGGTCGGCGGTCGCGGCGTCCGCCCCGGTCCGTACGACGCCGACGCCGAGCATCCGCAGCGGGCGGCCCGCGACCCCCTCGACCACGCCGACGCCGCACCGGGTCAGCCCCGGGTCCACGCCCAGCACACGCACCGCGCCCCTCCCCTCACCGCGCTTCGGTCACCTGTTCCTGCGCAGGCTAGCGGCTACCGCCGACAACACCCGCGGACAACGCCGACGGGCCGGTGGGGTGCTGCCCCGCCGGCCCGTCCCTTTCGTCGACCGCCGCGCCGATCCGCCGTCAGGCGTCCACCTTGGCCATGACCTCGTCGGAGACGTCGAAGTTGGCGAAGACGTTCTGCACGTCGTCGCTGTCCTCGAGAGCGTCGATCAGCTTGAAGATCTTGCGCGCGGCGTCCTCCTCGAGCTGGACCTGCATCGTGGGCACGAAGTTGGCATCGGCCGAGTCGTAGTCGATGCCCGCCTCCTGGAGGGCGGTGCGGACCGCGACCAGGTCGGTGGCCTCGCTGATGACCTCGAAGGACTCACCGAGGTCATTGACCTCCTCGGCGCCCGCGTCCAGGACCGCGCCCAGCACGTCGTCCTCGGTGAGCTCGCCCTTGGGGACGATGACGACGCCCTTGCGGTTGAACAGGTACGACACGGAGCCCGGGTCGGCCATCGAACCGCCGTTGCGCGTCATCGCGACGCGGACGTCGGAGGCGGCGCGGTTGCGGTTGTCGGTCAGACACTCGATGAGGACCGCCACGCCGTTGGGGCCGTAGCCCTCGTACATGATCGTCTCGTACTCGGCGCCACCGGCCTCGAGACCGGCACCACGCTTGACCGCGCTGTCGATGTTCTTGTTCGGAACCGACTGCTTCTTCGCCTTCTGGATGGCGTCGAAGAGCGTCGGGTTGCCCTCCGGATCGGCACCGCCCATCCGGGCCGCGACCTCGACGTTCTTGATCAGCTTCGCGAAGAGCTTGCCGCGCTTGGCATCGATCACGGCCTTCTTGTGCTTCGTCGTAGCCCATTTAGAGTGGCCGGACATCCGCCTGTCTCCTTCGCGTAACCCATTGCTGTACGAACGCCTGAGATCCTACCGGGATCGGCCCAGCCTGCGGCGAGGTCTCCCGCCACCACCCTCAACCGGGCGCTACGCGCCCCGCACCATCTCCACGAAGAGCCGGTGGACCCGGTGGTCCCCGGTCAGCTCGGGGTGGAACGAGGTCGCCAGGACATTGCCCTGCCGGACGGCGACGGTGTGCCCGTCGAACGTCGCGAGCACCTCGGCACCGCCGCCCACGGACTCGACCCACGGTGCGCGGATGAAGACCCCCTCGACCGGACCGTCCTCGATGCCCTGGATGTCGACCTCGGCCTCGAAGGACTCGTTCTGACGGCCGAAGGCGTTACGGCGCACGATCATGTCGATGCCGCCGATGGTCTCCTGGTCGTCCCGGCCGTCGAGGATCTTGTCCGCGAGCATGATCATGCCCGCGCACGTACCGTACACCGGCATCCCGGCCCGGACCCGCTCGCGCAGCGGCTCCAGCAGCCCGAAGATGATCGCCAGCTTGGACATGGTGGTCGACTCGCCCCCGGGGATCACCAGGGCCGCGACCTCGGCGAGCTCCTCGGGCCTGCGGACCTGCCGGGGCGTGGCCCCGGCCGCGGTGAGCGCGGCGAAATGCTCGCGGACATCGCCCTGGAGGGCGAGCACACCGATCACGGGGGCGTCGGCGGTGGACGTAGCCGGTATGGACGACGTAGTCACGGAAGCGCAGACCTCTCGAACGTCAGGGGCACCACGCGCCGGGCCGGTGGGCCGGGGCGCGCGGTGCCATGTGGTGCCGTACGGGCGCCGGTTACCAGCCGCGGCTGGCGTAGCGCTCGGACTCGGGGAGGGTGTCGCAGTTGATGCCGACCATGGCCTCGCCGAGGTTCCGGGACGCCTCCGCGATGACCTTGGGGTCGTCGTAGAAGGTGGTGGCCTTCACGATCGCGGCGGCGCGCTTGGCCGGGTCGCCCGACTTGAAGATGCCGGAGCCCACGAACACGCCCTCGGCACCGAGCTGGCGCATCAGCGCGGCGTCGGCCGGGGTGGCGACGCCACCGGCGGAGAACAGCACCACCGGCAGCTTGCCGGTCCGGGCGATCTCGGCGACGAGCTCGTAGGGGGCGCGGATCTCCTTGGCGGCCGCGTAGAGCTCATGGTTGTCCAGGCCGCGCAGCCGGGCGATCTCGCCCTTGATCTGACGCAGGTGGCGCACGGCCTCGACGACGTTGCCGGTACCGGCCTCGCCCTTGGAGCGGATCATGGCCGCGCCCTCGGCGATCCGGCGCAGCGCCTCGCCCAGGTTGGTGGCCCCGCAGACGAACGGGGTGGTGAAGGACCACTTGTCGCTGTGGTTGACCTCGTCGGCGGGGGTGAGCACCTCGGACTCGTCGATGTAGTCGACGCCGAGCGACTGAAGCACCTGCGCCTCGACGAAGTGGCCGATCCGCGACTTGGCCATCACCGGGATGGAGACGGCGTTGATGATGCCCTCGATCATGTCCGGGTCGGACATCCGGGCCACGCCGCCGTCCTTACGGATGTCGGCCGGCACCCGCTCGAGGGCCATCACCGCGACGGCTCCGGCGTCCTCGGCGACCTTGGCCTGTTCGGGGGTGACGACGTCCATGATCACGCCACCCTTGAGCTGCTCGGCCATACCGCGCTTGACGCGGGCGGTGCCGGTCGCGGGGGCGTCGGAGTTGGACGTGCTGGCGGGCGTGATGGACACGGTTTGACCTCACTCGATAATGAAAAGTGCGATGAGCCCATCGTAGGGCCGTTCGATACCGGTACATGACCCGGCCATCTGGTCCAGGTCATGAGCGTGCGTGCTACACGAATGACAAAACCGCGTCGGGCCGGGGATCGGCAAGGGCCAATCAAAGGCCGGTGGCTCGAAGCGACCGGTGAATCCTCGGTATGCGAAGGGTGGTCAGCGCCTCGGCGCAGACGGGCCCCCTCGGCGGGACTCCTCAGCGCTCGGCATCCTCGGTGCCCGGCACCCGCCCGAGCGCCGCCGGTGGCTCGTCGTCCATCTCGAAGGCGAGCGGGAACGGAGCGTGGCCCGCCAGCCGGAACCAGCGCACCATGCGATGGCGGCGCAGCGCCCGGGCCGCGCGCACCGCGTCGTTGTGGAACCGCCGGGCCATCGGCACCCGCCTCACCGACTCCGTGAGCTCCCCCAGCGCGTCCTCGCCGCCCGGTGCCTCCCGTACCGCCTCGGCCTGGGCGCTGTCCTCGAAGACGGCCCGCAGCGCCTGGGTCAGCTCGCTCTCGGCGACCTCGCGGTGCTCCTCCTCGGCCTGCCGGGCGGCGTGCGCGGCCTGGTACAGCACGATCGAGGCGGCGGGATCGAGCACTCCGGCGGTGGCCAGCTCCTGGGCTACCGAGGCACGCCGCAGCAGCTGCGCGTCCAGGGCGGCCCGCGCCGCGTCCAGACGGCTGTGCAGCCGGTCGAGGCGTCCCGCGGTCCAGCTCAGGTAGACGGCGATGACGACCAGTGCGACCGCGATCCAGATCAAGGTGCTCACGGCCCGCCACGCTACCGCCTGCCGTCCCCGGAGTCCGGGGAGGAGCCCTCAGCCGGGGCCACCGCGCGCGGCGGTGTGTGGCGCCTCCGGGCGGGTCTCAAGCAGGTCGGAGGAAGTCCGCCGCGGTTCGGGCAGCGCCCCGGAGGGGCGCGGGGCTGTGTCGATGTGCGGCTCCGCCGCGCGGGCGCGACCAGCCACGACGGCGCGGCAGCCGACACCCGATCGCGACGCTTCCAGCGGAGCGCTCAGTCCCTCGCGAGCCCCAGCCGCGCCCACAGCCGCGTACGCTCGTCCGCGGCCACCGACGCCGCCCCGTCCGTCACCGTCTCGTAGACCGCGAGGATGTCCGCCCCCACCGTCGACCAGTCAAAGCGCCGTACGTGCCGGCTGCCCCGCTCCCGCAGCTCGACCAGCCGCTTCTCGTCCCCCAGCAGCCGCACCGCGGCGGCGGCCAGGGCGTCCGCGTCCTCGTTGGCGAACAGCTCGCCCGCCGCTCCCCCGTCCAGCACCTGGGCGAACGCGTCCAGATCGCTGGCGAGGACCGCGGCCCCCGCCGACATGGCCTCGACGAGGATGATGCCGAAGCTCTCGCCGCCCGTATTGGGCGCGATGTAGACATCGACGCTGCGCAGCAGCCGCGCCTTGTCCTCGTCGCTGACCATCCCCAGGAACTCCACGCGCTCCCGCAGCGGCGCCGGCAGTTCGGCCACGGCCTCCTTCTCGTCGCCGCGTCCGGCGATCAGCACCCGCGCCCCCGGCCGGGCCTCGAAGATCTTCGGCAGGGCGCGCATCAGCACCGGCAGCCCCTTACGGGGCTCATCGATCCGGCCGATGAAGCCGATCGTCTCCCCCTGCCACTCCTCCTTCGGCTCGGCGTCCGCGAAGAAGTCCACATCGACGCCGTTGGGGATCACCACCGCGTCCCCGCCCAGGTGCTCCACCAGCGTCCGGCGCGCGTACTCGCTCACCGCGATCCGCGCGCTGATCTTCTCCAGCGCCGGCTGGAGGATCGGATACGCGGCGATCATGGCCCGGGAGCGGGGATTGGAGGTGTGGAACGTCGCGACGATCGGCCCCTGGGCCGCCCAGCAGGCCAGCAGGCCCAGCGAGGGCGAGGTGGGCTCGTGGATGTGGATGACGTCGAAGGCACCGTCGTGCAGCCAGCGGCGCACCCGCGCGGCCGACAGGAACCCGAAGTTCAGCCGGGCCACCGAGCCGTTGTACGGCACCGGTACCGCGCGCCCGGCGGAGACCACATAGGGCGGCAGCGGCGTCTCGTCGTCCGCCGGGGCCAGCACGGAGACCTGGTGGCCGCGCCGGATCAGATGGTCGGCCAGGTCGCGGATGTGGAACTGGACGCCGCCTGGGACGTCCCAGGAGTACGGGCAGACGATCCCGATCCTCAAGGCTTCTCCATTTCAGGGCGTCCAGGGCTTCCGGGGCCCTCTTCAGGGCGCCCAGGGCTTCCGGGGCCCTCGGGACTTCCAGCGCCGCCTGGACCGCGGTCCAGGTCCGCGAGCCACAGCCGCTGGAGCATGTGCCAGTCCTCCGGGTGCTCGGAGATCCCCGAGGCGAAGGCGTCGGCCACCTCCTGGGTCATGACGGCGATCCGCTCCGCGCGGTTCCCGTCCCCGGGCGCCCCGACCGGTGGGTGGACCCGTCCGCGCATCACCGGCGACTCGTCGTACCAGAGGGTCACCGGCAGCAGCAGGGCGCCGGTCTGGAGGGCGAGCGCGGCGGGACCGGCCGGCATCTTCGCCCGCTCGCCGAAGAACGACACCTCCACGCCCGAGGCCGACAGATCGCGGTCGGCCACCAGACACACCAGCCCGCCCGCGCGCAGCCGCCGCGCCAGCGTCCCGAAGGCGCTCCCGCCCTGGTGCGGCAGCACCTCCATGCCCAGCCCCTCGCGGTAGGCCACGAACCGGTCGTACAGCGACTCCGGCTTCAGCCGCTCCGCGACCGTGGTGAAGGGCACCCCCAGATGGGTGGTCACCCAGGCCCCGGCGAGGTCGTAGTTGCCCATGTGCGGCAGCGCCAGGATCACGCCCCGGCCCTCGGCGAGTCCGTCCACCAGATAGTGCACGTCCTTGACGTCGAACCCGCCCCGTATCCGCTCCGGGCTCCACGCCGGAAGCCGGAAGGACTCCATCCAGTAGCGCAGGTACGAGCGCATGCCCGCCCGCGACAGCTCGGCCAGCCGCCGGGGCGAGGCGTCCGGCACCACGCGTGCCAGATTGGCCTCCAGGCGCAGTACGCCCTTGCCGCGCCGCTTCCACGTCTGATCGGCGATGCGCTGCCCGAGCGCCACGGCGACCGGCTCCGGGAGCTTCTTGACCACGCTCCAGCCGAGTCCGTACAGCGCGTCGGTCAGCCTCTCCCTCACCGCGCCTCGCCCCCCTGGGGCACCGTCCGCTCCCCGGCGTCCGCCTCGGCGGCCTCCCGGCGCACCGTCACCACCCGCTGGACGAGGGTCACCGCGCTGCCGACGGCCACGATCCACAGCGCGATCGGGAGCAGGATGTCGATATGCGGCACGCCGAACTTGTGCAGCCCCGAGAAGCCGCACGCGACCAGTGAGATCACCAGTCGCTCGGCACGCTCCACCAGCCCGTTGACGTTCACCGGCAGGCCGATGCTCTCGCCGCGGGCCTTGGTGTACGAGACCACCTGGCCGCTGGCGAGGCAGAAGATCGTCACCGCACACAGCACATTGTCGTCCCCGCGGCCCGCGTACCACAACGTCAGACCGCCGAAGATCGCGCCGTCGGCCACCCGGTCGAGCGTGGAGTCGAGGAACGCCCCCCAGCGGCTGGAGCGCCCCAGCTGCCGCGCCATATTGCCGTCGACCAGGTCGGAGAAGACGAACAGCGTGATGACGACGGTGCCCCAGAAGAACTCCCCCCGGGGGTAGAAGACCAGTGCGCCCGCGCACACGCCGGCGGTGCCGGTGAGGGTCACCGCGTCGGGGCTGACCCCGAGACGGATCAGCAGGGCGGCGAACGGTGTGAGAACACGCGTGAAGAATGCACGCGCGTACTTGTTCAGCATGGCCTTCCCGGGGGGTCGAAACGGGCCGGGTGGTCAAGAGGCCACCGGCGCGCCCATCGTAGCCACGCCCCGGAGGGGCGCCGTGCACCTGTCGGACGGCTACGCGACCCCGTGCGCGGTACGGCCGCATGTGTGACGTATGGACGCACCGTTACAGGGGTGGAAAGCTCGAAGTATCGCAAGGTGTCGACCGGGAGGCGAGACACATGGGCGACAAGACGAGTACACACCCAGGGGCCGCCGGAAGGGCAGTGGCGGCCGACCGGCCCAGCTCCCTGCGGAATGTGGTTCTGGTCGGCCACAGTGGGACCGGAAAGACGACGCTGGTGGAGGCCCTCGCGCTGGCGACGGGCGCGGTCAACCGAGCGGGCAGGGTCGAGGACGGCGGCTGTCTCTCGGACTACGACGATATCGAGCACCGGCAGCAGCGTTCGATCCAGCTGTCGCTGGTCCCCGTCGAATGGGGCGGGATGAAGATCAATCTCCTGGACACCCCGGGCTATGCCGATTTCGTCGGGGAACTCAGGGCCGGTCTGCGAGCGGCGGACGCGGCCCTTTTCGTTGTCTCGGCCGCCCAGGACGCCCTGGGGATCACCGGGGCCACCCGCATGATCTGGGACGAGTGCGCCGCGGTCGGGATGCCGCGCGCGATCGTGATCACCCACCTCGAGGCCGCCCGCGCCAGCTTCGAGGAGATGACCGAGCTGTGCCGGGACAGCTTCGGCGGCGACGACCCCGACGCCGTACTGCCGCTGTACCTGCCGCTGCGCGGTGAGCCGGGGCCGGACGGGCACGCCCCCGTGACCGGGCTCATCGGGCTGCTCACCCAGCGGGTCTTCGACTACTCCTCGGGTACGCGTACCGAATCACCGCCCCAGGAGGACCAGCTGCCGCTGGTCGAGGAGGCCCGCGGCCGGCTCATCGAGGGGATCATCGCCGAGAGCGAGGACGAGACCCTCATGGACCGCTATCTCGGCGGTGAGGAGATCGACGTCAAGACGCTGATCGAGGATCTGGAGAAGGCCGTCGCACGCGGCAGCTTCCACCCCGTCCTGGCGGCGGCGCCCGCCGCGCCGGGGTCGAAGCAGGGCCTGGGCAGCGTCGAACTGCTGGACCTGGTGACCGGTGGCTTCCCGTCCCCGCTGGAGCGCGAGACACCCGCCGTCACCACTCCGCAGGGCGCCTCGCGCCCGCCGCTGAGCTGCGATCCGGACGGTCCGCTGGCCGCCGAGGTGGTCAAGACCTCCTCCGATCCGTATGTCGGCCGGATCTCCCTGGTGCGGGTCTTCTCCGGCACCCTCCGCCCCGACGAGACCGTCCATGTGTCCGGACACGGTCTGGAGGACCGCGGTCACGAGGACCACGACGTGGACGAGCGGGTCGGCGCCCTGTCCGCGCCCTTCGGCAAGCAGCAGCGCACCCTCCCCCAGGCCATCGCGGGCGATCTGGCGTGCGTGGCCAAGCTGACCCGCGCCGAGACCGGGGACACCCTCTCGTCCAAGGACCAGCCGCTGCTGATGGAGCCCTGGCAGATGCCCGATCCGCTGCTGCCGGTGGCCATCCAGGCGCACAGCAAACCGGACGAGGACAAGCTGTCGCTGGGCCTGTCCCGGCTGGTCGCCGAGGACCCGACGATGCGCCTGGAGCAGAATCCGGACACCCATCAGGTGGTGCTGTGGTGCCTGGGCGAGGCGCATATGGACGTCGCGCTGGAGCGACTGCGCAGCCGGTACGGCGTCCAGGTGGACGCGGTGCCGTACAAGGTCTCGCTGCGCGAGACCTTCGGGGCGAAGTCGGCCGGGCGCGGCCGCCATGTCAAGCAGTCCGGCGGGCACGGCCAGTACGCGATCTGCGAGATCGAGGTGGAGCCGCTGCCCGAGGGCTCGGGCATCGAGTTCGTGGACAAGGTCGTGGGCGGCGCGGTGCCCCGGCAGTTCATCCCGTCCGTCGAGAAGGGCGTGCGCGGCCAGGCCGCGCGCGGGGTCGCCGCCGGGTATCCCCTGGTCGATGTGCGGGTCACGCTGCTGGACGGCAAGGCCCACTCGGTGGACTCCTCCGACGCCGCCTTCCAGACGGCGGGCGCGCTCGCGCTGCGCGAGGCGGCCGCCGACGCCCGGATCGACCTGCTGGAACCGGTGGTCGAGGTGGGCGTGCTGGTCTCGGACGACTACGTCGGCGCCGTCATGAGCGATCTGTCCGGCCGGCGCGGCCGGGTCGTCGGCACCGAACAGTCCGGCGGGGGACAGACCTTGATCAAGGCGGATGTGCCGGAGATCGAGATCGGTCGGTACGCGGTCGATCTGCGATCGCTTTCGCATGGCACGGGACGGTTCAGCCGCTCCTACGCCCGGCACGAGCCAATGCCCCACCAGCTGGCCGAGCGGATGCGCGAACAGGTCGCCGCGGAGGCGTAGTTCAGGGCCCGTCCATGGCGTAGCGCACGGCCATGTCCGGGCCCGACCGTGGCGTATGTCACGGCCCGCCCGCCCCAACCGCTCCGAGGTGGGCGGGCCTTCGCCGTCGGCCGCCCACCGGCGGTTCCGCGGGCGGTCTGCTCCACGAGGGTTTTCCACAGGCCGCACACGCCCTGGCGACAGGCGGTGCACACCCCGGATACGCTGAGGTCGCAGCGCAAGAGCGTGCCGTATTGGGGGCGTTGGTGACGGACGGATTCGACTTCAGTCCCGGGGCGCAGGTTCCCCTGTCGGGAGCGGCGGGACAGACGGCGGCGACGCAGGCACTCGCGTCGGCCGCCTACCGCGACGACCCCGTGGCAAAGTTGCTCGACGCCAATTCGGAGTGGACGGTCTCGGAGGTCAAGAAGCCGAGGATCTCGCTCTTCGAGCCGAATCTGGGCGAGGCGTTCGCGCGCGCCGTCCAGACGAGAATGCTCGGCGGCGGCCGGGGCCAGGTGATCCAGTCCTTCGGCATAGAGCCCCAGACGGTCGTCGAGCACTGTCTGGCCGCCAACCGCATACGCAAGACCCGTGACGCCCGGCTCACCGCCGTCATGGTGATCTTCGGGCTGCTGTTCCTGCCCGGGACGCTGCTGTGGCTCGGCGCCTTCCAGCTGCGCCGCTCGGTCGCCGGGGCCCAGGACAAGCGGATGGGCGCGCTCGGCACGGCGCTGCTGGTGGCGCTCGGCGTGATGGTCGTCATCTTCCTGATCAAGCTGCCCTTCGGGGGCTTCTGGGGGATCTATCTCCGGGGCGTCGTGGTCGCCCCGATCATCGGCTGGTACATCGCCAAGCAGATCTGCGAGCGGACCGCCAAGGACCTGCGGGACTCCTGGGGCGGGCTGCTCGGGGGCGGCGGCGTCGGCGCCAAGGTGCCCGAGACGGTGCCCAACCACCCGGGCCAGACCTCCGCCGAGGAGCTCCGCAAGGCGCTCCACAAGCTCACCGCCGAGCAGTACAGCAATGTGGTCTTCTACGCCGGTCCCAAGGGCATATTGGGCATGGGCACCCGCTGGGGCAGCTGGCAGCTGGCCGAGGACCTGGTCTCGGCCGATCCCGACAAGGAGATCGACCCCTTCCGCAGCTGGGACGTCATACGGGCGATCCACGACCAGCTGCGCATGCTGGAGCGCACCCCGCTGCACACCGGCGGCTTCCCCACCCCCTCCGTGCGCCACTGGGTGGTGTCGCCGATCGGCGAGGGGGCCAAGGCGGTCGAGCGCGGCGGCACCTCCGAGGAGGAGGGCTTCCAGATAAAGGGCGTCGACCTCCAGCGGATCTGCGACCAGCAGCAGTTCGGCGCCGGTGACCGGCACTACCTGGGCGTGCAGTTCGTGCTCTGGGACGGCCAGTTGGTGATCACCCTGATGATCACGGTGACCCTGCTGCACAAGACGCTGCGGATCGAGGTCACCGGGCATGCGCTCGGGCCGGTGCACCCGCTGTTCACCAGCAAGCCCTCGGCACCCTCCAAGACGGTCGCCAAGACCTTCCGGTTCTGGGAGACCAAGTCCATCCCGCTGCCGCTGGTGAACGCGAAGGAGGTCGTGCGGCTGACCGCGCGCGCCCCCTTCACCTGGTACCCGCCGATTCTGGACCACCTCGGCGGCAAGCTGGTGCTGCCCGAGCCGTTCGGTCTGCGCCACGCCTGGGCGGACAAGCCCTGGCGGCACCGCTTCATGGCGGATGACGCGCTGCGCACCGCCACGCCGGTGCTGCGGGTCGTCCATGAGGCGGCCATCGGCGTGCTCAAGCACCACGGCGTGGACACCGAGCGCTTCGGCAACCGCTCGCTGACGCTCAGCGGCCAGGTCCAGGACGCCGCCCCGAAGAAGGCCGATCTGTACGACGCGTAAGGGCACGACGCGCAAGGCGAACGCGAATGGGTCGGGCCCTGGCCATGTGACCAGGGCCCGACCCATGAGCGGCGGCTCAGACCCCCGGCCGGGGCCAGGCGTCGGCGAGCAACCGGCGGGTGTCGGCGAGGAGTTGCGGCAGCACCTTGGTCCTGCCGATCACCGGCATGAAGTTGGTGTCCCCGCCCCAGCGCGGCACCACATGCTGATGCAGATGCGCCGCGATCCCGGCGCCCGCCACGGTCCCCTGGTTCATGCCGATGTTGAAACCGTGCGCACCCGAGGCGGTACGCAGCGCGGTCATCGCGGCCTTGGTGTACTCCGCGAGCTCCACCGTCTCCTCGGCGGTGAGCTCGGTGTAGTCGGCGATGTGCCGGAACGGGACGACCATGAGATGACCGCCGGTGTACGGGTACAGGTTGAGCACGGCGTACACGGACTCGCCGCGAGCGATGATCAAGCCGTCCTCGTCGGACTTCTCCGGAATGGAGCAGAACGGACAGCCGTCGCCCGCGCCAGGGCCGGTCGGCTTGTTCTCCCCCTGGATGTAGGCCATCCGATGGGGCGTCCACAGGCGCTGGAACGCGTCAGGCGTCCCCACTCCGATCTGCTGTTCCGGCTCACTCGTCATGCGGGCCAGCATATTCGCCCCGCAGGGGTGAGGAAGAGCCGAGGGGCGGCCCTGGCCAGGGCCGCCCCTCGGAATCCCGGCCTCCGTGGAGACCGCTCTTGGATCAGACCTGGATCCGGCGCTGCACGGCGTCGGCGATCTCGGCCAGCGCCTGGTCGATCGGGATGCCGTTCTTCTGCGAGCCGTCGCGGTAGCGGAAGCTCACCGCGCCGTTCGCGACGTCCTCGTCACCGGCGATCACCATGAACGGGATCTTGGACTTCTGGGCGTTCCTGATCTTCTTCTGCATCCGGTCCGAGGACGAGTCCACCTCCATCCGCAGGCCCTTCGCCTTGGCCTGCGCGGCGAACTCCTCCAGATACGGCACATGGGTGTCGCCGATCGGGATGCCGACCGCCTGGACCGGGGCGAGCCACACCGGGAAGGCGCCCGCGTAGTGCTCCAGCAGGACCGCGAAGAAGCGCTCGATCGAGCCGAAGAGCGCCCGGTGGATCATGACGGGCTGCTGTCGGGAGCCGTCCGCCGCGGTGTACTCCAGCTCGAACCGGGCCGGCTGGTTGAAGTCGACCTGGATGGTCGACATCTGCCAGGTGCGGCCGATCGCGTCCCGGGCCTGGACCGAGATCTTGGGGCCGTAGAAGGCCGCGCCGCCCGGGTCCATGACCAGCTCCAGGCCCTGCTTCTCGGCGGCCTTGCGCAGCTCCTCCGTGGCCTCTTCCCACTGGTCGTCGCTGCCCATGAACTTGTCGGAGTCGTCCCGGGTGGACAGCTCCAGATAGAAGTCGCTCAGGCCGTAGTCGCGGAGCAGGTCCAGCACGAAGGTGAGCAGGTTGTCCAGCTCATCGGCCATCTGCTCCTTGGTGCAGTAGATGTGCGAGTCGTCCTGGGTGAACCCCCGGGCCCGGGTCAGGCCGTGGACGACGCCGGACTTCTCGTACCGGTAGACCGTGCCGAACTCGAAGAGCCGCAGCGGCAGCTCGCGGTAGGACCGCCCGCGCGCCCGGAAGACCAGGTTGTGCATCGGGCAGTTCATGGCCTTGAGGTAGTAGTCCTGGCCCTCGAACTCCATGGGCGGGAACATGCCGTCCATGTAGTGCGGCAGATGGCCGGAGGTCTCGAAGAGCTTGGCCTTGGTGATGTGGGGGGTGTTGACGAACTCGTACCCCGCCTCCTCGTGCCGCTTCCGCGAGTACTGCTCCATCTCCTTGCGGATCACGCCGCCCTTGGGGTGGAAGACCGCGAGGCCCGAGCCCAGCTCGTCGGGGAAGGAGAACAGGTCCAGCTCCGCGCCCAGCTTGCGGTGGTCGCGCTTCTCGGCCTCGGCGAGGAAGTCCAGGTACGCCTTCAGCTCGTCCTTGGTCGGCCAGGCGGTGCCGTAGATCCGCTGGAGCTGGGGGTTCTTCTCGCTGCCCCGCCAGTACGCGGCGGCGCTGCGCATCAGCTTGAAGGCCGGGATGTTCCGCGTGGTCGGCAGGTGCGGACCGCGGCAGAGGTCCTTCCAGCACAGCTCGCCGGTCTTGGCGTCGAGGTTGTCGTAGATGGTCAGCTCGCCCGCGCCGACCTCGGCGGACGCGCCCTCCGCGGCGTCCGCCGCCGACCCCTTGAGCCCGATCAGCTCCAGCTTGTACGGCTCGGCGGACAGCTCCTCGCGCGCCTCCTCGTCGGTGACCGCGCGGCGGGAGAACCGCTGCCCCCGCTTCTGGATCTCCTGCATCTTCTTCTCGATGCGCTTGAGATCGTCCGGGTGGAACGGGGTCTCGACGTCGAAGTCGTAGTAGAAGCCGTCCTTGATCGGCGGGCCGATGCCCAGCTTCGCGTCCGGGAACAGCTCCTGCACCGCCTGGGCCATCACATGCGCGGTGGAGTGGCGCAGGATGTCCAGACCGTCCTGGCTGGTGATCTCCACCGGCTCGATCTCGTCGCCCTCGGCCGGCTGGTACGCCAGGTCCTTGAGCTGCCCGCCCACGCGCACGGCGACGATCGAGCGGTCGCCGGTGAAGAGGTCCGCCGTCGTAGTGCCCGTGGCCACCACGCGTTCTTCCCGCTCGGAATCGCGTTGGATGATCACACGGACGTCTGACACCGGTCTCTCCTGACTGATGGATGGCTCCCCGCGGCGTATGCCGCGCAGCGTGAATCGTACCGAGCCGACGGGCGGGACCGCGAAACGGTTGTGGACGCCGTCACCGCGCGGGGTGACGCCCGCCGGACGCCATGACGAGCCCGGCGGCGGTCAGGGGCCGCCGCCGCACGCCTCCTCGAAGAAGTCCAGGTTCTCCTGGAGCGACTTGACCAGCCGGTCCCGCTCGGCCTCGTCCACCTGGACCGGGGTGACGCCACCGGCCCCGCTGAGCCGCCGGAAACCGCCGCGGCTCTCCAGCCGCCCCCGCACCCGGATCGGCAACCCCACCAGATGGGCATGGCCGGCGATGCGGTAGTCCTCCTCGTCCAGGGTGATCCGCACCTGCGCGACCTCCGCCCCGGAGAGCACCCGCAGCCGCACCGTCCCGGGGCCGCCGGGGCCGGTGCGGCGCAGCCGCACCACCGCACCGGTGAGGCACACCGGAACGGACGGCTCACCCCGGACATAGCGGGCGCCCGCCTCCCTCAGCCCCGGGAGGTCGCCGGGCGAGAACTCCACCGGATCGGGCCGGGCGGCGAACCCCGGCGGCGGACCGGCGGCCGGTGACCACTCCAGCGCCACCCGCGCCCCCTCCGTGCCCTGCACCAGGGCGATCACCGCCTCGGTCAGCTCCCGGCTGGCCCCCGCCGCGACCGCCGCGTCATACGCCTCCATCCCGCCGGTCGTCCGGTGGTAGTCGGCGGCGTCCCGGAGGGCGTACAGCGCGCGCAGCAGGGTGACGGCGATGGCGCGGCCGTCCTCCTGGACGGGCACGAAGACGGTCAGCTCACGGCCGCCGGACCCGGCGCCCGGGGGCCCGGTCAGCACCCGCTCCAGGGACGCCTCGGCGGCGCGGCGGTGCCGGGCGCCGTAGTACCCCGCGCGGCCGCGGGCGGCGAGCGCCCCGGCCAGCAGGGTGTCCCGGGCGGCGGCGCGCAGCCGCTCCTGCGCGGTCCAGGCGGAGGTGGAGCCGGGGGATTCGGGCACCTCGCGCCGCCAGCGGATCTCGTCGCTGGGCACGGCGAGGCCGGTGAGCACCTCGCGGGCGGAGGGCGCGGCGCTGCGGCTGAGCGCCATCAGGGCCTCGCCGAGCAGATCGCCGCTGTCGGGGAAGTCCCGGCTCTCGGGCACCAGCAGGCTGGTGCCGCCCGCGAGCCGGCCCGGCGGGGTCCAGCGGGCATAGGCCCCCGGGGCGCCGCCACGGCGGCGCCAGCCGTGCCGGGCGAGCAGGGCGCCGAGGACGGCCGGATCCACCTCGTCGGGGCGCGGGACCGACAGGGGTGCCTGGTCGTCCTGGGGCCATGGTCCGTCCATCACGGTCTCCCTCCCGCCCCGACCCGGGTCATGATCTCGCAGAGCGCGCGGTCGTCGAAGATCCGCGAGGTCGGGATCCGCACGGTGGTCCGGCGGCGGCCCGTGACCGCGTGACCGGCCAGATTGATCCAGTAGCAGCAGTGGCGCAGGGACAGGCGGTCATGCCCGGCTCGCAGCCAGTCCTCCTGCCCGCGCGGCACGATCATCACCACGAGGATCTTGTGCACGGAGACCGGGCTGCGGGCCAGCTTGACCAGGTGGTCGTTGTCGAGCGTGAAGGCGAAGGTCGGCCCCGGCGGGTCGGGCGCGATCTGGTACGTGGCCTTGAGCTGCACCTTGATGGTGACCTCGTCGTCAACGGCGTGGCCGGGCGCGCTGTGGCTGACATGCCAGTCGATGCCGTGGTCGGGGAAGGGCTGGGCCAGTGAGCAGCCCGCGGCGGCGGCCACCGCGTGCAGATAGCCCACCTGAAGGGTCTCCATACAGGCGGTGGTGGCGATTTGGCCACGCACGGGAGGTGATCCGCTCAGGGCAAGGCCGCTCGCCGTCGGGGCCGGGTCGGGTGTTGCGAGCGTCATGTCCGTGACGCCTTCCGGTCGTCGCCGGCTTCGTACACCTGTGTTGTCTCCGCGTCAGGACCTCGGCAAACAGCGGCGGTTCGCGGTCCTCCCTCCGGGTATCACCTGGTCGGGGCGGGATCAGATGTCATCGAGGGGAAATGCACGAGGAGTTGAGGCCATGCCGTCCTGGTTCGAAGGGCCGCTCGCCGCCTTTGACACGGAGACCACTGGTGTCGATGTCGAGCATGACCGGATCGTATCGGCGGCCCTGGTGGTGCAGCGCGGGACCGGAAGCCTGCCGGAGGTCCGGCGCTGGCTGGTGAGTCCGGGCGTGCCGGTGCCACCGGCCGCCACCGAGATACACGGTCTGACCGACGCTCATCTCCAGCGGCACGGCAGATGGCCGGCGCCGGTGGTGGACGAGGTGGCACGGGCGATAGCGGAGCAGGTCACGCGGGGCACCCCGGTGGTGATCATGAACGCGCCGTTCGATCTGACCCTGCTGGACCGGGAGTTGAAGCGGCATCGCAACTCCAGCCTGGCGGGCTATCTCTCGCTGCGCTCCATGACCGTTCTGGATCCGCGGGTGCTGGACAAGCATCTGGACCGCTATCGCAAGGGCCGCCGCACCCTGATCGATCTGTGTGCGCACTACGGCGTGGAGCTGACCGGCGCGCATGACGCGGCGGCGGACGCGGCGGCCGCACTGCATGTCGTACGGGCGGTGGGCCGCCGGTTCGCCTCCCGTCTGGAGACGCTGACCCCCGCCGAGCTGCACGCGCGCCAGACGGTCTGGTACGCGGCGCAGGCCCGGGGGCTACAGGCGTGGTTCGCGCTCAACGGCTCGGACGAGGTCTGCGATCCGGCGTGGCCGCTGCGGCCGGACCTGCCGGCCGCGGCCTGAACGCTCGGGCCGGGCGCGGTGCGCCTGGCGCTCAGGCCCGGGTGCGCCTGAACGCTCGGGCCGGGCGCCGTGCGCCTGAACGCTCAGACCCGGCGGAGCGAGAAGGGGTGGCCGGCCGGATCGGAGTAGAGCCGTATGTCGCGCAGGCCACCGTTGTTCTTGGTGTCCAGCGGTCGCGCGCCCAGGTCGACGACCTGACGCTCCGCGGCGTCGATGTCCTCCACCAGCAGGTCCAGATGGGCCTGCTGGGAGTCGTCCGGCCGGGGCCAGCTCGGCGGGGCGAAGCCGTGGTCCCGCAGAAAGGCCATCCGCGACCCGCCGGGTGCGACGATCTCGACCCGGTCGGGGGTGGTCAGCGGCTGGATCTCGGCGCCGAGCACCCGGGCGTAGAACTCGGCGAGCTCTTCGGGTTCGGCACAGTCCAAGGACAGGACGGCTGCGGTCGCGACGGCCATGAGTTCCCCTCCACATCGTCACCCACGGAAGTTTTATCCGGATACCCCGCTCCCGGCCGTACAAGCACACAAACAGGAGGCCGGGCCGCCTGCTGGCGGCCCGGCCTCCTGGGGTGGTGGGCGATACTGGGTTCGAACCAGTGACCTCTTCGGTGTGAACGAAGCGCTCTCCCACTGAGCTAATCGCCCGGGTTGTTCCCTTCGGGATCTCCCCGGCGGAACGACCTGAACAATACAGGTCGCGGCGGGTTTGGTTCAAACCGCATTTCCGCCGGAGGGCCCGGCGGCCGGACCGGGCGGCGCCCCGGCCGGACCCGCTGTCCGCGCGGCGAGGTGCGCCCGCAGCCCCCGCAGCCCCGCGCGCATCATCAGGGTGTGGTTGGCCCGGAAGACGGGACGCCCGATGAGCGCGAGACGGCGCAGCAGCGGCTTGCGGGCCACCACCTCCTGTTCGAAGAGGGCGCGGGTGCCGGTCCCCTCGGGCAGCACCGTCCAGCGCGCCCATCCCTCCAGATCGCCCGCGAAGCCGATCTCCAGCACGCCGTCCGCCGGGTCCTGGCGCGCCTCGCTGACGATCAGCCGCAGGTCGTACGGGACGAGGGAGCGGAAGCGGGCGGCCCCGCTGCGCTCGTCGATCCGCCGGACCTCACGGACCTGGCGCCACCACCGCGGATAGGCGTCGCCGTTCGCCAGCACCGCGAAGACGGCGGCGGGCGGGGCGTCGAGGTCCCATCGGCTGCGGAAGCGGTAATGACACCAGTCCATGCCCTCAGTCTGGTCCGGCCATCAGTGCCTGGCTAGCCCGGCAGCTTGTCACCGACGAGCGCGAGGTTCTGGATCGCGGCCAGGCCGTACTGCGCGGTGGCGTTGGTGCTCACCCAGGCCGCCTCGACGCCGGGCTCCAGCACGTCCGGGCCCTCTACCTGCACCGACTTCCAGCTGACGGTGGCATCCGGATAGCCGTCGCCCTCGTGGTGCTCGGTGAACTTCTGCCAGGCGCGGGCGGCCAGCTTGTCGTCCTTCAGCTGGACGGCGGCGTAGGCGTCGAGCCGGGAGTGGCCCTGGACCAGGATCAGCGAGCCGAAGTCGGTGCCGTAGCGGGCCTTCTGCTCGGCCTTGGTGGCGTTGAAGTAGCGGCAGTAGTCCAGCCATGCCTCCTTGAACTTGGGCAGGTCGATCAGGTCGATCACCTCGGCGCAGACCTCGACCAGGCCGAAGACCGCGGACAGATGGGAGACGCTGACCTTCGGCCGGTCGGCGATGGCGTACTTGCCGGTGTCGAGGTCGTACAGCCCGCTGCCCTGGACGAAGCCGTTGGGCTGGGCCGCGATGGTCTCCATGGTGGAGCGCAGCCGCGCCTCGGCCTTCTTCGCCTTCGGCCCGCGCCGCTCCCATTCGGTGAGCCAGGCCCCGGCGAGGCCGCTCCAGTCGGTGCCGAAGCCGATGTCCAGGGCGTGCGGATCGGGCTCGTAGTCGGGATCGTCGCGGACCTTGCGCTGCGGATCGAGGACGAGGAACGTCTCGTCGGAGTCGACGAGGGCGTGCATGATGTCGCCGATCCGCTCGTCCGCCGTGAGGAAGTAGGAGAAGCGGCGGTACAGGGCGGTGGAGATGCGCTGCTGTTTGGCGCTGTCGGCGAAGTGCTGGACGCCGTGGCGGGTGCCGAGCCCGGCCCACTTGCCGAGGTGGTACGCGTCGACCTCGCCGGTGTGCCGGGTCATGGATTCGGCGAAGCGGAAGATGTCGGAGCGGCCGGAGCGCAGATACGCCAGCCACAGCCACAGGTCGGGCGAGAGCTCGGAGTTGTCCCAGGCGTAGCCGCCGACGTCGTACCGCCACTGGTGCCGGTCGCCGTCGTAGGTGTGCATGATGTCGCCATAGTCCCAGAAACCGTACCAACGGCGCTGTTCGACCTGGCCCTTGTGGTAGTCGAAGAGGAAGTCCAGCCGGTCCTCGACCTTCGCCTTGGCGGGGGTGGAGCGGTCGACGGGGGCGAAGAGGCCGCCGAAGACCTTGGCGCGGGCCAGATGGGCCGGTCCGGCGGCCAGTTGGGGCGGGGTGCGCACGGCGGCGGCCTGCCGGACGAGGGTGTCGGCGTCGGGGGTGGCCGCGTTGGCCCAGAAGGTGAGTTCGCTGGTGCGGGCGATGCCGTACGGGGTGCCGAAGCCGGGCTCGTAGTCCTCGTAGGTGATCTCGAGGCCCTCGAGCTGTTCGGGGTAGGTGTCCTGGCCCATGCCGTCGTGGTAGAAGCGCAGGTCCATGGGTTGGGCCTCGGGCGACCAGAGCCACAGGGTGACCTCGGCCTCGGTTCCGGCGGCGCCGCGGATGTCCAGCTGGGCGGGGAACTTCTCCCAGAAGTCGCGCAGTCCGAAGGAGAGTCCGCCGCTGACGCCGCCGACGTAGCCGAAGCCGCTCGCCCGGCCGCCGCCGCCCGCCGCGATCCAGCCGTGGCCGGGCCTGGTGCGCTTGCGCAGGGTGAAGCCGTCGGCGGAGAGCTGGGAGAGGGTGTAGTCGCCCCAGGTGGGGATGAGGTGCAGCCGGGAGGTGACCCGCTGGTCCCAGGTGGCGGGGTCGGCCAGCTTCTCGCCCTTGAACTGGGCCTCGCGGACGGCGGCGCCGGGGTCGCGGCGCAGCCCGGTCACGCCCTTGACGGCCTCGGTGAGGAATCCCTTGCCCTCGCCCGCGATGCGGATGTGACGGTCGTACGCCGCGTCGCGCATCGGCACGGAGAAGCGGACGCCGAGGCCCCGGATGAAGTCCCCAGACTCATGACCGGCGGTCTGGTCGCCGTCGAACGTGATGGTGTGCACCATACGGAACGACTCGGCGCCCGCGTAGAAGTAGAGCCGGACGCTGAAGGGGAGCCAGGCGCGGCGGCCCTTACGGTGCTTGCCGTCGATGCGGACGACCGCGCGGACGGGGCCCTTCTGCTCGACCTCCGCCCCGCCGATCTCGCCGTCGAACCGCTCCCATTCGGCGCGGCCGTGGTCGCCGTCGTCCACGGCGCCCTGGCGGAGCAGGACCAGCCTGCCGTCGCGGGCGATCTCGGTGGAGCCGCGGATGACGGAGCGTACGAGCTGCTTGCCGTCCTTACCGATGACGGCCCTCATGACCCCGGTGTCGACGGTGATCCTGCCGCCGCTCTCGGAGACGGTGACCTTCTTGGCGGGCGCGGCGGGCGTGCCGGTGGTGAGCCGGTAGGCGCTGCCGGTGAGGCCCTCCCCCGCCGCGTGCGCGGTCCACTTCAGCGAGCCGTCGGGCCAGTAGGCGGTGGCCCAGGTCTGCACGGGCACAGGTGTGCCGTCGGCGGTGGTCAGCGCGAACGTCCGGTCGCCGGGATGGGCGCCCTTGGGCCAGGGGACGCCGAAGGTGGAGCCCGCGGCCGCGCCCAGGCCGCCGTCCTCCAGCCAGGTGATGTCCACGGGCTCGTCGGCGGCCTTCTCGGCGGGGCTGTCGGCGGCGGCCTTCGGGGCGTTGTGGGCGAGCAGCCAGGAGAACGGCACGGCGGTGCCGGTGGCGGCGGCGGCCTTGAGGAGGTTGCGTCGGGGGATCGGGGGCATGTCGGCTTCACCTTTCGTACGGGGGCAGGTGCATGACATGAGTCGGCGGAGGAGGCGCCGGTGGGGCGGGCGGCGCCTGGAGAGGGTGGATGCCGGGTCAGACGCGGGCGCGGCGCTCCACCGCGACCGCACAGCCCGCGAGGGCGCCCGCGGCCGGGGCGATCAGCGGCAGCATCTGCCAGGCGGCCACGGCGAGTACCGCGAGCCCGCCGATGAGCAGCAGCGATCCGCCGGGGTCGGTGGCCAGCCCCTGGTGTGCGGCGGTACGGGCGGCGGCCGGCCATGCGGTGCCGGGCCGCCGTGAGGCCGCGGTCCGCAGCCCGAGGACGACCACCGCGAGCAGACCCGCCACGCTCACGGCGATCAGCGCGGGCCCGCCGGGCAGGGCCCCGGAGCGGGCCACCCGCAGATCGAAGGCGAGCAGCGCGAGCGCCGCCCACCACAGCAGGGAGAACCGCCAGCCGCTCCGGGTCGCCTCCCGCAGCCCGGCCAGGAAGTCCCGCCAGGTGGACCGCTCCCCGTCCAGATGGCGGCTCAGATGCGCACAGCCGGCGGCGAACGCGGGCAGCAGGGTGACCAGCGGCAGGGCGGCGAGCACCACCCAGACGCCGGTCAGCAGACATTCGGCGAACAGCGCGAAGCGCGGCGGGACGTGCGCGGCGCGCCGTACGGCGGCTGCTCCCCTGGCAGCTTCCATGCCCCTTCCCATGACGGCCTCAGCCCTTCAGCCCGGAAGTCGCCGCGCCCTCGACCAGATAGCGCTGGAAGGCCAGGAAGAACAGCAGCACCGGCAGCAGTGCGACCAACGACATGGCGACCATGCCTCCGTAGTCGGCGACGGAGTCCTGGTCGATGAAGAGCTTCAGGCCCATCGAGACCGTGTACTTGTCCGGTTCGTTGAGGTAGAGCAGCGGCCCGATGAAGTCGTTCCAGGACCAGATGAAGGTGAAGATCGCGCTGGTGATCAGGGCCGGGCGGCACAGCGGCAGCACGATGTTCCAGTAGATGCGCGGATGGCCACAGCCGTCCAGCCGGGCCGCCTCGTCCAGCTCCCGGGGCAGCCCGCGCATGAACTGCACCATGAGGAAGACGAAGAAGGCGTCCGCCGCCAGGTACTTGCCGAGCAGCAGCGGCACATACGTGTTGATCAGGTCCAGCTTCTGGAACAGGATGTACTGCGGAATGATCAGCACCTGGAACGGCAGCAGCAGGGTGGAGATCATGAGCGTGAAGAGCGCGTTGCGCCCGGCGAAGCGGATCCTGGCGAAGGCGTAGGCCGCCAGCGAGCAGGAGAACAGCACCCCGATCACCGAACCGACCGCCAGCAGCAGCGAGTTGGCGAAGAAGGTCGAGATCGGCACGTCGGCGATGCCGTCGCCGAGCCGGCGGTAGTTGTCGGTGATCGGATCGGTGGGCAGCAACTGGAGACTGCCGACGATCTGGTCACCGGGCTTGAACGAGCCGCCGATCACCCACACCACGGGGTAGAGGATCACCGCCAGCACGGCGAGCGCCCCCGCATGCCACACGACGGACCGTGCCCGTCGCCGCCCGACCGCCACAAACGAACTCACCGGGCATCCTCCTCGTAGTGCACCCAGCCGCGCTGGGTCCTGAACAGCACGGCGGTCACCAGGCCGATGCCGAGCATCAGCATCCAGGCCATCGCGGCGGCGTAGCCCATGCGCAGATTGCGGAAGCCCTGCTCGTAGAGGTACCAGCCGTAGACCAGCAGGGAGTCGCCCGGTCCTCCGGTGTTGGTGCCCGAGCCCGCGATCACCACCGCCGAGGTGAAGACCTGGAACGAGTGGATGAGCTCCAGCAGGAGGTTGAAGAAGAGCACCGGCGAGATCATCGGCAGGGTGATGGACCGGAACCGCCGCCAGCGCCCGGCGCCGTCCATCTCGGCGGCCTCGTACAGCTCGCCGGGCACCTGCTTCAGCCCGGCCAGGAAGATCACCATCGGCGCGCCGAACTGCCAGACGGTCAGGGTGATGAGGGTGGGCAGCGCCCAGTCCGGGTCGCCGATCCAGCCGCCGACATCCCATCCGAAGAGACTCATCGACTTGTCGACGACCGCGTCATCGTTGAAGATCGCCCGCCAGACGACGCCGATGCTCACGCTGGCCCCGATGAGCGAGGGGGCGTAGAACGCCGAGCGGTAGAAACCCTGGCCCTTACGGGGCTTGACCAGCAGCAGCGCCACGGCGAGCGCCGCCGCCAGCTTCAGCGGGGTGCCGATCAGTACGTACTTCAGCGTGACCTGGACCGAGGTCCACCAGCGGTCGTCCGCGAAGAGGTCCTGGAAGTTCCTGAACCCGATCCACTTGGGCGAGTCGAAGAGGTTGTAGTCGGTGAACGCCAGATAGAGCGAGACAAGCATCGGGCCGAGGGTGAGCAGCAGAATCCCGATGCACCAGGGCGTCAGGAAGAGATAGCCCGCGAGGGTCTCCCGGCGGCCCTGGCGCCGCCCAGCCGCCGGGGCGGGGCGGGCGCCCGGGGCGGCCTTCCCGGGGGTCGTCCCGCCGGGATGCCGCACTCCGTCCGCCGCACGCGTCGTGGTCGGTGTCACGGAAGCTCTCCTCACGAGCCGAGCGCGGACTCGGCCTCGCTGAAGAACTGGTCGACCGCCTTGCCCATCGAGGACTGCCCCAGCGCGACCTGGGTGTAGATCCTCAGGAAGGCGGCCTCGGCGACATCGGCGCCGGCCGGATGCGGGGTGATCGGCTCCAGCTTGGCGCGCACGCTCTTCTCATACGCGGCGATCTTGGCGTCGACACCCTCGGGTTTGTAGGCGTCGTACTGGGCGGTGGTCGCCGGGATGCCGCGGTTGTAGCCCATGATCTTGCCCACCTCGGGGTCATGGGTCATGAAGTCGATGAACTGGGCGACTTCCTTGGGGTGCTGGGTGCGGGCGGAGCCGCTGAGCATGAGCGAGGAGAGGTACTGGCCGGTGCGCTTGCCGTCCGTGGTCGGGATGGGCCCGAGGTCGAGGGTGGTCTTGGTCTCGGCGGCGAAGCGGACCAGGAAGTTGTCCCAGGTGAACTCGGAGGCCGACAGATCGGCGCTGATCGACGCCTTGGGCTTTGCCTGCTCGGACTTCTTGCCCGGCACCAGCTCATCGGCCTTGGCGTGCTGCTGCCAGCGCCCCCACCACTCGGTGAGGTCGTCCTTGGTGAAGCCGAGCTTGTCGTCCTTGGTGAAGAACGCCTTGCCGTTCTGCCGCAGATACAGGTCGTAGAGGTACATCACATTGGCGTTGTCGCTGGCGCCGTAGAGGGTGCCGTCGCTCTTGCGCACCTTCTTGGCGGCCGCGAAGAAGTCGTCCCAGGTCCATCCGTCCTCGACGGTCACCCCGGCCTTGTTGAACGCGTCCGGGTTGTAGAAGAAGGCGAAGGTATTGGCGCCGACCGGCACTCCGAGGAGCTTGCCGTCGATATCCCCGGCCTTCTCCAGTCCGTCGCGGAATCCCTTCAGGCTGAGATTTCCGGCGTCGGCCTGACCGTTCAGATCCAGCAGGAGGTTCTTGTCGCCGTATTTGCGCAGGAAGGCGTAGGAGTTCTGGAAGACGTCCGGGGCGTTTCCGCCCGCGGCCTGGGTATTGAACTTGCTCCAGAAGTCGGTGTATTCGGAGAAGTCCGTCTTGACCTTGATGTTCGGATGTTCCTTCTCGAACAGCTTGACCGTCTTCTGGATCAGCTCCGCGCGGTCCTTGGCGCCCCACCAGGAGTAGCGGATGGTCACCTTGCCGTCCCCGGAACCGCTTCCCCCGCCACAGCCGGTGACCAGCAGCCCCAGCGCGGCCACCACGGCCGCGACCGCCCGGACCTCTCTCGCCCTCGCCGTCCATCGCCCAGCACCCATGACACGCCCCTCCGGGGCAGGTCGTCCGACTGCCCCCGCTAGCTTGAAACGTTTTAGGCAAGCGCTTGCCGGGACAAGTTAGGGACCAATGAGGCGTACGTCAACGGTTCGGACAGGATCACTCAGGATCGAGGTGAAGCGCTTCAACGAAAGCGCTTGGGGCTCGCGTCGACCACCTGGCCCCGGACACCTTCGGACATGCGACAACGCCGAGGGCCCGGAAGGCAGATGCCTTCCGGGCCCTCGGTCCAGGGTGGGCGATACTGGGTTCGAACCAGTGACCTCTTCGGTGTGAACGAAGCGCTCTCCCACTGAGCTAATCGCCCTGGCGCACGCACAACATTAGCGCATGCCGGACCGTGCTCATGACCAGTCCTACGACGCCGGACCGCTCACTGCTCGATCTTCCACGGCATCACGACGCCGAACTTCCACACATAGGCCGAGACCGCCACGGCGCAGATCACCACCGCGATCGTGGTCAGTATGAGATTGCGCCTGCGCACCCTCGGATCCAGGGCTCGGTGCGCCGCCTCGGTGACCTTGCGCTTGGTCCAGGCCAGCACCAGCTGGGCCCAGACGAACTCGGTCGCCCAGATCGCCATTCCGGCGAAGATCACCAGCCATCCCGGACCGGGCAGGGGCAGCAGGATGACGCCCAGGGCCACGACCCCGAGGCCGACGATGAACACGCCGACCTGCCAGCTCAGGTGCAGCGGGCGCGACCGCTTGATGAACCGCGGCGCCCGGGAGCCCCATACCGGCTCCTTCTTCGGCTCATCGCCCCCCGTCGCGACCCGGGACCCCGCTTCGCCGGCCCCGCGCCGCCCGTCACTCTCCGCATTCATGTGACCCAACTTACCTGATCGTTTGAAGTCACCGGAACGGCGGTAGCGCCCGCCCCAGAGCTGGGCCGCATGAGCTACCAGAAGAGCCGCAAAACGGTCAGAGGGGTTTACAACGGCACCGTAGGTGGCATGTCGATTTCGCCGACGTGCGAATCCCCGAGCGCACACTGAGCGAAAGGCCCTGGCGCTTATGAACACCACGGTCAGCTGCGAGCTGCACCTGCGCCTCGTTGTGTCGAGCGAATCCTCACTGCCTGTACCCGCGGGCCTGCGGTATGACACGGCCGACCCTTACGCCGTGCACGCCACCTTCCACACCGGAGCCGAAGAGACGGTCGAATGGGTGTTTGCCCGCGATCTTCTCGCCGAGGGTCTGCACCGGCCCACCGGCACCGGCGACGTCCGGGTGTGGCCGTCCCGCAGCCACGGCCAGGGAGTCGTCTGCATCGCCCTGAGCTCCCCGGAGGGGGAGGCACTGCTCGAAGCCCCGGCGCGGGCCCTGGAGTCGTTCCTGAAGCGAACCGACGCCGCGGTGCCACCCGGTACCGAACACCGCCATTTCGACCTCGACACAGAGCTCTCCCACATCCTGGCGGAGAGCTGAGACCCGGCGAGAGCTGAGCGCTCGGCCGTCCGACTCGGGGAGACGGCGCGAGCCGGGGCGCGACCGCATCACGTACCGACGATCCCGACCATGGCAATCCCGACAACGGCAGAGGCAGGCGACGGTGCCGTCGCCGCGGCAGCACCCGCGGTGACGGCACCGTCGTGTGACCGTCCGGCAGCGTCCACGACCGCCCTGGGCCGCCTGAGATACGTCCGGGGGCCCGGCAGGACTAGAGTCGGGCAGATCGAGGGCAGCCCAGGGGCAGCCGCCGACCCAGCCGGTCAGGGAGCCAATCGTGCTGATCAACCACGACACCCGGTGCGCGCTCGACGCCGTCGTCGATCTGGTGAACACCGCGCCCGAGGGCGCGGACCAGGACGACCTCGCCGATGTCGCCGCACTGCGCCGGTTCGTCGAGCGCAATGCCATCAGCGACATCGGCGCGCTCGGGGAGCGCGACCTCACCGCGGTACGGGCCGTACGGACCCGGTTCGCCGAGGTCTTCGCGGCGGCCGGGAACGAGGCCGCCGCCCGCCGCACCGCCGAACTGCTCAACGCGATGATCGCCGCGGCCGGCACCACGCCCCGGCTCACCGACCACGACGGCTACGACTGGCATGTGCACTACTTCGCGCCCGGTGCCTCGCTGGCCGACCACCTGGCCGCCGACGGCGGGATGGCGCTGGCGTTCCTCGTGGTGGGGGGCGAGCGGGAGCGGCTGCGCCGCTGTGAGGCCCCGGACTGCCGCCACGCCTTCGTGGATCTGTCCCGCAACCGCTCCCGGCGCTACTGCGACAGCCGCACCTGCGGCAACCGGCTGCATGTCGCCGCGTACCGCGCCCGGCGCCGCGAGGCCGCGAGCTGACCGTCCGGGTACGGCGGTCGGATGCCGGGCGGGACGCATCACCACCGGTAGAGGTCGTGGACGGCGGTGACGAAGAGCAGAGTGCCGATGAACGCCAGGAACAGCATCAGCGGCGGCTGCGAGAGGGCGAAGAGACAGCCACGGGTCTCGTCGCTCGGCGGAACAGGGGGTCCTTCGATGGGGGATTGCTCCCCGGGCGGTGATTGCAACATCTCGCGGAGATCATGACCCAGCCATGAGCCCGCCTGCGAGCGGTGATCGTTTTTTGATCGGTCGCTTGTCAGATGCCGTGCTTTTTGAGTATGGCCTCGATGTCGGAGAAGTCATCTGTGCCAGAGCTCGTTCCACCCTTGGTCTTCGGCTTCCCCGACGCCTTGACCCCGGTGGCCCCCCGGCCGGGCCCCAGCGCGGGCTCCGAGGCCCCCGCGGACACCCCGCCGGCCCGTTCGGCCGCGGCCGCCGCGCGGCGCTCCTTACGGGTGCCGCCGGAGCGGTGCTCGACCGCCCGCGTGATCATGAACAGCCCCCAGGAGAGGCCCAGCAGGCCGAAGCCCAGCCAGATGCTCGGCTTGAAGACCAGGTCGGTCAGCCAGTCCAGGACGCCGGTCATGGCCAGGCCCAGCGGGATCAGGGCGTAGGCGGCGATCCGCGTCGCCGCCAGGAACCGCTTGCGGTAGGCGGTCAGCCCGGCGATGCCGAGACCGGCCGCGGACAGCGCGGCGCAGATGGTGTCGGTCAGCATCGTTCCTCCCGCGGACTGGGCTTCCGGTACGTCCATCGTGCACCCCGTAAGGCGGCCGGGGCCATGGCCCGAGCCCGGGATCAGGGACATCTCCGGGTACGGATCAGGGTCCGGGGGCTGGAAGACTGGCCCCATGAGCCACACCGACCCCTCCCCCCGCCCCGTGCTCGATGTCTGGTGCGAGTTGCAGTGCCCCGACTGCCGTACCGCGCTGGGCGATCTGCGCGCGCTGCGCGACCGCTTCCAGGACTCGCTGGACATCCGGCTGCGCCACTTCCCGCTGGAGCGCCACCAGCACGCCCACGCGGCGGCTCAGGCGGCCGAGGAGGCCATCGCCCAGGGGCGCGGCTGGCCGTTCGTCGAGGCGGTCCTGGAGCGCGCCGAGGAGCTCGGGAGCCGCGGTGAGCCGGTGCTGGTGGAGGTGGCCCGGGAACTGGGTCTTGACGCCGAGGAGATGGACACCGCGCTGGTCGACGGCCGGCACATCCTGATCGTGGACGCGGACCAGGCCGAGGGCAAGGCGATCGGGGTCACCGGCACGCCCACGTACGTGATCGGCGGCGAGCGGCTCGACGGCGGCAAGAGCCAGGAGGGGCTGCGGGAGCGCGTCGAGGAGATCGCCGCCCGGCTCGTCGCCGAACGGTGAGCGGTGAGCGGTCCTGAAGCCCTGAGGGTGCTCAGAGCAGGCCCTTACAGCAGCGGCTTGTAGAGCTGGTACTCGATCGGCTCGTAGCCCAGCGACTCGTACAGCCGCAGCGCCGGGGTGTTGCCGCCGAAGACGTACAGACCGAGGCTGTGCGCCCCGTGCGCCAGGCTCGCGCGCTCGGCGGCCAGCATCAGGGTGCGGCCGTGTCCATGGCCGCGGTGCGCCTCGGCGACCTCGACGGCGTAGACGTACGCCTCCCCGCTCTCGGCGGCGTCGGGCTCCCCCTCGCGCAGCGCGATCCAGATGGTGCCCACGTCCGTGCCGCTGTGGGCGAGGACGCGCAGCAGGGCCGCGGGGGTGTCCGGGCCCTGCGGCAGCAGCGTCGCGTAGTCGGCGTCCGCCTTGGTCTCGGCCTGCTGCCGGGTGAGTCCGCGCGCCAGCAGATCGGCTGTGTATCCGGCCCGCTCGCGGGCGTGCCACGCCGGGTAGTCGGCCTCCCCGAGGGGGCGTATCGCGCTGCCCTCGGGCAGCTCGGGCGGGTCCATGAGCCGCTTGAGCATGTTGCGGCCGCGCTCGCGGTAGCCGAGCGCGGCCGTGAGCCCGAGGGCGGTCGTGGCCGACGCGGGGACGCTCACCGTCAGCTGGGTGCAGCCCCAGCCGCGCAGCACCTCCTCGGCGGCGAGCGCGGCGACCGTGCCGCGGCCCCGGTGCCGCTCGCCCTCGTCGATGTGGAGCCGCTCGATACGCCCGGCCGCCGGGCCCAGGCGGGCGTCGGTGGCGAGGCGTACGGTGCCGACGGGGCGGCCGTTGACGCACACCTCGTACGCGCGGGCACGTCCGCCGCCGTCGGTGTGCCGTTCGGGCGCGGTGGGGCGCAGAGTGGTGGTCACGAAGGTGTTCTACCGGCCCGCCGGGCGGTCGTCACCCGTTTTCCGGCGCGGATCCGCCACGACCTGCCGGTGAGGTCCCCGGCTTGGCCGCTCAGGGGTCGGTGTCCCCGCCGCCCGCTCAGGGGTCGATGTCCCCGCCGCCCGCTCAGGGATCGATATCGGCGGCCGCTCGCTCGACGAAGATCCGCAGGGCCTCGGCGGTGACCGGCCCCGGAGCGCCGGGCAGGGTGTGGCCGTCCACGCGGTGGACGGCCTGTACATCGCGGGTCGTGGAGGTCACGAAGACCTCCTCGGCCCGGTACAGCGCGTCCAGCGGCAGATCGGTCTCCTTGGCGCCCACCCACTCGAGCACCAGGGCGCGGGTGATCCCGGCGAGGCAGCCGGAGGAGAGCGGCGGGGTGTGCAGCTGGCCGTCGAGTACCACGAAGACATTGGAGCCGGTGCCCTCGCAGAGCGCGCCGACCGTGTTGCCGAAGAGCGCCTCGGTGGCGCCCTGCTCGCGGGCGCGGGCGAGCGCGACCACGTTCTCGCCGTACGAGGTGGTCTTCAGGCCGGAGAGCGCCCCGCGCTCGTTGCGCGCCCAGGGGACGGTGACCACTGCCGTGGCGTCGGGCCTGCGGGCCGCCTCGACCAGTGCCACCACCACGGTGGGCCCGGCCGTGCCGCGGTCGGAGCCGAGCGGCGAGATCCCTCCGGTGTAGGTGATCCTCAGCCGTCCGAACGCCACGGGGTGGGCCTTGAGCACCTCCTCGCAGCCCCGCCGCACCTCGTCCAGGTCCGGCTCGGGGAGTCCCAGGCCCGCGGCCGAGCGGGCCAGCCGCCGCAGATGGCGGGTGAGCGCGAACGCCCGCCCCTCGGTGGCCTTGACGGTCTCGAAGACGCCGTCGCCGACCGTGAGCCCGTGGTCGAACACGGACACCATGGCGCTGTCCGGGTCGCAGAGGGATCCATCGAGCCAGATGGCCGGTTTCATCGCGTCGCCCTTCCCGTTGTCCGCTGTACACCCGTCGTCTGCTGTACACCCGACGCTACCGCGAGCAGCCGGGCGGCCTTGAGTTCCGTTTCGTCCCATTCGCGCTCCGGTTCGGAGCCCCAGGTGATGCCCGCCCCGGTGCCGAACCGCAGCACGGCCCCGGCCGGGCCGCGGTCGATCCAGAAGGTCCGTATCCCGACCGCCAGCTCACCGGTGCCGCGGTCGGCGTCGACCCAGCCGATACCGCCGCAGTACGGGCCCCGGGGCGCGGTCTCCAGCTCCTCGATGACGCGCAGCGCGCTGGACTTGGGCGCGCCGGTGACCGAGCCGGGCGGGAAGGTGGCCGCGAGCAGTTCCGGCCAGCCGGCGCCGGGGGCGAGTTCGCCCCGCACCGTGGAGACGAGGTGGACCAGACCGGGGTGCGGTTCGACCGCGCACAGCGCCGGGACGGTCACCGAGCCGGTGGCGCAGACCCGGCCCAGGTCGTTGCGGACCAGGTCCACGATCATCACGTTCTCGGCGTGGTCCTTCTCCAGCAGGTCCTCGGGGACGCGGCCGGTGCCCTTGATGGGGCCGGACTCCACGGTGCGCCCGGTGCGCCGCAGAAACAGTTCGGGCGAGGCGGTGGCGACCTCCACCCCGTGGGCCGGCAGCCTTACGGTGCCCGCGTACGGAGCGGGGTTGCCCAGGGCCAGCAGCGAGGTCAGCGCGTCCACATCGGCCCCGGCCGGATCGGGCAGCGGCGCGGACAGCACCCGGCAGAGGTTGGCCTGGTAGACCTCGCCGGCCGCGATCCGCCGCCGCACGGTGCGCACCCCCGCGGTGTAGGCGGCCCGGTCCAGTGACGAGGTCCACTCCCCGGGCCCGGGGCCGCGCCAGCCACCGGGCGCGGGCGGCGGCACCGGCTCGGTCCGTACCTCGCCGAAGCGAGCGCAGACCAGACGGCCCTCGAAGTCCGCGACAACGGCCCAGAAACCCTGGGTTTCCAGGGCCGACGGGTCGCTGGTGACATCCCGTAGATCGGTGGCGAGCAGGCCGCCGAAGCGGGCGAGCGGGGGCAGGTCGGGCACGGTTGTGAGTCTATGGTGCCCAGGTCAGGGCGGCCTCGGGAGGGAGTGCGGCGCGCGAGCAGGGCAGCACGCTGCGGAAACGGAATTTGAGCTGGCCCCGGAATCCGCTAGAGTTCAACACGTCGCCGGGACGCGGAAGCGCCCCGGAGAAACGACACCTGCGGACGTGGCTCAGTTGGTAGAGCATCACCTTGCCAAGGTGAGGGTCGCGAGTTCGAATCTCGTCGTCCGCTCGGAGTGGGGGTTTCGACCCCCACGGTTGGTGGAGTGGCCGAGAGGCGAGGCAACGGCCTGCAAAGCCGTCTACACGGGTTCAAATCCCGTCTCCACCTCGGACGATTAGCTCAGCGGGAGAGCGCTTCCCTGACACGGAAGAGGTCACTGGTTCAATCCCAGTATCGTCCACTCGGATCCTCGCGGATCCACCACGCGCGATTAGCTCAGCGGGAGAGCGCTTCCCTGACACGGAAGAGGTCACTGGTTCAATCCCAGTATCGCGCACGCAGTCCTGCGGACGATTAGCTCAGCGGGAGAGCGCTTCCCTGACACGGAAGAGGTCACTGGTTCAATCCCAGTATCGTCCACATCGATCGTCGGAGGGCCGGAGCGAACGCTCCGGCCCTCCGACGTTCCCGGGCCTCATGAACCCGCAGGCTTCTCAGGACGAGAAGAGCATGTGCCCGAAGCCGCGCTTGTGGTGGCCATGGTGGCCGTGGTGGCCGCCGTGGTGCCCGTGCTGCGGGGCGCCCCACGCGGGTGCCGCCGGGTACGCCTGCGGCGCGCCGGGCGGAGCGGGTGGCACCTGTTGGGTCCACTGCGACTCAAGGCGAGTCAGCGCCTCCAGCTCCCCGTAGTCCAGAAAGATCCCCCGGCAGCCGCTGCACTGCTCTATCTGCACGCCGTTGCGGTTGTACGTGTGCATCGGCGCATGGCACTTGGGACACTGCATGGTCCGCTCAACTCCTCATGCTTCGGACAGGCGCGCCGGAACATGCGTCCGGGCGCGTGGACTTCACCCTACGGCCTCATCCCGCGGCCTCCATGAAGTGGGCGATACGGACGGCCGCCTCCACCATCGCCTCCTCGGCCTCGTCCAACGCCCGCCCGGCGGCCGCCGCCTTGGCGAGCGCGAGCGCGGCGGTCTGGACGGTGAGGGCGCGGGCGGGCACATCCAGCCGCGGCCAGGGGTCGCCCTCGCCCGCGGCGGAGCCGCCCGCCGCCCGGTACGCGCCCAGGAACCGCTCCCAGTCTTCGGCGGCGAGCAGTCCGGCGGCGTACCAGGCGGCGGGGCGGGCGAGGTCCCAGGCCGGATCGCCGAGGCCGAGGTCGTCGATGTCGATCAGTCGCCAGTCGGTGGCGCGGTGGCGGATGAGCTGGCCGAGGTGGAGATCGCCGTGGCAGAGCCTGTTGTCCTCGCCGCCCTCGTTGCCGTCGCGTAGACCCACGCGATCCGTACGGCCCACGCCCCGCGCCCAGCCGGGCAGTCCGGCCCAGGCCCGCAGCACGGCCCGGGTGGCCGCGCTGTCGGGGAGCGCCGCCGCCCGCAGCCGGGCGATGGCGCGGGCCGCCTTGACCGGGCCGCGCATCGCCGGGAGCGGGCCGGGCAGTTCGGCGATCGGCACGGTGTGCAGCCGGGCCAGCAGCTTCCCCGCCTCGGCCCAGGGGGCGGCGTCCGGCGCGTCGGGTGCCACGGGTTCGCCGTACGGCCAGAGGGTGACCTGCCGGCCGTCGGGCAGCACGTCCGTGCCGTCGACCGGCGGCAGCAGTATCTCCGCGCACCGGGGGTGGGCCGCGACGCCGAGCCGGACGGCCAGCTCGGCCGGGTCCGTGCCGGGCGGATGCGCCTTGGCCACGACATGGCCGCACCGGACGACGGTGCCGTCGGGCCGGTCGGCCAGGACGGTCACCTCGGCGGTGGCGTCGCGCCGGGCCCGGCGGAGGGCGCTGACGAGCTGCGCCGCGGTTTCGCTCACGGCTCCCCCCATGTCATCGGCTGCCCCGGGATCGTAGCTCCTGCCGGGTGGAGTGCCGGGGCTCCGGGCCTCCTGGTGTCGGGCGATACACCCGCGCGCGGGCCGCACGCTCCCCCGGTCGTAGCCAGGTTACAGATTTTGAACTCTGTAACCCGTGGCGGTACGTTTCGACGCCATGGACACACAACACACGGGAACCGGCGCATCGGAGGACCTGCCGAACAACTGGGGCCGGTGGGGCGAGGACGACGAGCGCGGCACGCTCAACCTCATCACCGGTGAGGCCCGGGCCAGGGGCGCGGCGGAGGCCCGCACCGGGCGGACGGTGTCACTCGCGCTTCCGATCCGGCCGGCGCCGCTCATCAGCGGCCCCTTCGCCCCCGCCACCCAGGACGCCTCGCCGGTCCAGCAGCTGATGGTGTACGTCGGCTCCCCGGCGCCCGCCACGGCGGATGTGATGCTGGTGACCAACCACCACCCGCGCTCGACCCACCTCGACGCGCTGGGGCACACGATCCGGGACGGGCGGGTCTATCCGGGGCGGCCCGTGGACGAGGCCGTGACCCCGGCAGGTGCCCGGCACGGCTCCACGGCGGCGTACGCCGCCGGGATCGCCACCCGGGGAATCCTGCTCGACCTGGCGGCCGACGGCCCGCTGCCCAGTGGCCACGCGGTCACCGCACGGGACTTCGAGGCGGCCGAGGAGCGCCAGGGCGTACGGCTGGAGTCCGGGGACGCCCTGGTGGTGCGCTGCGGATGGCCCATGACGCCCGACCCCGACCGGCCGATGCCGGGGATGAGCCTGGACGCGGTGCGCTGGATGCACCGGCGCGGTGTGTCGCTCTACGCGGGCGACATCGGCGACGCGCACCCGGACCTCGACCCCGCCTGCCCCCTGCCGCTGCACCGGGTCGCCCTCCCGTTGATGGGCCTGCCCCTGATCGACGCCGCCGAGGTGGACGAGCTCGCCGCCGTCTGCGCGGAGCTGGGCCGCTATGCTTTCCTGCTCACCGTGGCGCCGCCGCGTATCCACGGACTGACCGGGGTGCCCGTCAACCCGCTCGCGGTCTTCTGACGAGCCACTGAGCGCTCCGTTGGAAGTGCCCTGACCTGCCGTCGATCGTCCGCGGCGCCGTCGTGGCTGGTCGCGCCCGCGCGGCGGAGCCGCACATCGGCACAGCCCCGCGCCCCTGCGGGGCGCCACCGAACCGCAGCCGCATTCCGCCGATCCGCCGAGGAGGAACTGGAGTTGAGGGAGCAGTCGGTGCCCGTCGCCGGGGCCGGGAGCCGCGCGGTGCGGCTCGTACGGAACGGCGCGCCCTGATGCGTTCGGGCCCCCTCGACGCCGAGACCATCCTGACGGCCACCGAGGACGTGCTGCGCCGCCATGGACCGGCGAAGGCCACGGTGCTGGACGTGGCCCGGGCCCTGGGAGTCAGCCACGCCAGCGTCTACCGCCACTTCCCGTCCAAGGCGGCGCTGCGCGAAGCCGTCACCCGGCGCTGGCTCGGCCGGGCGCGCGACCCCCTCGCGGCGATCGCCGCCGACCCCCGGCAGGCCCCGCCCGAGCGGCTCCACACCTGGTTCACCACGCTCTTCACCGTCAAGCGGACCCTGGTGACCGAGGACCCGGAGCTCTTCGCCACCTACCGGGTCCTGACGGCCGAGCACAGCAGCGCCGCCGCCGACCATGTCACCGACCTGATCGGGCAACTGCGCGTCATCATCGCCGACGGCGTCGCCAGCGGTGACTTCGCCTCCCCCGACCCCACCGCGACGGCGCGAACCGTCTTCGACGCCACCATGGCCTACCACCACCCGGCCCACGCCCCCGAGTGGCAGGCCCGGGGGTCCGAGGCCGCCTTGCGGTCCATCTGCGCCTTGCTCATCGACGGCCTGCGCCCGCGCTGATGGCGGGTATGCGACATCACCCCTGAAGGGCGAGGGTGCGGTCGCAGACCTGCCAGCCACCGCTTGATGGAACCTGCTGGGCTGATGGCGAACGCACTGCCTTTCACAGGACGGAACGCCGCCATGCCGATCACCACCACCGCTTCGGCCAACGGCCGACTCTCAACCCCTCGGGCCCCGCTGAAGGGGTGGCCGGCCGTGGTCTCGGTGATGCTGGGGATCTTCGCCATCGTCACCACCGAGATCCTGCCGATCGGTCTGCTGACCTCGATCGGATCCGGCTTCACCGTCTCGGACGGGATGGCCGGACTGATGATGACCATGCCCGGTTTCCTGGCGGCCGTCGCCGCCCCACTGGTCACCGCGGTCACCGCACGCTTCGACCGCCGACCGATGCTGTGCGCCTTCATGCTCCTGCTGGCACTGGCGAACTTCCTCGCCGCCGCGGCACCCGACTACTGGCTCGTACTGACCTCTCGGATCATGGTCGGGATCACCATCGGCGGCTTCTGGTCGATCGGGGCGGGGCTGGCGGAACGACTGGTGCCGCCGGCCTCGGTCGGCAGGGCTACCGCTGTGATCTTCTCTGCCGTCCCGCTGGGATCCGTCCTCGGCGTACCAACCGGCACCCTCATCGGAGATCTCGCCGGATGGCGAACGGCCTTCACCGTCATGGGAGCCCTGACGGTCGGCGTACTGGTCATGCTGCTCCTGCTCGTCCCGCCGCTTCCTCCCGTCCAGGCCACACGGCTGAGCGTCCTGGGCGGCATGCTCCGCGGCGTCGACATCCGCTTCGCGCTCTTGCTGACGTTCCTTGTCGTGCTGGCCCACTTCGGCACGTACACCTACGTGACACCGTTCCTGGAACAGGTCACCCACGCCAACGGCGGTCTGATCACCACGTTCTTGCTGCTCTACGGCGCCGCCGGCATCCTCGGCAACTTCCTGGGCGGCGCCTGGGTGGCCCGCTACCCCCGGACCGTCCTCGGGCTAGCGGCCGGTCTGATCGCCGCGGCGACCCTCCTCCTTCCGGCGTTGGGCCGCTGGCAGGCGGGCGCGGTGATCCTGCTGATCGTGTGGGGCATCGCGTACGGCGCGGTGCCGGTCGCGTCGCAGACCTGCTTCTCCAAGGCGGCACCGCATGCCCCGGAAGCGGCCTCGGTCCTGTTCACCGCCTCCTTCCAGGCAACGATCTCCCTTGGCGCCCTCGCAGGGGGAGTCGTCCTGGACCACAGCTCTCCGTCCACGGTCATGGCGCTGGGCGGATGCACCGCGGCCCTCATGGTCCTGACCCAGGCACGTTTCGCCGCACGGCTCACTGATCCGGACTGCAAGGAGCACGCCTGAACGCACATGGGACGACACCGCCATGCAAGCCGAGGTAATGGCGATCCTCGCCGTGGTCCAGACATGGTGAAGGGCCCGCCCCCGGTGGCCGCCGAGGGTCAGGCCCCTTGCCTGGCGTGCAGCTAGTGAGCCCGGCCGTCTGTTGTTTGGCCGGGCTCATTGCTGAGCACGTGCCATACAGCCGGGGTCATGTCAGGGTTGCTGTTCGCTAGCCCTATCGCAGCAGCCATTCGACACCGGTCACCGCGCCGCGGTGGCCGAGTTCGGCGCCTTGTCCTATGACGCGTTTCGGCTGGTGGCCGAGATCACCCCAATGCTCAGGCCGTTTACCGCCTCGCACAGGGAACGGTTGACGTAGTCACCTCGACGCCCCGCTCGATTCTGCGGGCCGTCGTCGACGGATTCGGGGCGACCCCGGCCGAGGTCATCGCAACGCCCCTGCTCCGGCACCCGCCGGCAGGCCATGCAAGACGTCATGCACCGTTTCGCAGACCGCGGCATCCGGGCGTCTGTCGAACCGTGTCGGCCGTCGCCAGCAGCTGACCAGCCACGTCGAGATGGCCGTACCTACGGGCGTTGCGCGAACAGCATCGAGGAGGCCCGCCTCGCCGGCCTTCAGTACCCGAATTGCTGGCATTCCGTCAGCGCCTACACCCCAGGTCTGACAGTGGCCAAGCTGGCCGAGAGTGCCCCCGCCGGCTGCCTGACCGGTCAGCGGCAACGCGGGCTAGAGCCGCACATCCGGAAGTACCGGCGCTGCGAGGCTGCCACCGTCACCCCGGAAGCGAAACGGGCCGCGTCGGACAAGGTGCGCCAGTGGCAAGCCGCCCCCTACGGACGCTCATGGCCGCGCGGGGTCGCTTTTGTCATTACTGGCGCCCTTCTCGCCCTGTAGCGCTCCACACCCGTCGCGCGCCCTGGGTACCGTCTGAGGCATACGCCTGACGGATGGAGCACGGATGCATCGCCGCCCGCTTGAACCCCGCTGGTTCCACACCGCAAAGGGGGCGCGCTGATGTTGGAAGAAGCCGAGGAGATCGGCCGTCGCGCACGTAGCGCACGGCTGCGTCTCGGGATGCCGCAGGCTGACCTCGCCGCCGCCCTGGGGAAGTCTCAGGGGTGGGTGTCGAAGATGGAACGCGGCCTTATCGAACTTGACCGGGTCGGCCTGCTCAATCTGCTCGCCGCTGAGCTCCATGTCCACCCAAATGACCTGATCGGCCGTCCGTACAACAGCTCGCCCGAAGAGAATCAATGGCAGGTCACCGCGTCATCCGTCCTGCGCGAGCTGCGCCGGTACGACCTCGCCCCCATTTTCGACGGCATCCCGCGGCCGGCTAGTCAGCTCTGGCAGGAGACCACCCGACTGCACCGCCTACGCGACGCAGCGGCGAACGTGGCGATCATGCAGGTGCTTCCCGACCTGTTCCGGGAGG
>NZ_BAAAIF010000038.1:0-96446 GCF_039525925.1 Streptomyces javensis | reverse complement strand
AAGGCTCCCAGTAGACGACTGGGTTGATAGGCCAGATATGGAAGCCGGGTGACCGGTGGAGTTGACTGGTACTAATAGGCCGAGGGCTTGTCCTCAGGTGCTCGCGTCCACTGTGTTGGTTCTGAAGCAATGAACCGTCTGACCGCCCCGTTGTGGGTTGGGTCCGGTTTAACTTCATAGTGTTTCGGTGGTTATAGCGTTAGGGAAACGCCCGGTTACATTCCGAACCCGGAAGCTAAGCCTTTCAGCGCCGATGGTACTGCAGGGGGGACCCTGTGGGAGAGTAGGACGCCGCCGAACAAATTTTGCAGAGAGCCCTGCCGGGACTTCGGTCACCGGCAGGGCTCTTCTCTTGTTGTGTTGCGAGCCACTCGGTGTTCATGTTGTCTGGGCACGATGCCGCTCATGGGGACTCCTACGGATGAGCTGCTGCATGAGTTGACCCGGGCGCGTGTGCGACCGGGCGACGAGGTCATCGTGCCGTCCTACGGCACTCCCGAGGCCGCGGAAGCGGTACTGCTGGCCGGTGCCAGGCCGGTGTTCGTGGACATCGACGCCCATACCTACTGCATAGACCCGGCCGCGGTGGCCCGGGCGCTGACGCCCAGGACCGCGGCCATCGTGGCCATTCACACCTTCGGACATCCCGCCGACATGGCGGCCCTCACCGAGCTCGGCCAGCGGCACGGCGTGCTGGTGATCGGACACGGGGCTGCCGGCGAGCCCGCCGGGGAGATACTGCGGCGGCAGGCCAACGCGGCTTATCTGGACGGAAAGCTGCGGGGCGTCCTCACGCCGCCTGTCGCGCCCGGTGTGGAACACACCTATCAGCAATACGTCGTCCGGGTTCCCGGCAACGGCCGGCCGGACCGGGACGCCTTCGCCCGTACGCTGCGTTCTCGCGGCGTCGTATGCCATGTGCCCGTACAGACGCCCGCGCACCGCACCGCGCGCTTCCGGCGCGATCTGTGGCTCGCTGAGACCGAGCGCGCGGCCGACGAGTGCCTGGCGCTGCCCGTCGATCCGACCATGTCGCGGCGCGAGTTGCAGCGCGTGGTCTCGGCCTGCAACGCGCTGGGCGGGCTGCTCCAGTCAGCCGCCTGAGCCAGGGGGTGAGTGGTCGGGAGCGCACCCGAGTTCGGGTATGATCGATCTCGTCGACGCGCCCCAATAGCTCAGTCGGCAGAGCGTCTCCATGGTAAGGAGAAGGTCTACGGTTCGATTCCGTATTGGGGCTCTCCTGCGAAGGCCCCCGCCAAGTGGCGGGGGCCTTCGTCATGCTTCGGGCGTCATGCTTCGGGCATCGCCGGGGCGACCCGGCGATGCCCGGGAGCCTCAGGCGTCGGCGGGCTCGGGCTCGGGGACGCGCATCGCCAGGATCGCCATGTCATCGGACGGCGGCTCCGCCGCGAAGCGCTCGACCGCCCGCAGCACCCGGGCGGCCACCGCGCCCGCCGTAAGGCCGGTGCAGGTCGTGAGGACGTCGAGGAGGCCGTCGTCGCCGAGCATCCTGGTGCCCTCGCGCCGCTCCGTCACGCCGTCAGTGACGCACAGCAGCACATCGCCCGGGTCGAGCGTCACCGTCTGCTCATACAGCTCGAGGTCCTCCATGACGCCGAGCAGCGGCTGGGGCTCGGCCGCCGCCTCCACGCTGCCGTCCTGGCGCAGCCGGAGCGGCAGCGGATGTCCGGCGCAGACGACCTTGAGCACGGCGCTGCCGTCGTGCTGCGGCCACAACTCGCCGTAGAGGAGGGTCAGGAAGCGGCTGCGGGCGCCCTCGTCGAGGATCGCCGCGTTGAGCCGCTCCAGGACCGCCGGGCCGCCGAAGCCCTCGCGGGCGAGCAGCCGAAGGGCGTGCCGGGCGAGTCCGGTGACCGCGGCGGCCTCCGGTCCGGTGCCGCAGACGTCGCCGATGGCGAAGCCGTACGCCCCGTCGCGGATCGGGAAGAGGTCGTAGAAGTCGCCGCCGACCTCGTTGCCCTCGCCCGCCGCGCGGTAGATGACCTCGACCTCGACTCCGGGGACCTCGGGCTGCTCGGGCGGCAGCAGACTGCGCTGGAGGGACTGGCTGATCGCGGTGCGCTCCGAGTAGAGCCGCGCGTTGTCCAGCGCGAGCGCGGCACGGCGGGAGAGGTCCTCGGCCAGCTCCAGGTTCTCCTGGCGGAAGTGCTCGTCGGTGGGCTTGCCGAGGATGAGCATGCCGATGACGCGGTTGCGGGCCACCAGGGGCAGCACGACCGTCTCCCCGCCGACCGCGGAGGCGGTCGCGAGCGAGGCGCCGGGGCCGGAGGAGGGGCGGGCGGAGTCGCCGAGGCTCAGGCTGCGCAGCGAGGTCCGCAGAGCGGCTGCGTGGGCCGCGTCATAGGGGCCGGACCAGCTGCGGGCGCCGCCGGTGGGCACCTGCTCCGGTGGGTCGATCTTCATCAGCAGGGCCTTGAGCCCGTCGATGCGGTCCTCGTCCTCATGCAGAACGTACGACAGCTCGGGCTCGGACACCTGGTCGGCGACCGTATAGACGGCGCACCAACTGGCCAGCGTGGGCACCGTCATCTGAGCCATGAGCGCCAGTGTCTGATCGCGGTCCAGCGTGCCCGCGAGGAGGTCGGACGCCTCGACGAGGAAGGACAGGGAGCCGCGGCGCAGCCGCTCCAGCTCGGTGAGGCGGGCGCGCTCGACGGCGAGGGCGATGCGGTCGGCGGCGAACTGTAGCCGCAGGGCCTCTTCGTTGCTGTAGCGGGCGGGGGACTCGGCGGCGACGCCGAGCGAGCCGGTGAGCCGGCCCTCGACCTTCAGCGGGACGGTGACCACGGAGCGCATCCCCGTGTTCACCAGCAGGGGAACGGCGCCGGGCACCGCGGACAGGTCCTCGTGGACGGCGGGCATCCGGGCCGAGCCGTAGCGCCCGGTGCCCGCTTCGACGGGGACCCGGGCGAAGCGCTGGCGGGCGGAGGGCAGCCCGGTGGAGGCGCGGACCTCCAGCTCGGTCTCGTCGTCGGTGGCGAGCAGGAGGTACGCGGCGTCGCCGTCGAGCATGTCACGGGCCCGCTCGACGGTGCGCTGGAGCAGTCCGTCGAGGTCGTCGGGGGCCGGGGAGCCGATGAAGACCTCGAAGGCGTCGGTGGCCGGGCCCCGCTCGGCGGTTTCGGCGGTGTCCACGTTCGCACCGCGCATCGGGCTCTGGAGCACGGCGCGCTCGAGGTCGCGCACCAGCAGACAGACGGTGGAGGGCTCGCCCTCGGCGTCGCGGATGCGCAGGTGGGACGCGTAGACGGGGGAGACCCGGCCATCGGCACCGCGGATGCCGTAGGAGCCCTCCCAGCGGGAGAGCAGGAGCGCCTCGGCGACGCCGGTGCCGGTGCCGGGGGTGTGCGGCCAGGCCGCCAGGTCGGTCAGCGGCTTGCCGATGATCTGTTCCGGATGGTAGCCGAACAGCTCCTGAGCGTCGTCGTTCCAGGCGCTGATCAGTCCGCCGCTGTCGACCTGGACGACGCCGACCCGGACCCGCGAGTCGGCGATGGGCAGGGCGCTGGAGGGCAGGGCGGGCCCGGCGGCCCGGGTGCCGGCCGGGCGGTCGGGGAAGTCGAGCTGGAACCAGACCTGCTTGTGGGTCGCGGTGTACTCGACGCCCCAGCGGGCGGCGAGCGCGGCGCACAGGAGCAGGCCGCGGCCGCCCTCGCGGTCGGGATGCCCGAAGTGGTGGCCGCCGTTGCTCTGGAGCGGGACCTCGCGCTCGGGGTAGCGATCGGCGACCTCGACGCGCACACCGGTCTCGGCGCGGATGCAGACCACATCGGCGGTGGTACCGGCGTGCACCACCGCGTTGGTGACGAGTTCGCTGGTCAGGACGACGGCGTCGTCCACGATATCGGTGAGGCCCCACCCCTGGAGGGTGTCCCGGACAAAGGTGCGGGCGGCGGCGACCGAGCGTCCCACCGGCTCGAAGGTGGCGGCTGCCCGCGCGGTGATCACAGGTCTCCTCATAAGTGTCTCGGCGAACTGCTCACCCATGTCGCAGCGCCCCTCCGATGCCCTGGCCGGTTGCCAGGTTACTTACCACCGATGCCTTCGCGAATGCCGGTCGGCTTGGATTCCACCCAGAGGTGCCCTCGGCGGTGTGGGATGCTGCCGAACTGTTATGGCCTGGTTGGGGCATGGTGAAACACTGGGGAAGCTGGAAGAAGAACCCGACGAGGACGGTCAACCCTGCGGGAGGGACACGGTGGAGTCTGGCGCAGCGGCGCGGGGCACGAATACGCGCGCGAAAGGCGGACGGTCCCGGAGCAATGGGACGACCGAAGTGGAGACGGCGGCCCTGAACCGGCTGCTGACCGCGATGACGGCCATGCGGGACGGGAACTTCCGCAAGCGGCTCACGGTCTCGGGCGAGGGAGTGATGTCCGAGATCGCCGCGGTCTTCAATGAGGTCGCGGACCGAAATCTCCAGCTCACGGGCGAGCTGACCCGGGTGCGGCGGGTGGTCGGCCGGGAGGGCAAGCTCACCGAGCGGCTGGAGACCGGCGCCTGTGAGGGCCAGTGGGCCGCGGCCATTGACGCGTCCAACGCCCTGGTGGACGATCTCGTACGGCCGGTGTCCGAGGTGGGCCGGGTGCTGTCGGCGGTCGCCGAGGGCGACCTGGAGCAGCGCATGGACCTGCGGGCCCAGGGCTCCGACGGGTCGGCGCATCCCCTGCGGGGCGAGTTCCTGAAGGTGGGCCGCACGGTCAACGGCCTGGTGGATCAGCTCTCGGCGTTCACCGACGAGGTGACGCGGGTCGCGAGCGAGGTCGGCACCGAGGGCAAGCTGGGCGGTCAGGCCCGGGTGCGCGGAATGTCGGGTTCCTGGAAGGACCTCACGGAGTCCGTCAACACGATGGCCTCCCGGCTCACCGCCCAGGTGCGTGACATCGCTCTCGTCACCACGGCGGTGGCGAAGGGTGATCTGTCCCGGAAGGTCACGGTTCATGTGTCCGGGGAGATGCTCGAGCTGAAGGAAACCGTCAACACGATGGTGGACCAGCTCTCCTCCTTCGCCTCCGAGGTGACCAGGGTCGCCCGTGAGGTGGGCACCGAGGGTGAGCTCGGCGGCCAGGCGAAGGTGCCGGGCGTCGCGGGCGTCTGGAAGGACCTCACCGACTCCGTCAACCTCATGGCCGGGAACCTGACCGCGCAGGTGCGCGGGATCGCCCAGGTCACCACGGCGGTCGCCAACGGCGATCTGTCGCAGAAGGTGACGGTGAGCGCACGCGGCGAGGTCGCGCAGCTGGCCGACACGATCAACACCATGACCGAGACGCTGCGCACCTTCGCGGACGAGGTCACGCGGGTGGCCAGCGAGGTCGGCGCCGAGGGGCTGCTGGGCGGTCAGGCGCAGGTACCGGGTGCGGCGGGGACGTGGAAGGATCTCACCGATTCGGTGAACACCGCGTTCCGGAACCTCACCGCGCAGGTGCGGGACATCGCCCAGGTGACGACGGCGGTGGCGAACGGCGATCTGTCGCAGAAGGTCACCGTCGATGTGGCCGGCGAGATGCTGGAGCTGAAGAACACCGTCAACACGATGGTGGACCAGTTGCAGTCGTTCGGTGCGGAGGTGACGCGGGTCGCCCGGGAGATCGGCGTCGAGGGCGAGCTGGGCGGTCAGGCGCAGGTGCCGGGCGCCGCCGGTACGTGGAAGGACCTCACCGACTCGGTGAACACCGCCTTCCGGAACCTCACCGGACAGGTGCGCAACATCGCCCAGGTGACGACGGCGGTGGCGAACGGTGATCTCTCGCAGAAGGTCACCGTCGACGTCTCCGGCGAGATGCTCAAGCTGAAGAACACCGTGAACACCATGGTGGACCAGCTGTCTTCGTTCGCCGACCAGGTCACCAGGATGGCGCGGGACGTGGGCACCGAGGGCCGGCTGGGCGGTCAGGCCCGGGTGGACGGGGTCAGCGGCGTCTGGGCGGACCTTACCGACTCCGTGAACTCCATGGCCGGGAACCTGACGGCGCAGGTGCGCGGTATCGCCCAGGTGACGACGGCGGTCGCGCGCGGCGATCTGTCGCAGAAGATCGAGGTGGACGCGCGCGGCGAGATCCTGGAGCTGAAGAACACCATCAACACGATGGTCGACCAGCTCTCCGACTTCGCCGAGCAGGTGACCAGGGTCGCCCGCGAGGTGGGTACGGACGGCCGGCTGGGCGGTCAGGCGCAGGTGCCTGGTGTGGCGGGCGTCTGGCGCGATCTGACCGACTCGGTGAACGGCATGGCGGGCAACCTGACCGCCCAGGTGCGCAATATCGCGCAGGTGGCCACGGCGGTCGCGCGCGGTGACCTCTCCCAGAAGATCGACGTCGATGCGCGTGGCGAGATCCTGGAGCTGAAGAACACCCTGAACACGATGGTCGACCAGCTGTCGTCCTTCGCGGAGGAGGTCACCAGGGTCGCCCGCGAGGTGGGCACCGAGGGCCAGTTGGGTGGCCAGGCCGAGGTGCAGGGCGTCTCCGGGACGTGGAAGGACCTCACCCAGTCCGTCAACAGCATGGCCAACAACCTGACGTCCCAGGTGCGTTCGATCGCGGAGGTGACGACGGCGGTCGCCAAGGGCGATCTGTCGAAGAAGATCACCGTCGATGCCAAGGGCGAGATCCTCGAGCTGGTCACCACGGTCAACACGATGGTGGACCAGCTGTCGTCGTTCGCCGAGCAGGTCACCCGGGTGGCCCGTGAGGTGGGCACCGAGGGGCAGTTGGGCGGCCAGGCGCGGGTTCCGGGCGTGACCGGTATCTGGAAGGACCTGAGCAACAACGTCAACCTGATGGCCAACAACCTGACCATCCAGGTGCGAAACATCTCGCAGGTCTCGGCCGCGGTCGCCAACGGCGATCTGACGAAGAAGGTGACGGTCGAGGCGCGCGGCGAGGTCGCGGCGCTCGCCGACACCGTCAACACGATGGTGACGACGCTGTCCTCGTTCGCCGACGAGGTCACCCGCGTGGCCCGCGAGGTGGGCACGGACGGCATCCTGGGCGGCCAGGCCCGGGTGCCCGGCGTCTCGGGGACGTGGAAGGACCTCACCGAGTCCGTGAACTCGATGGCGTCCAACCTGACCGGCCAGGTCCGCAACATCGCGATGGTCACCACGGCCATCGCCCAGGGTGATCTGACCAAGAAGATCGACATCGAGGCGCGTGGCGAGATCCTCGAGCTGAAGACGACCATCAACACGATGGTGGACCAGCTCTCGTCGTTCGCCGACCAGGTGACCCGGGTGGCCCGTGAGGTGGGCACCGAGGGCCAGCTGGGCGGCCAGGCGCGGGTGCGGGACGTGGCCGGTACCTGGAAGGACCTGACCGAGTCGGTGAACGAGATGGCCGGGAACCTGACCCGTCAGGTGCGCGCCATCGCCGAGGTGGCCACCGCGGTGACCCGCGGCGATCTCAACCTCAAGATCGACGTGGACGCCTCCGGCGAGATCCAGGTCCTCCAGGACCACATCAACACCATGATCGCCAACCTGCGCGAGACCACGCTCGCCAACAAGGAGCAGGACTGGCTCAAGGGCAACCTGGCCCGGATCTCCGGTCTGATGCAGGGCCGCCGCGACCTGGAGGACGTCGCCCGGCTGATCATGAGCGAGCTGACCCCGGTGGTCTCCGCCCAGCACGGTGCGTTCTTCCTGGCCGTACCGCCCGGCGAGGGCACCGATGTGGTCGCGGACAGCACCTCCGACGACGGCTACGAACTGCTCCTGGTCGGCTCCTACGGCTACACCCAGGGCTCGATGCCCAACCGCTTCAAGCCCGGTGAGACGCTGATCGGCACGGTCGCCGAGGAGAAGCGCCCGATCCTGGTGGAGAACGTGCCACCGGGCTACCTCAAGATCGCCTCGGGGCTCGGTGAGGCGGCTCCGGCCCATGTGATCGTGTTGCCGGTGCTCTTCGAGGGGCAGCTGCTGGGCGTGATCGAGCTGGCCTCGTTCCAGCCGTTCGCCCAGATCCAGAAGGACTTCCTCAACCAGATCGCCGAGATGATCGGCACCAGCGTCAACACCATCAGCGTCAACACCAAGACCGAGGTGCTGCTGAAGCAGTCGCAGGAGCTGACCGAGCAGCTGCGCGAGCGGTCGGCCGAGCTGGAGAACCGGCAGAAGGCCCTCCAGGCGTCCAACGCGGAGCTGGAGGAGAAGTCCGACCGGCTGGCCCGTCAGAACCGCGACATCGAGGTGAAGAACACCGAGATCGAGGAAGCCCGGCAGGTGCTGGAGGAGCGCGCCGAGCAGCTCGCGGTCTCGATGCGCTACAAGAGCGAGTTCCTGGCGAACATGTCGCACGAGCTGCGCACGCCGCTCAACTCGCTGCTGATCCTGGCCAAGTTGCTCGCCGACAACGCCGACGGCAACCTCTCGCCGAAGCAGGTGGAGTTCGCCGAGACCATCCACGGCGCGGGCTCGGACCTGCTCCAGCTGATCAACGACATCCTGGACCTGTCGAAGGTCGAGGCGGGCAAGATGGACGTCAGCCCGACCCGTATCGCCCTGGTCCAGCTCGTCGACTACGTGGAGGCCACCTTCCGGCCGCTGACCGCCGAGAAGGGCCTGGACTTCTCCGTAAGGGTGTCGCCGGAGCTCCCGGCGACGCTGCACACCGACGAGCAGCGGCTGCTCCAGGTGCTGCGCAATCTGCTGTCCAACGCGGTGAAGTTCACCGACAGCGGCGCCGTGGAGCTGGTCATCCGGCCGGCGGGCGCGGATGTGCCGCACGCCATCCGGGAGCAGCTGCTGGAGCACGGTGCGCTGCGCGACGCGGACGCCGACATGATCGCGTTCTCGGTGACCGACACCGGTATCGGCATCGCGGCGAGCAAGATGCGGGTGATCTTCGAGGCGTTCAAGCAGGCCGACGGAACCACCAGCCGTAAGTACGGCGGCACCGGGCTGGGCCTGTCCATCAGCCGGGAGATCGCCCGGCTGCTGGGCGGCGAGATCCACGCGGCCAGCGAGCCGGGCCGCGGCTCGACGTTCACGCTCTACCTGCCGCTGCACCCCAGCGAGCTGCCGCCCCAGGGCTACCCGCAGCTCGCCCCGAGCAGCTCGGCCCCGCTGGCGCTCGAGGCGTTCCCCAGTGCCGTGGAGGAGCCCACGGAGAACGGCGCCGCGGCGGAGCGGGAGGAGGCCGCGGAGGACGCCTCCGAGGGCTCCCAGGCGGCGCGCGGCCGTGGCGGTTCCGGGCTGTTCCGGCGGCGTCAGCGGGCCGAGCAGGAGGCGCCGCGTACCGACGCGGAGCAGGCCCCGCCGCAGCCGGAGACGGAGTCGGGCGCCCGGTCGGCGGGCCGCCGACCGGGACGGCAGGCGCAGGCCCCCGAGCCGTGGCTGCTGGGCGGCCAGGACCTGGTGGCCCCGGAGCCGGCGGGTGGCTTCCACGGCGAAAAGGTGTTGATCGTCGACGACGACATCCGTAATGTCTTCGCGCTGACCAGCGTCCTGGAGCAGCACGGGCTACAGGTGCTGTACGCGGAGAACGGCCGGGAGGGCATCGAGGTCCTGGAGCAGCACGACGATGTCGTACTGGTCCTCATGGACATCATGATGCCGGAGATGGACGGCTACGCCACGACGGCCGCGATCCGCAGGATGCCGCAGTTCGCCGGGCTGCCGATCATCGCCCTCACCGCGAAGGCGATGAAGGGCGACCGGGAGAAGAGCATCGAAGCGGGCGCGTCGGACTACGTCACCAAGCCGGTCGACACCGATCATCTCCTTACGGTGATGGAGCAGTGGATGTCGGATGAGTGACCCGAGGCACGCGCGGGGCAACCGTGGTGTTGACTGAGTGTCGCCGAACACGTGTGGGAACGCGGTATTCGGGGAACCTTCTGGTCTCCCACCGCGTTTCTGCTACGTGCACAGTGACATCGCGGTGACAGGGTGTGGCGAACAGCGGGGTGCGGCTACCATGACCGGCACAAGGACGGGCGGCGCAAGGGAGCCGTCCCCTGGGGCGGCGCCCGGTGCTTCCCCCAGCGCTGCGAGCTGGGGAGACCCCAAGCCGGGACGAGGAGGACGGGGCATGGTGCAGAAGGCCAAGATCCTCCTGGTCGATGACCGGCCGGAGAATCTGCTGGCGCTGGAGGCCATTCTCTCCGCGCTCGATCAGACCCTGGTGCGGGCATCGTCAGGGGAGGAAGCGCTCAAGGCGCTGCTGACGGACGACTTCGCGGTGATTCTGCTGGACGTCCAGATGCCGGGCATGGACGGGTTCGAGACCGCGGCGCACATCAAGCGCCGGGAGCGGACCCGCGACATCCCGATCATTTTCCTCACGGCGATCAACCATGGCCCGCACCACACCTTCCGGGGCTACGCGGCCGGCGCGGTGGACTACATCTCCAAACCCTTCGACCCGTGGGTGCTCAGAGCCAAGGTCTCGGTCTTCGTGGATCTCTACATGAAGAACTGCCAGCTGCGGGAGCAGGCGTCGCTGCTGCGCCTCCAGTTGGAGGGCGGTCAGCCCGCCGCCGGGGAGGCCAAGGAGTCGGCGGGGCTGCTCGCCGAGCTGTCCGCGCGGCTCGCCGCCGTCGAGGAGCAGGCCGAGGCGCTGTCCAAGCAGCTGGACGAGTCGGCCGACGCGGCCGCCGTGGCCACCGCGGCCCATCTGGAGCGCAAGCTGACCGGTCTGCGGCGGGCGCTGGACGCGCTGGAGCCGGGCGCGGGCAGCGGCGCCGGCCAGGTCCCCTCGCAGAACTGATCCGCCCGCCCCGCCGTCACCGTCGGTCGGTCATCGCCGACCGGTCACCCGCACTTTGACGCGATGTCACGGCCGTCTCACCGCCTCGTCGGCGCGGCGGCACCGGTGTGACGTCAGTGGTGCCTGATACCCCCGCCATGCGTGCTCCGTACGGCGGACGCGGGTAACCTCGCCTCCATGGCCTCTCGTACGTCCGGCAAGGGTTCCCAGAGCACGGCGGGCACCTCGAAGAAGCGCGCCGGGCAGTCCGGAGGCGCGGCGAAGAAGGCGGCCGCCAAGAAGGCGCCCGCGAAGAAGGCACCCGCCAAGAAGTCCGCCGCGCCCGCGAAGAAGGCCGCGTCGAAGAAGGTGGCGGCGAAGGCGGCTCCCTCGCCCGCCCCGAATCCCACCAGCGGCGTGTTCCGCGTCGTGCGCGCCGTGTGGATGGGCATGGCGCGCGGCCTCGCGGCGATGTTCCGCGGCATAGGACGCGGCGCCAAGGGACTCGACCCGGCCCACCGCAAGGACGGCAGCGCCCTGCTGCTGTTCGCCCTCGCCCTGATCGTCGCGGCGGGCACCTGGTCCAACCTGGACGGGCCGGTCGGCAGGCTGGTCGAGATGCTGATCACCGGCGCCTTCGGCCGGCTCGACCTGGTGGTGCCGATACTGCTGGGCACCATCGCCGTCCGGCTGATCCTCCACCCGGAGCGGCCGGAGGCCAACGGGCGGATCGTCATCGGGCTCTCGGCGCTCGTCATCGGAGTCCTCGGGCAGGTGCACATCGCCTGCGGCGCCCCGGGGCGCGGCCAGGGCACCGAGGCGATGCAGGACGCGGGCGGTCTGATCGGCTGGGCCGTCTCCCGGCCGCTGATCTACCTGATGGGCGACGTGCTGGCCGTACCGCTGCTGGTGCTGCTGACCGTCTTCGGACTGCTGGTGGTCACCGCGACGCCGGTCGCCGCCATTCCGCAGCGGCTGCGGCAGCTGGGCGTCCGGCTGGGCCTGGTGCGGGACCACGAGGACGCGTACGCGTCGGAGGCCGGGTACGACGCGGCGGAGTACGCCGACGAATGGCGCGAGACGCGCGGCAGGCGGCCTCGCAGAACCTCGCTCGACAAAGAGGACCCGGACGGAGCCGGAGGCCCGGAGCGGGCCGAGGAGGAGGCGCTGCGCAAGCGCCGGCGCTCGCGCCGCTCGTCGGCCACCCAACCGCCGCTCGACCGGCCCTTGGACGCGGTGGACGTGGCGGCCGCTGCCGCCGCCTCGCTGGACGGTGCCGTGCTGCACGGTGTCCAGCCCTCGCCGCTCGTCGCCGGGCTCAGCAACGGGCTTTCGGGCGAGCGCGAGGACGGATCCGCGAGCGGCGGGGTGCCGGGCGCGCGCGATGCCGACAAGGAGTCCGCACAGGGCGCCGGGAAGGGCGGCGCCAAGGGCAAGGCGGCGGCCGGGAAGGGCCGTACGGACGGAGCCGACGGGTCGGATCCGCAGCAGGTCCCCGATCTCACCCGGGCCGCGGTCGAGTCCGGCGAGCCGCTGCCGCCGCGCGCCGAGCAGCTCCAGCTCTCCGGCGACATCACCTACTCGCTGCCCTCGCTCGACCTGCTGGAGCGCGGCGGGCCCGGCAAGACCCGCAGCGCCGCCAACGACGCGGTCGTGGACTCGCTGACGAAGGTGTTCACGGAGTTCAAGGTGGACGCCGCCGTCACCGGCTTCACCCGCGGCCCGACGGTCACCCGGTACGAGGTGGAACTGGGCCCGGCCGTCAAGGTCGAGCGGATCACCGCGCTCACCAAGAACATCGCCTACGCGGTCGCCAGCCCCGATGTCCGCATCATCAGCCCGATCCCCGGCAAGTCGGCCGTCGGCATCGAAATCCCCAACAGCGACCGCGAGATGGTCAACCTGGGCGATGTGCTGCGCTCGGCGAATTCCGTCGGCGACGACCACCCGATGCTCGTCGGGCTGGGCAAGGACGTCGAGGGCGGCTATGTGGCGGCCAACCTGGCCACCATGCCGCATGTGCTGGTGGCGGGCGCGACCGGTTCCGGCAAGTCGTCCTGCATCAACTGCCTGATCACATCGATCATGGCCCGGGCCACGCCGGACGATGTGCGGATGGTGCTGGTCGACCCCAAGCGGGTGGAGCTGACCGCCTACGAGGGCATTCCGCATCTGATCACACCGATCATCACCAACCCCAAGCGCGCCGCCGAGGCGCTCCAATGGGTCGTGCGGGAGATGGATCTTCGCTACGACGACCTCGCGGCCTACGGCTTCCGCCATATCGACGACTTCAACGCGGCCGTCCGCAAGGGGAAGGTGAAGGAGCCCGAGGGCAGCGAGCGGGAGCTCAAGCCCTATCCGTATCTGCTGGTGATCGTCGACGAGCTGGCCGATTTGATGATGGTCGCACCGCGCGATGTCGAGGACTCGATCGTGCGGATCACCCAGCTGGCGCGTGCGGCCGGAATCCACTTGGTGCTGGCCACCCAGCGGCCCTCCGTGGACGTCGTCACCGGTCTGATCAAGGCCAATGTGCCCTCACGACTCGCCTTCGCCACCTCCTCGCTGGCCGACAGCCGCGTCATCCTGGACCAGCCCGGCGCCGAGAAGCTGATCGGCAAGGGCGACGGGCTCTTCCTGCCGATGGGCGCGAACAAGCCCATCCGGATGCAGGGCGCCTATGTCACCGAGTCCGAGGTCGAGGCGGTCGTCGCCCACTGCAAGGAGCAGATGGCACCGGTCTTCCGCGACGACGTGACGGTCGGGACGTCGAAGAAGAAGGAGATCGACGAGGAGATCGGCGATGATCTCGATCTGCTCTGCCAGGCCGCTGAGCTGGTGGTTTCCACCCAGTTCGGCTCGACGTCGATGCTTCAGCGCAAGCTGCGGGTGGGTTTCGCCAAGGCGGGGCGGCTGATGGATCTCATGGAGTCCCGGAACATCGTCGGCCCGAGCGAGGGATCCAAGGCGCGCGATGTGCTCGTCAAGCCGGATGAATTGGATGGCGTGCTCGACGTGATCCGCGGTAAGGCTCACTCATAAGGGTTTGGCGGGCAACCGTTTCCCCTACCGAAACGTCAAGTTGAGGGAGGTGGCGGAGTGAGACCCCAGAATCGTGATCGAACGGCAATCCCGATGGCGGACAAACTCCGTCCTCCCGCTTGCCCGACCCTTTCGCCCCACCCCTAGACTGAACCCCCAGCAGGTGGCTCACGCTCGAAAGGCGCCCCCGTGTCCATCGGCAACCTTCCCGAAGACGGCAACTCCCCCGAAGACGACCGGCCTTCCATCGGTCGCGCCCTCCAGCAGGCCCGTATCTCCATGGGGCTGACCGTCGACGAGGTCAGTTCCTCGACCCGGGTGCGCACCCCCATCGTGCGGGGCATCGAGCAGGACGATTTCTCGCGCTGCGGCGGCGATGTCTACGCCCGGGGGCACATCCGGGTGCTCGCGCGTGCCGTGGGCCTCGATCCGGAGTCCCTGATCGCGCAGTTCGACGCCGAGCACGGCGGCCGGCCCGCGCCGACCGCGCCGGCGCCGCTGTTCGAGGCCGAGCGGATCCGCCCCGAGCCCCGGCGCCCGAACTGGACGGCCGCGATGGTCGCGGCGATCGTCGCCGTCGTCGGATTCGTGGGCTTCACCCTGTTCCGGGGCGGCGACGGCGACGGCTCGAGCGTCGCCGAGGACACCACCTCGCCCAAGCCCAGCGCCTCCGCGCCCACCAACACCGCCGCCCCCTCCAAGCCCGCCACCCCGCACAAGCCCGATCCGTCCGACAGCGCCATCGCGGGCGTCCCGGCGGACAAGGTCACCGTCAAGCTGACCGCCGAGGGCGGCCAGAGCTGGATCTCCGCCCAGGACCACAACGGCCGGCTGATCGAGGAGGGCGTGCTGCGCGAGGGCGACTCCAAGACCTTCAGCGACAGCAGGCGCATCGACCTGGTGCTGGGCAACGCCGGGGCGATCAAGCTGTTCGTGAACGGCAAGGAAGTGAAGAACGTCGGCACCAGCGGGGCCGTCCAGCGGCTCAGCTACACCAAGGGAGACCCCGAGGCGGGCTGAGCCGCGCGAAGATCGGCAGCCCTGGCAGCGGGGGCTGTCGTCGGGACAAAGTAGTCTGAGCGCATGCCCGAACGCCGCACCGTCGCCCTTGTCACTCTTGGCTGCGCCCGTAACGAGGTGGACTCGGAGGAGCTCGCAGGCCGCTTGGCGGCGGACGGCTGGGAGCTCGTCGAGGAAGCCGCCGACGCGGACGTCGCCGTCGTCAACACCTGTGGCTTCGTCGAGGCCGCCAAGAAGGACTCGGTCGACGCCCTGCTGGAGGCGAACGATCTGAAGGACCACGGCCGCACCCAGGCCGTGGTGGCCGTCGGCTGCATGGCCGAGCGGTACGGCAAGGAGCTCGCCGAGGCGCTGCCCGAGGCCGACGGGGTGCTCGGCTTCGACGACTACGGCGATATCTCCGACCGCCTCCAGACCATCCTCTCCGGCGGCATCCACGCCTCCCACACCCCGCGCGACCGCCGCAAGCTGCTGCCGATCAGCCCCGCCGAGCGGCAGGACGCCACCTCGGTGGCGCTCCCCGGCCACGCCCAGGACACCGCGCCCGAGGACCTGCCCGAGGGGGTGGCCCCGGCCTCCGGGCCGCGGGCCCCGCTGCGGCGCAGACTGGACAGCAGCCCGGTCGCCTCGGTGAAGCTGGCCTCGGGCTGCGACCGGCGGTGCTCGTTCTGCGCCATCCCGTCCTTCCGCGGCTCCTTCATCTCCCGCCGCCCCTCCGATGTGCTGGGCGAGACCCGCTGGCTGGCCGAGCAGGGGGTGAAGGAGATCATGCTGGTCTCGGAGAACAACACCTCGTACGGCAAGGACCTCGGGGACATCCGGCTGCTGGAGACGCTGCTGCCGGAGCTGGCCGCGGTGGACGGCATCGAGCGGATCCGGGTCAGCTATCTTCAGCCCGCCGAGATGCGTCCCGGGCTGATCGACGTGCTCACCTCGACCGAGAAGGTCGCGCCGTACTTCGACCTGTCCTTCCAGCACTCGGCGCCCGGGGTGCTGCGCGCCATGCGCCGCTTCGGCGACACCGACCGGTTCCTGGAGCTGCTGGAGACGATCAGAGGCAAGGCGCCGCAGGCCGGCGCCCGGTCCAACTTCATCGTCGGCTTCCCCGGCGAGACCGAGGAGGACCTGGCCGAGCTCGAGCGTTTCCTCAGTGAGGCGCGGCTGGACGCGATCGGTGTCTTCGGGTACTCGGACGAGGACGGCACCGAGGCCGCCGGTTACGAGAACAAGGTCGACCCGGAGGTGGTCGCGGAGCGGCTGGAGCGCGTCTCGCGGCTCGCGGAGGAGCTGACCGCCCAGCGGGCGGAGGAGCGGCTCGGCGAGGTCGTGGAGGTCCTGGTGGAGGAGATCGACGACACCGGGGCGGTCCTGGGCCGCGGCGCCCACCAGGCGCCGGAAACCGATGGCCAGACGCTGCTGCGCACCGACGGGGAGCCGGAGGTGGGCCGTATGGTCGAAGCGAAGGTGATCGCGACGGAGGGAGTGGACCTCGTCGCGGAGCCGCTTGAGCCGCTGGAGCGGCAGGGCGGCGGCGCGTCCACCGGAGAGGCGGGCAGATGACAGATGTCCCGGCCTCCGCCGCGGGAGGTCACCGCCGACCGGCCGCCGCCACGGTCAGGCCCGCCCGTTTGTGGAACATCGCCAACATCCTGACCATGGTGCGGCTGCTGCTGGTGCCGGGGTTCGTGTTGTTGATGCTGCACAATGGCGGGTACGACCCGGCGTGGCGTTCCTTCGCGTGGGCGGCGTTCGCCATCGCCATGATCACCGATCTCTTCGACGGTCATCTGGCCCGCCGGTACAACCTGGTCACCGACTTCGGGAAGATCGCCGATCCGATCGCGGACAAGGCGATCATGGGTGCGGCGCTGATCTGTCTGTCGGCCCTGTCCGACCTCCCCTGGTGGGTGACGGGAGTGATCCTCTTCCGTGAGATCGGAATCACACTGATGCGGTTCTGGGTGATCCGGATCGGGGTCATCCCGGCCAGCCGGGGCGGAAAGATGAAGACGCTCGCGCAGGGCACCGCCGTCGGGATGTACATCCTGGCGCTGACCGGACCGCTGGCCTCGCTGCGGTTCTGGGTGATGGCCGTGGCCGTCGTCCTGACCGTGGTCACCGGCCTCGACTATGTCCGGCAGGCGATCGTGCTGCGCCGGGCGGGACGGACGACGGAGGAGGCCACACAGTGAGCGACGGCGGAACGGCGGCCGATGTGCTGGCGCTGCTGGAGCGGCGCGGGCAGACCCTGGCCGCCGCCGAATCGCTCACCGGCGGTCTGGTGGCCGCCGAGCTGACCTCGGTGGACGGCGCCTCCCGCTCCTTCCGGGGCTCGGTGACGGCGTACGCCACCGACCTCAAGCACGAGGTGCTGGGCGTGGACGGGGCCCTGCTGGCCGAGCGCGGCGCGGTCGACGCCGAGGTGGCCCGGCAGATGGCCCGGGGCGTGCGGCGTGCGCTGGGCGCGGACTGGGGCGTGGCCACCACCGGTGTGGCCGGTCCCACACCCCAGGACGGCCAGCCCGTGGGCACCGTTCACGTGGCCGTCGCGGGGCCTGCGGACGCGGTGGCCGAGGCGGCGCTGCGGCTCGAAGGAGACCGCGCCGGAATCCGCTGCCAGACCGTCCACGCCGCCGTCAAGCTGCTGTTCAGCGAATTGATCGCGACGGCGGGGGCAAAGGATACGGAACAACACGACGAGATTTGATGTTTGCAGCCCTGAGTGAACACGACATCGCTCCCCGCACGGGCACAGCCGGAGGCGGTACGGTGGGGCGTGAAGGATCCGGATCCGAGGTCCGAGGAGGGAGCCAGCGATGATTCTGCTCCGTCGCCTGCTGGGTGACGTGCTGCGCCGGCAGCGCCAGCGCCAGGGCCGTACTCTGCGCGAGGTTTCCTCCTCCGCCCGGGTGTCGCTCGGCTATCTGTCAGAGGTCGAGCGCGGCCAGAAGGAAGCCTCGTCCGAGCTGCTGTCGGCCATCTGCGACGCCCTGGAGGTACGGATGTCGCAGGTCATGCGCGAGGTCAGCGACGAGCTCTCGCTCGCCGAACTGGCCGAGTCGGCCGCGTCCACCACCGAGAAGGTGCCGGCGCCCATGCGGCCCGTGCTCAACCCCGTGTCCGTGACGTCCGTGACGGGCGTCCCGGAGGAGCGGGTGACCATCAAGACGCCCAAGGAAGCCGTGGACGTGGTGGCGGCCTGAGACCGCCTGCGAAGCCAGCTCTCCGAGGCCCCGACCGGTAGCGATACCGGTCGGGGCCTCGATGTTTGTCCGGCCGGATTCGGGTCACCCCAGAGGAAGAGAGGCAATCAAGAGGGGCCAAACGGTCGAACAGGAGGAAGTGGATGTCTGTGGTGAAGAGCCCGCTGCCGGAGGAGCACCTCAAGATCGTCGCCGACGCGCTGCAAGGCGCCCTCGTCGATCTCGTCGACCTCCACCTGGTGGGCAAGCAGATCCACTGGACCGTCGTGGGCCCGCGATTCCGCACGGTCCATCTACAGCTCGACGAGGTCGTGGCGTCGACCAGGGAGTATGCCGACACGGTGGCGGAGCGGGCCTCTGCGCTCGGGGTGCCGCCGGACGGACGGGCCCAGACAGTCGCCGCGACCAGCGGTGTTGACACGGTCAAGGACGGCTGGACCGATGACGCGCAGGCCGTCCGGACACTCGTGGACGCCCTCGGAGCGGTGATCGGACGGATGCGGGAGCGCATCAGGGCGACCGACGAGCCGGACCCGGTGACCCAGGACATTCTGATCGAGCTCACTCGTGACCTGGAGAAGCACCACTGGATGTTCCAGGCCGAGAACGGCGGCAAGCGGAGCTGAGGCGGACTTCGGGCCAGGTCGGGCGAGGCTGAGGCCGCCTCGTTCCGGCCTGGTGGCCCGCTCTGGGTGCGCCGTATCGGCCAGCTGGGCAAACTGGGGGGAGCACGAGTGTCCGACACACGCTGACGGGCCTCCTGTGCGCCCTCCCGCCCTGCGCGAACGGGCGTCTAAGCGGCCTCACCGAAGTCCGGTGCGGTTCGGTTGCGCCCCGGAGGGTTGCGGGGCTGTGGCGATGTACGGCTCCGCCGCGTGGGCGCGACCAGCCACGACGCAGCCGCGGATGAACGACCGCACCTCGCGCCATTCCGCGGAGCGCTCAGCGTCGCCGAAGGAGGCAGTCATGGCAGCCGTCGGAGGGGCCGACACCCAGGGTCTCAGGCCGGTCCGATGGGTGGTCGCGCTCGCTCTGGGCGGCGTCTGGTGGTGGTCCGTGCTGCGGCTGGCGGTGCAGCCGGGGGAGGCCGGGCCGGTGGAGGGGGCGTTAGCGGTCGGCGGCTGGGGGCTGAGCCTGCTGCCGGTGCATTGCGGTCCCTCGCCCAGAAGGGGCGGCACCCGGCGCCGTGGAGGCCCTCGTCGCCGGGGAGGCCCTCCGGGTCAGGACGGATCCGGGGGTCAGGACGGATCCGGCCCCTGCGGCCCCGCCTGGCAGCTCGGGCACCAGAAGGTCGAGCGCTCCTGACCCGCGCGCCCCTGGTCGGCGGCGCGCACCGGCGTACCGCAGCGCAGACAGGGCCGCCCCGGGCGGCCGTACACCCATAGCCTGCGGTCGCGGCGCGACTCGGCCGTGGTGACCCGGGCGCGCCGGTTCCTGTTGGCCTCCAGGAGCTTCTTGGCGTGGGCCACCAGGCGTTCGGGGGAGGGCATCTCGCCGATCGGCAGCCAGGGCGATACGCGCACCAGGAAGCACAGCTCGGACTTGTAGACATTGCCGATCCCGGCGAGGTTCCGCTGGTCGAGCAGTGCTTCGCCCAGCGGCCGGGAAGGATCGGCGAGCAGTCGGCGCAGCGCCTCGTCCGGGTCCCAGTCGGGGCCGAGGAGGTCGGGGCCGAGATGGCCGACGACCCGGCCCTCGTCGCCGGTGCGGAGCAGTTCAAGGACGGGCAGGCGGTAGCCGACGGCGGTGTGGGCGGTGTTGGCGAGGATGGCCCGGATCTGGTGGTGCGGGCCGCCGCGCCAGCGCTCGTCCGGCCCGTACACCTGCCAGGAGCCGTCCATCCGCAGATGGGAGTGGAGGGTCAGCCCGCCCTCGACACGGGTCAGCAGATGCTTGCCGCGCGGGACCACCTCGAGGACCTGACGGCCGGTGAGGTCGGCGGTCGCCAGCCGGGGGACGCGCAGGTCGCTGCGGGTGAGCGGGGAACCCGCGAGGGCCTGGTGCAGACGCTGAGCGGTCTGCCAGACGGTGTCTCCTTCGGGCATGCCATCCATGATGCCGGTGGCCGCGGGCGGACGGGAGCGCCCGGTGATCAGGGGACGGTTGTTCTGGGGCGCGGGCGGTGGTTGTTGATCAGAGGGTTGTTGTTCGGAGGGGCCGGCGGCCGGTCAAGGGCGCAGGCGGAGACCTCGTGGGGTCGGGTGGAAGCCCGCCGATTCCAGGAGCTTGCCGATCGGGGACGAGAGCGCCTGGGCGCCGTTGACGCGCTCGACCGTGATGGAGCCGAGCGCCCCCGCGCGGGCGGACTCGGCCAGCGCCTCCACCGCCGTCCACAGCCGGGCATCGTCCTCGGGGGACGCGGCCTCGGCCTCACCCGAGGGCCAGGCGAGCAGGGTCTTCCCGCCCCGTTCCATGTAGAGCGTCAGCTCCCCGTCGACGAGCACCACCATCGCACCCGCCTTGCGGCCCGGCCGGTGGCTCGCGTCCGCGGGCGGATCGGGCCAGGGGAGAGCGGCGCCATAGGCGTTGGCGGGGTCGGCCGAGGCGAGCACGAACGCACGCCGGGACTGGCCGCGCTGTCCGTCGAAGGCGGGGGCCGCCGCGCGGTCGCGGGCCGTGCTGACCGCGCGCAGCCGGTCCACCGCGCCGTCCATCGCGAACTGGGCGGCGCCCAGCCCCTCGATCACATAGCCGCGGCGGGCCTGGCCGGACTCCTCGAACGCGGACAGCACCCGGTAGGCGGCGGAGAAGCCGCCCTCGACCCCCTCGGCGGCGACCGCCCCGCGGGTGACCACGCCGTGCCGGTCGAGCAGGGTGCGCGCCAAGGCGTGGGCGCGGTGGGTGGGCTCGGGCTCGCGCTCCGGCAACAGGGACCAGCGTCCGGCGACGGTGGGCGGGCCGTTGCGCGACGCCGTCGGTCGGCCGGTGCGGCCCGTAAGGCCGCCGTAGCGCCCCCGGGGGACCGTGCGCTTGGCACGGTGGGCCGTGGAGCCCGCCGTACGGCCGGATCCCAGCAGGGAGCGCAGCGGGGCGAGGGTGTCACCGGTGACCCGGCCCGCCCAGACCAGATCCCACAGGGCCTCGGCGAGCTCGGGATCCAGGAATTCGTGCCCGGCGGCGCGGGCCTGCTCAGCGATCTGGCGGAAGAACAGCCCGTACCCCCCGGCCAGGGAGTCGAGAACGGCCTGGTGGAGGGGCCCGGCCTCGAAGGGATGCGGGGTGTGCAGCAGCAGCGGGGCGGTGTCGGCCAGGTGCAGGGTGACCCAGCCGTCCTTGCCCGGCAGCGCTCCCGCTCCGGCCCAGACGACCTCCCCTGAGGCGCTGAGCTCGTCGAGCATCGTGGGCGTGTAGTCGCTCACCCGGGACGGCAGGACCAGCTTCTCCAGGGCGGAGGCCGGGACCGGCGCGCCCTGGAGCTGCTCGACCGCGCGCACCAGCCCGTCGATACCGCGCAGGCTGTGGGTGCCCAGATGCTGCCACTGCGGGAGGAAGGCGGCGAGCGCCGAGGGCGGCACGGGCTCCAGCTCGTGGCGCAGCGCGGCCAGGGAGCGGCGCCGCAGGCGGCGGAGCACCGCTGCGTCGCACCACTCCTGGCCCAGCCCCGAGGGGTGGAACTCGCCTTGGACCACGCGGCCGCTCGCGGCCAGCCGGTGCAGGGCACCCTCGGTGACGGCGACGCCGAGGCCGAAGCGGGCGGCGGCCTGGGCGGAGGTGAACGGGCCGTGGGTGCGGGCGTAGCGGGCCACAAGGTCGCCCAGGGGGTCCTTGACCGGCTCGGTGAACGCCTCGGGGACGCCGACCGGCAGCGCCGTGCCGAGCGCGTCCCGCAGCCGCCCGGCGTCCTCCACCGCGGCCCAGTGGTCCTCACCCCCGACCCGGACCCGGATGGCGCGCCGGGCCCCGGCCAGGTCCTCGGCCCACCCGGGCTCGGCACCGCGCTCGGCCAGCTCGGTGGCGGTGAGCGGGCCGAGCACCCGCAGGGCGTCGGCCACGCCCTCGGCGTCCTTGATCCGGCGATCCTCGGTGAGCCACTGGAGCTCCTGCTCCAGCTCGGCCAGGACGTCGGCGTCGAGCAGCTCGCGCAGCTCGGCCTGGCCCAGAAGCTCGGCCAGCAGCCGCGAGTCCAGGGAGAGGGCGGCGGCGCGGCGCTCGGCGAGCGGGGAGTCGCCCTCGTAGAGGAACTGCGCCACATAGCCGAAGAGCAGCGAGCGGGCGAAGGGGGACGGCTCGGGGGTGGTCACCTCCACCAGCCGGACCCGGCGGGCCTCGATGTCGCCCATCAGCTCGGTGAGGCCGGGAACGTCGAAGACGTCCTGGAGGCATTCGCGGACCGCTTCGAGGACGATCGGGAAGGATCCGAACTCGCTCGCCACCTGGAGGAGCTGCGCGGCGCGCTGGCGCTGCTGCCACAGCGGGGTGCGCTTGCCGGGGTCGCGGCGGGGCAGCAGCAGGGCGCGGGCGGCGCATTCGCGGAACCGGGAGGCGAACAGCGCGGAGCCGCCGACCTGGTCGGTGACGATCTGGTTGATCTCGCCCTTGTCGAACGCGACGTCGGCCGCGCCCACCGGGGACTGCTCGGTGTCGTACTCCACGCCCTGGCGCATCGGGTCCGCGTCGAGGAGGTCGAGGCCCATGAGATCGGCGTCGGGCAGCCGCAGCACGATGCCGTCATCGGCGTGCATGACCTGGGCGTCGATCCCGTACCGCTCGGAGAGGCGGGAGCCCAGGGCGAGCGCCCAGGGGGCGTGGACCTGCGCGCCGAAGGGGGAGTGGACCACCACGCGCCAGTCGCCCAGCTCGTCGCGGAACCGCTCCACCACGATCGTGCGGTCGTCCGGCACATGCCCGCAGGCACGGCGCTGCTCGTCCAGATACCCGATGACGTTCTCGGCGGCCCAGGCGTCCAGACCGGCGGCCAGCAGCCGCAGCCGGGCGTCCTCCGGCTGGAGCGCGCCCACCTCGCGCAGGAACGCGCCCAGGGCGCGGCCCAGCTCCAGGGGGCGGCCGAGCTGGTCGCCCTTCCAGAAGGGCAGCCGGCCGGGGACGCCGGGGGCGGGGGAGACCAGGACCCGGTCGCGGGTGATGTCCTCGATCCGCCATGAGGTGGTGCCCAGGGTGAACACATCGCCCACCCGCGACTCGTAGACCATCTCCTCATCGAGCTCCCCGACCCTGCCGCCGCCCTTCTTGGGGTCGGCGCCCGCCAGGAAGACACCGAAGAGCCCGCGGTCGGGGATGGTGCCGCCGGAGGTCACCGCGAGCCGCTGCGCCCCCGGGCGGCCGGTGACCGTATGGGCGACGCGGTCCCACACCAGGCGCGGCCGCAGCTCCGCGAAGGCGTCGGAGGGGTAACGGCCCGCGAGCATGTCGAGGACCGAGGTGTACGCCGACTCCGGGAGCGAGGCGAACGGCGCGGCGCGGCGGATCAGGGCCAGCAGCTCGTCCACGTCCCAGGTGTCCATGGCGGTCATGGCGATCAGCTGCTGGGCGAGCACGTCCAGCGGGTTGGCGGGCACCCGCAGCGACTCGATGGCCCCCTCGCGCATCCGCTCGGTGACCACCGCGGCCTGCACCAGATCGCCGCGGTACTTGGGGAAGACGACGCCGGTGGAGACCGCGCCCACCTGGTGGCCGGCCCGGCCCACCCGCTGGAGACCGGAGGCCACCGAGGGCGGCGACTCGACCTGGACGACCAGGTCGACCGCGCCCATGTCGATGCCGAGCTCGAGGCTGGAGGTGGCGACGACGGCGGGCAGCCGGCCCGCCTTGAGGTCCTCCTCGACCAGCGCCCGCTGCTCCTTGGACACCGAGCCGTGGTGCGCGCGGGCCAGCAGCGCGGGCGCGCCCCGGGCCGCACCGGCCTCGGCCATCACCTCGGCGGGGGAGTGGTCCTCGGGCAGGGCCTCACCGGTGGCCCGCTCGTAGGCGATCTCGTTCAGCCGGTTGCACAGCCGCTCGGCCAGCCGGCGGGAGTTGGCGAAGACGATGGTGGAGCGATGGGCCTGGACCAGATCGGCGATCCGCTCCTCCACATGGGGCCAGATCGACGGCCGCTCGCCCGCCTCGCCCTCCTGGGCGGGGGCGCCGCCCAGCTCGCCCAGATCCTCCACGGGCACGACCACCGACAGGTCGAACTCCTTGCCGGAGGGCGGCTGGACGATCTCCACCTTGCGCCGCGGCGACAGGAACCGCGCCACCTCGTCCACCGGCCTTACGGTCGCGGACAGGCCGATGCGCCGGGCGGGGCGCTCGAGCAGCTCGTCGAGGCGCTCCAGGGACAGCGCGAGATGGGCGCCCCGCTTGGTGCCCGCGACGGCGTGGACCTCGTCCAGGATGACGGTCTCCACCCCGCGCAGCGCCTCCCGGGTGGCGGAGGTGAGCATCAGGAACAGCGACTCGGGGGTGGTGATGAGGATGTCCGGCGGGCGCGTGGCCAGCGCGCGGCGCTCGGCGGCCGGGGTGTCGCCCGAGCGGGTGCCCACCCGGATCTCCGGCTCGGGCATGCCCAGCCGCACCGCCTCCTGGCGGATACCGGTCAGCGGGCTGCGCAGATTGCGCTCGACGTCCACCGCCAGGGCCTTCAGCGGGGAGACATAGAGCACCCGGCAGCGCTTCTTCGCCTCGGCGGGCGGCGGCTCACCGGCCAGCCTGTCCAGGGCCGCGAGGAAGGCGGCCAGGGTCTTGCCCGAGCCGGTGGGGGCGACGACCAGGACGTCCGAGCCCGCGCCGATCGCCCGCCACGCGCCCTCCTGCGCGGGCGTGGGCGCGGTGAAGGCACCCGTGAACCATCCGCGGGTGGCCGGGGAGAATCCGTCGAGCGCCGAGCCTGCCATGCCCTCCATCGTGCACCGCACCACTGACAATGGACGGAGTCGCAGGTCAGAGGGGGGCCGGGCGGGGCGCACAATGGTGCCATGGCGAACCGGGAGAGCGCGCGGCACTGGCGGTACCCCCAGCTTCCGGGCGTCGATCTGCTGCGCGCCCGCTACATCCACAAGACCTTCGGCTGGCACACCCACGAGACCTTCGTGATCGCCGCGATCACCGAGGGCGTCGAGGAGTTCCACCACCGCGGGGCCATCGAGCGCACCGGCCCCGGCGGGCTCGCGCTCATCAACCCCGAGGTGCCGCACACCGGACGGGCCGGGGCGCCCGAGGGGTGGGCGTACAGCGTGCTGTACCCGGCCACGGACCTGGTCGCCGGTATCGCCGCCGAGACGACCACGCTCCGGGGCACGGCCGGGTTCCGGATCCCCACCGTCGACGATCCCCAGGGGGCGCGGCTGGTCACCGCGGTGCACCGGGCCGCCGAGGAGGGCAACGCGCTCGCCGCGGACAGCCTGCTGCGCATCGCGCTCGCCCGGCTGCTGCGCGACCACGGCGGCCCGCTCCCTGAGCGCACGGCGCGCACCGCGGGTGCGCGGACGGCGGCGCGCGCCCGCGCGGTCCTCGAGGAGCGGATGGCCGACCCGCCGTCCCTGGAACGGCTGGCGGCCGAGCTGGGCACCGGTCCCTTCGCCCTCCTGCGCGCCTTCCGCGCGGTCTACGGGATGCCGCCGCACACCTGGCTCACCGACGCGCGGGTCCGCCGGGCCCGGCGGCTGCTGGACGCCGGGAGCGCGCCCGCCGAGGTGGCCGTCGCCGTCGGCTTCACCGACCAGTCCCACCTGAACCGTCACTTCACCCGGATCGTGGGGGTGCCACCGGGCGCCTACCGGCGCGAGCGCGCAAGAACGTACAAGACTGGGGTCGAAGCGCTCTCCTAATGTGCGCGCTGTGTCAGAACAGATAGAGGAACGAACCGATCCCGCCGCACCCCCGGCGGACTCGGCCGTCGTCCGTGACGCCCTGGGCGTCGGTGTGGCGGTGGGGCTCTCCGGCTTCGCCTTCGGGGTGACGTCGGCGGGCGCCGGGCTCGGCCTGCTACAGACCTGCGCGCTCAGCCTGCTGGTCTTCACCGGGGCGTCGCAGTTCGCCCTCGTGGGCGCGCTGGCGGCGGGCGGCAATCCGTTCACCGCCGCCGCAGGGGCGTTCTTTCTCGGGGTGCGCAACGCCTTCTACGGACTGCGGCTGTCCGGGCTCCTCGGGCTGCCGCGCGCGGTGCGCCCCCTGGCGGCCCAATGGGTCATCGACGAGACCTCGGCCGTCGCCCTCGCCCAGCCCGACCGGCGCACCGCGCGCCTCGGCTTCACCGTCACCGGGCTGACGCTGTACACCCTGTGGAACCTCACCACGCTGATCGGCGCCCTGGGGGCGTCCGCGCTCGGCGACACCGACGCCTGGGGCCTGGACGCCGCGGGGCCCGCCGTCTTCCTCGCCCTGCTGGCCCCCATGCTCAGCGGCACCGTCGAGCGGGCGGTGGCCGGTCTCGGCGTCCTGCTGGTGCTCCTGTGCCAGCCGGTGCTGCCCGCGGGGGTACCGGTCCTGGTGGCGGCGCTCGCCGCTCCCGTCGTCCTTACGGTGCACGGGCGCATGGCGCGCGGCGCGGAGCGGGGTGAGCGCCGATGACCACCTGGATCGCCATCGGCGTCACCGCCGCGGGTTGCTACCTGGTCAAGCTGCTGGGCCTCTCGGTGCCCGCCGGGGTCCTGGAGCGCCCGCTGGTCAGGCGTCTGGCCGCGCTGCTGCCCGTGGCCCTGCTGGCCGCGCTCACCGCCCAGCAGACCTTCAGCGACGGCCGGCACCTCCTCCTGGACGCGCGGGCGGCCGGGCTGGGGGCGGCGGCGCTCGCGCTGGTGCTCCGCGCCCCCTTCCTGGTGGTGGTCGCCGTGGCCGTCGCCGTCACGGCCGGCGTCCGGGCCCTGTGACCGCCCCGTACGCCCGCGCTCAGATCCGCCGCCCGTAGGCCCGCAGCGTCAGCAGCGCCTCGACGGTCGCCACCGACCGCCACTCCAGCGTGGCCCCCGGCGTCCAGGCACGCCGGTGCGGCGGCCAGCCGCCGTCCTCCTGCTGTGCGGCCACGAGAGCGTCCAGGGACCGCTCCACCTCGGCGTCGGTGAACCACCGGCGCGCCGGTGAGCCCGGCGTACGGGCGATGTCGTGCACCTGAAGGGGCTCATCGGGCCCCGGCGCCGCGGGGCGGTCCCCGGCGGGCTCGGGGACCGGGGACGGCACGATCAGCCGCTCCTCCCGCACCCGGCGGCCGAGCCGTACGCCCGCCGCCTCGGCGCGGGCCCGGTCCGGTACCCCGTCGAGGAAGGCGACGGCCGCGGCGACCTCGTACGGACGCATCGCCGCGCCGCCCTCCGCCAGGGCGGCGACCGCCGCCCAGCAGAAGTCCGTGGCCCGGAAGAGCCACGCATGCCACACCTCGTTGCGGTGCAGCAGCCCCACCACCGGCCCGGTGGTCAGCAGATCACCGCGCGGATCGTCCGCCGACGGGACCCAGGGGGCCGCCGGATAGCCGTGCGGGGAGGGGTGGCAGACGGGCAGCGCGCCGTCCGGGGTGGACACGGACGTCAGATAGCGGCACAGGCGCTCCACCCGCTGCCCGCCGCACCGCCCGATCCCATCGAGCACCCGTAAGGCGTGCACGGCATGCGGCGGCTGGCTCACCGGGCCGCGCAGATCCGGATCCAGCGCATGGCCGTAGCCCCCGTCGGTCCCCAGGTACGCGGTCAGCGCGGTCTCGACCGCCTCCGCGCCGCCGCCCAGGAAGTGATACGCGAATCTGCGCTGTTCCAGCACGCGGGGGGACAGCCAGACGAACCGCTCGGCGCGGGCGAGCGGGGAGGACCCGGCCGGCCGGGCCGGCTCGGCGGGCCCGGGCGTGGGCAAGGAGGGCGACGACGGCGAGGAGGGGAGGCTTGCGGATCGATCCATGGACAGACCGTAGGCCGCGAGACACGGTCCGTAGGGGGCTCACGCACCGGTGCACCCCGGGAGCGCGATACTGGTCGCATGCGGTTGACGGACTTCTGGCAGCGAATGGCGAACCACTTCGGCGAGGCGTACGCCGACTCCTTCGCGCGCGATCATGTGATGTCGCAACTCGGCGGCCGGACGGTGCACGAGGCGCTGAGGGACGGCTGGGAGGCCAAGGACGTCTGGCGCGGGGTCTGCGCCGCGATGGAGATCCCCGAGAGCAGGCGCTGAGCGGTTCCCGGGCACTCCGGACGCATCAGCTTCCCGGGGTGGCCGGATTTCTTCGACCGGTGTACGCCACACTTGCTCCGTGGCCCCGACCGAAGAGACCCTCTCCTCCGACGCCGACGACAACCCGAGCGCCGCTCGGGCCTCCTCGGAATCCCCGCAATCCGCCGCGCGCATGCCGCGCTGGCTGCCGCGCGCCATGGTCCTCGCACTCGCGCTGGTGGCCTGTTACCGCCTTGCGACCTGGGCCTTCGACCAGCTGACCGGGCTGTTGCTGAACATCCTGATCGCGTTCTTCCTGGCGCTCGCGATCGAGCCGGCCGTGGACCGGATGGCCGCCCGTGGCATGCGCCGGGGGCTGGCCACCGGGCTGGTCTTTCTCGCCATCCTCGTCGGCACCGCCGGCTTCTTCACCCTGCTCGGCTCGATGCTCGCCGATCAGATCATCACCATGGTCCAGGACTTCCCGAAGTACCTCGATGACGTGGTCAGCTGGATCAACGACACATTCCATACGCATCTGTCGCGTCTGGAGATCCAGGACAGCCTGCTGCACTCCGACTGGCTCCAGAGCTACGTCAAGAACAGCGCCGACAATGTGCTGGACGTCTCCGCACAGGTGCTCGGCGGATTGTTCAAGACGCTGACGGTGACCCTGTTCGCCTTCTACTTCGCCGCCGACGGCCCCCGGCTGCGCCGCGCCCTGTGCTCGGTGCTGCCGCCGACCCGGCAGGTCGAGGTGTTGCGCGCCTGGGAGATCGCGGTCGCCAAGACGGGCGGCTACATCTACTCCCGCGGGCTGATGGCCCTGATCTCCGGCGTCGCCCACTACATCCTGCTGGAGGCCCTGGGCGTGCCCTACGCCCCGGCGCTCGCCGTCTGGGTGGGGCTGATCTCGCAGTTCATCCCGACCATCGGCACCTACCTGGCCGGGGCCCTGCCGATGCTGATCGCGTTCACCGTCGAGCCCTGGTACGCGCTGTGGGTCCTGATCTTCGTCGTGATCTACCAGCAGTTCGAGAACTATCTGTTGCAGCCGAGGATCACCGCCAGGACGGTGGACATCCACCCGGCCGTGTCCTTCGGATCGGTGATAGCGGGCACCGCGCTGCTGGGCGCGGTGGGCGCGCTGATCGCGATTCCGGCGACCGCGACGCTACAGGCGTTCCTCGGCGCGTACATCAAGCGTTATGACGTGACCGACGATCCGCGGGTGCACGGGCGCACGCGGCGGCGCGGAGTCTCGGCCCTCGCGCGGATGCGCGCCGCGCTGGCGCGGCGCGGTTGACACAAAAATCGAACATCCATTCTTATGGAGGCTCCGGCAGTTATCCACAGGCCGAGGACGTCAGGGCCGCTTGTCAGTGGCAGGCGCTAGCGTCTTGGACGTGAAGCGATCGACTCAAGCAAACCGGGTGGGACCCATGGCAGGAACCGACCGCGAGAAGGCCCTCGACGCCGCGCTCGCACAGATTGAACGGCAATTCGGCAAGGGCGCCGTGATGCGCATGGGCGACCGGCCGAACGACCCCATTGAGGTCATCCCCACCGGGTCGACCGCGCTCGACGTCGCCCTCGGCGTGGGCGGCCTGCCGCGCGGCCGCGTGGTGGAGGTCTACGGCCCGGAGTCCTCGGGTAAGACGACGCTGACCCTGCACGCGGTGGCCAACGCCCAGCGGGCGGGCGGCACGGTCGCCTTCGTGGACGCGGAGCACGCCCTCGACCCGGACTACGCGCAGAAGCTCGGCGTGGACACCGACTCGCTGATCCTGTCCCAGCCGGACAACGGTGAGCAGGCGCTCGAGATCGTGGACATGCTGGTCCGCTCCGGCGCCCTCGACCTCATCGTCATCGACTCCGTCGCCGCCCTGGTGCCGCGCGCGGAGATCGAGGGTGAGATGGGCGACTCCCACGTCGGTCTCCAGGCCCGGCTGATGAGCCAGGCGCTCCGCAAGATCACCAGCGCGCTGAACCAGTCCAAGACCACCGCGATCTTCATCAACCAGCTGCGCGAGAAGATCGGCGTCATGTTCGGCTCCCCGGAGACGACGACCGGTGGCCGGGCGCTGAAGTTCTACGCCTCGGTCCGCATCGACATCCGTCGCATCGAGACCCTCAAGGACGGCACCGACGCGGTCGGTAACCGCACCCGCTGCAAGGTCGTCAAGAACAAGGTCGCGCCGCCCTTCAAGCAGGCCGAGTTCGACATCCTCTACGGCCAGGGAATCAGCCGCGAGGGCGGTCTGATCGACATGGGGGTTGAGCACGGCTTCGTCCGCAAGTCCGGCGCCTGGTACACCTACGAGGGCGACCAGCTCGGCCAGGGCAAGGAGAACGCCCGCAACTTCCTGAAGGACAACCCCGATCTCGCCAATGAGATCGAGAAGAAGATCAAGGAAAAGCTCGGCATCGGAGTGAAGCCCCAGGACCCGGCCGCCGCGGAGCCCACCGCGGATGCGGCGGGTGCCGCGGGCGTGGCCGCGGCCGCACCGGTGAAGGCCGTGGCCGCCCCGGCGGCCAAGTCCGGGGCGAAGGCGGCCAAGACCGCCGCGGCCAAGAGCTGATCCATGACACGGCGGACCGAATGGCCGGACGGCCCAGGCCGTCCGGAGCGCCCGGACCGTCCGGACAGCGGCGCCCCCTCCTTGTCGAGGGCCGAGCAGGGGCCGCCGCCGGGCCCGGAGGAGCAGGCGCGGGCAATCTGCCTGCGCCTGCTCACCGGGACCCCGCGCACCCGTAAGCAGCTCGCGGACGCGCTGCGCACCCGGGGCATCCCCGATGACGCGGCACGGGAGGTGCTGTCCCGGTTCGAGGACGTCGGGCTGATCGACGACGCGGCGTTCGCGGAGGCGTGGGTGGAGTCCCGGCACCACAGCCGGGGGCTCGCCCGGCGGGCGCTCGCCCGTGAGCTGCGCACCAAGGGCGTGGACTCCACCCTGATCGACGACGCCGTGGGACAGCTCGACGCCGATCAGGAGGAGCGGACCGCGCGCGAGCTGGTCGTGCGCAAGCTGAGGGCCACTCGTGGCCTGGACCGGGAGAAGCGGATACGCCGTCTCGCCGGGATGCTGGCCCGCAAGGGCTACTCGGAGGGGCTGGCGTTGCGGGTGGTGCGGCGTGCGCTGGAGGAGGAGGGCGAGGACCCGGAGCTGCTGGAGCATCACCTTCCCGATCTCTGAGGACCTTTGAGGACCTCTGAGAGGCCCGGTGGCTCTTGAGAGGCCACCGGCTCCGAGAGGCTCAGGGGCTCCGTCTGGGGTGGTGAGGGTGGGTGACGGCCGTGAGGGCGGGGGACGGCCCCTCAGCTCACCGGGAGCCCCGCCGCGCGCCACGCCTGGAAGCCGCCGATCAGATCGGTCGCCCGCGCCAGCCCCAGTCGGCGCAGCGAGACCGCGGCGAAGCTGGACGCGTAGCCCTCATTGCACACCACCACGACCCGCAGATCGTGGTGGGTGGCCTCGGGCAGCCGGTGGTCGCACTGCGGGTCGAGCCGCCACTCCAGCTCGTTCCGCTCGACGATCAGCGCCCCCGGGATGGTGCCGTCGCGCTCCCGCAGCGCCGCGTACCGGATGTCCACCAGCAGCGCGCCCTCGACCTGCGCCGCCGCGGCATCAAGGGGCTCCAGCCGGTCGAGCTCCTCGCGGGCCTCGGCCAGCAGCTCGTTCACGCTCCGCTTGGTCGTGTTGGTCGTGTTGGTCGTGCCCATCGTGTTTATCCCCACTCCTCGGGCCGCTCGACCTGCTCCAGCCGCAGCGTCTGACCGGTACGGCTGTAGCGCCGCATGAGCGGCAGCGGCGGATAGTAGGCGTGCACCGACACCGCATGCTCGGTGTCGGAGGGGTTGATCACCTCATGCACATGATGCGGTCCGAAGGCCCGGCCCTGCCCGGCGAGCAGCCGCCGTTCGCGGTCCACACCGTCGGTCAGTTCCAGGGTCTTCCAGCCCTCGGTGGGCAGACGCGCGGCGAGTGACTGCTCGTTGAGCTCACCGGCCGCCGAGACGAAGGCGCCATGGGAGCCGCCGTGGTCGTGCCAGCCGGTGCCGGTGCCCGGAGGCCAGCCGATCAGCCAGGCCTCGCTGCCGCCGGGTCCATCGAGGCGCAGCCAGGTGCGGCCTTCCGGATCCAGCGGAAGCGAGGCCACGAGCTCGGCGTCGGCGGCGGTCCGGCGGGCGAAGTCGAGCAGTTCCGCGGCGCTGGGCGGGGCGACGGGCCCGGATGCGGGGCCCGTACCGGGGTCCGTGATGAGATCCGCGGAGGGGCGCACGGGACTGAAGGGGGAAGTGCGTACGTCGGGCACAGAGAACCGTCCTGAATGATCGCGAAAGGGGCGCGGCCGTGCCGCGCGGGCAAGAAGCGGATCAACAGGACGGACGACAGACACAGCCCGCGTAGCGGACCAGGTCCAGATGGACCCTCCGCCAGAAGCGAGGCAAGCAGGTGTCAGTCACGCTGCGAAGTGAATCATGTGCTGGAAAGGAAGGTCAACCGCACCGGCTCGGACCCGGATGCGTGTCCGGACCACGCACGGCCGGACATGAACCACACACGCCCGCATACGGACCACACACGCCCGCAGACGACCCCCGCGCCCGGGACGCGACCAGGCGCGACCAGGCGCGACCAGGCGCGACCAGGTGCGACCAGGTGCGGCCAGATGCGACCAGGCGCGGCCAGGTGTCCGAGTGCGCCCCGGGCGCGCTCCGCTGAGCCCGCGCTTCGCGTGCTTCCCGCACTACCGCCGCGCGCTCGCCTCCGCCGGGGCGCCGCGGGCCGCGATTCCGCCCCGGGCCGCGTCCGCGCACGCGTACAGCGCGCTCGGCCGCACCCCGGAGAGGGCCGCGGTGAGATGGCCGTCCGGCCGCACCAGCAGCACGGTGTGCGCGGGAGCTCCCGGGTACGCCTCGGTGACCAGCAGCTCGGTGCGCAAGGGCAGCGCCGCGACGGCCGCCGCCAGCCGCGGCATTAGCCCGGCGCGCATCCAGTGGCGGCGGTCCCACACCCCGGTGCCGGGGGCGACCAGCACCACCAGCAGCTCCCGCCCGAGCCGCTCCCGCAGCCGTACGACCGAGCCGTCCGGCGCGGTCACCGGCACATCGGCGACCGGTGCCCCGAGCGCGGTGCCCACCGTGACCGAGCCGTCCGGCGGCGCGGCCGGGGCCAGCGGCGAACGGTCGTAGACCGGCGGCGCGCCCAGCGGACCCCGCCCGAGATGACCGTCGGTGAGCAGCGCGTCGTGCCCGCGCGCCCCGCCGGGCCGCACGGTGCGCCGCACCGCGTGCCAGCCGCCGGCCGCCCGCACCAGCGGCAGCGCCTGGTCCGTCGCGCGCAGCCGGGCCCCGACGGCTCCGCGCCGCTCCGCCTGATAGCTGTCGAGCAGGGCGTCCGAGGCCCCGTGGTGCCAGGCGAGGGAGAGTTTCCAGGCGAGGTTGTCGACGTCCCGCAGCCCTTCCTCGAGCCCCTGGGTGCCGAGCGCGCCCAGCAGATGGGCGGCGTCCCCGGCCAGGAAGGCGCGCCCCACCCGCCAGCGCAGCGCGAGCCGGTGGTGCACGGTGTGCACGCCGGTGTCCAGGAGCTCATAGGGGGGCTCGGATTCGCCGCACCACCCCGCGAGGGTGTCGCGCACCCGCACCATCAGGGCGTCGGGGGTGACGAGATCGCGGCCGGGCGGCAGCAGCCAGTCGATCCGCCACAGACCGTGCGGCAGCGGCCGGGCGGTGACCTCGGCGTCGATGCTGCGCCAGGGCGGGGAGCGGTGCAGCAGGGCCTCGCCGGGCCAGGGGAGTTCGGCGCGCAGTGCCGCGACGGCGTGCCGCTCCACCGCCGTACGGCCCGGGAAGCGCACGCCCAGGAGCTTGCGGACGGTGGATCGCGGCCCGTCGCAGCCCACCAGATAGCTGCCCCGCCACCAGGTGGCCTGGGCGCCCCGGGTGCGCACGCCGACGCCGTGGTCGTCCTGCTCCAGGTCGTCGATCCGGGTTCCGGAGACGATCCGGACGAGGTCCTCGTCGCCCACGGCGGCCAGCGAGCCCCGCAGCGCCCGGGTGAGCTCGTGCTGGGGCAGATGCAGCGGTGAGGGCGCCGACGCCGGCTCCGACTCGTCCTCCGAGGACGGCCCGTCGCCCTCAGGAGCGTCCATGGCCTCCGTAAGGCCGCCGTCCCAGCCGCCGGTGCCGCGCTCGGACGGGGGCGGACCGCCGAAGAGGGCGCCGGGAGTGAGGGGCACCTGCCGCACCAGCTGCCGCCGCCGCATCGTGCGCCATCCGGTCCACGGCCGGGTGCGGGCGGTGATCCGGCAGCCCAGCCGCTCCAGCAGGGCGGCGGCGTCCGGGCGCAGCACGACGGTGCGGGCCAGACGGCCCTCCTCGGCCTCCGTGGACTCGTCCAGCAGGATGACGGGCACTTCGAGGCGCGCGAGGGCGAGGGCCAGGGTGAGGCCGACCGGGCCCGCCCCGGCGACGATCACCGGGTCCACGGTGCGGTTCCTGCGGCCCTGCGGGTCGTACGTGACGTACGGAAATTGGCAGTTGAAACCCGGTGAGCGATCACAGAAAGCATGCAACCCACTGCCGCTGCCCGCGTCAAGCGACGAAGGGCGGTGGCGCGTGCGCCACCGCCCTGGTAAGGGTCTCGCTCATCCGCCCGGCTCTCCCGAGCAGCGTTCGCCCGGCTCTCCCCAGCGGCGTCCGCCGGTCGCCCGGACGTCCCCTCAGTTCGTCTTGCCCGCGGACGCGTCCGGAGCGGAAGCCGCCGACTGGTCGACGACTTCGAGAGCGTCGGCGGCCGCGAGCGGCTGCCCGGCGTCCGCGACCCGGATGCCGGTCTTGGCACGCCGGCCGCGCCGCTCGATCCAGGTGGCGAGGGCGGAGAGGGCCAGACACATCGCGATGTAGATGACACCGCCGACGATGATCACCGGGACGTAGGGGTTCTCGTCGTTGACCACGATGTTGCCGGCCAGCTGCTGAAGCTGGAACAGCAGCTCCTGGTAGGTGATGACATAGCCGAGGGAGGTGTCCTTCAGCGTCACCACCAGCTGGCTGATGATGGTCGGTAGCATCGCCCTTACGGCCTGCGGCACCAGGACCGTCATCATGACCTGGGTCTTGCGCATGCCCAGGGCGTACGCGGCCTCACGCTGGCCCCTGGGCACCGAGTTGATGCCCGCCCGCAGGACCTCGGCCTGGACCGAGCCGTTGTAGACGGTAAGGCCGATCACCAGGGCCCAGAAGCCGGTGTTGTCACCGCTGAGCCCCAGGTCCGAGCGGTAGGTCAGGAAGAGCACCCACAGCACGTAGATGGTGATCAGCAGCGGGACGGCCCGGAACAACTCGATGAAGCCGGTCGCGAACCAGCGGACGGGCTTGTGGTCCGAGAGCCGGCCCACGGCCAGCAGCACACCGAGGGCGAGCGAGAGGACCGCCGCGACGGCGAACACCTTCAGGGTGGTGACCACACCGTCGCGGATGCTGGTCCGCACCCCGGCGTAGTTGAAGATGTCCCACATCTCGGGCGCGAACTGACCCTTGGCGTTTAGCCGCATCACCGCGAAGACGATCAGCCCGAGGACGGCCAGGCCGCCGACCACGGAGAAGATGCGGTTCCGGACGCGGGCCTTGGGGCCGGGGGCGTCGTACAGGACGCTCGAGCTCATCGGGCCACCTCCAGGCGGTTCTCCAGCAGCCGGAAGAGACCGCTGATGGCGAACGTGATGACCAGGTAGCACAGCGCGATCCACAGGAAGATCCAGCCGATCGCGAAGCCCTTGTCACTCAGCAGCTTCGAGACATTGAACAGTTCGGTGTTGCTGAATGCCCCGGCGATGGCCGAGTTCTTGGTGAGCGCGATGAAGATGCTGCTCATGGGGGGAATCACGGACCGGGTGGCCTGGGGGAGGACGATCAGCCGGAGGGTCTGGAAGAAGGTCATCCCCAGGCTGCGGGCGGCCTCCGCCTGGCCGAGCGGCACGGTGTTGATACCGGACCGCACGGCCTCGCAGACGAAGGACGACGTGTAGCAGCCCAGCGCCATCATGGCCAGGACGAAGGGGCTCGTCCCCGGGAAGAAGATCTGCGGGATCACGAAGAACGAGATCAGGAACAGCAGGGTCAGCGGGGTGTTGCGCAGCAGCGTGACCCAGGCCGTCCCGAACGCCCGCAGCGGCGGTATGGGCGACACCCGGAAGCCGGCTATGACGACGCCCAGCACGAGAGCCAGCGCCGCACTGGCCGCCGTGATGGAGAGGGTTCCCAGGAACCCCTCCCGGAACTGGGGCAAATGATCGAGAAGTACGTTCATCGATTCTCCGCGGTAGCGGTCAGGTCAGCGGCGTGCGGAGCGCACCGGCTTCGAGGTGAACAGCGAACGGGCGGGCGAAGAGCCTTGCTCGAACGAGCGGACGGATTGCCCTGCTCAGTAGCGCGGCAGGGGCGTCTTCGGCGCGACGTAGGAGGAGCCGGACTTGCCGAGCGTGCCCTCGTACGCCTTCTTGTAGTCGCCGTTCTTGATGTGCTTCTCGAGCGAGTCGGTGATCGCGTCGCGGAGCGCCTTGTCGTTCTTGTTCATGCCGACGCCGTACGGCTCCTCGGTGAACGGCTTGCCGACCACGGACAGCTTGCTCGGGCGCTGGGCGGCGTAGCCCTTGAGGATGGCGTCGTCGGTGGTGACCGCGTCGACCTGGCCGTCGAGCAGCTGCTTGACGCAGAGCGAGTACTTGCTCAGCTCGGTGGTCTTGGCGCCGTACTTCGGCTTCTTGATCTCCTGGAGCGGGGTGGAGCCGACGATCGAGCAGACCTTCTTGCCCTTGATGCTGTCCGGGCCGGTGATCTTGCCCTTGTCCTCCTTGCGGACCAGCAGGTCGGCACCGGCTGTGAGGTACGGGCCCGCGAAGCCGACCTGCTTCTTGCGCTCGTCGTTGATGGTGTAGGTGCCGACGTAGTAGTCGACCTGGCCCTTGGAGATCGAGGTCTCGCGGACGTTGGAGTCCACCGTCTTGAAGCTGATCTTGTCCGCGGAGAAGCCGAGGTCGGCGGCGACCATCTTGGCGATCTCGATGTCGAAGCCGGAGCGCTTGCCCTCGGTGTCCTGGAACCCGAGGAACGGCTGGTCGGCCTTGGCGCCGATGACGATCTTGCCGCGCTTCTGCGCCGCCTTCAGGGTCGGCGAGTCGATCTTCACGTCCTTCGCGACCGTGTAGTCGCCGCTGAAGACCTCGCCGCCCTTCGGCTTGTCCCCGGCGGTGCCCTTCTCGCCGCCACAGGCGGTCGCCGTCGCGGCCAGCGCGAGAACCACCGTGGCCGCAGCGGCCGTCTTACGAATCCTCATGGTGCCCATCCCTCTGTGTTCAGTACGTGGTTCACATACGCAGTGGCGAACGTGGCGCGATCCGCCCGGCCGGTGCGGGCCGGCGGGTCAGCGGGCTCAGTGGTGAAGGATCTTCGACAGGAAGTCCTTGGCCCGGTCGCTGCGGGGGTTGCTGAAGAACTGCTCCGGCTCGGCCTCCTCGACGATCCGGCCGTCGGCCATGAAGACCACCCGGTTCGCCGCGGAACGGGCGAAGCCCATCTCGTGGGTGACGACGACCATCGTCATGCCGTCCCGGGCGAGCTGCTGCATGACCTCCAGCACCTCGTTGATCATCTCCGGGTCCAGCGCCGAGGTCGGCTCGTCGAACAGCATCACCTTCGGGTCCATGGCCAGGGCGCGCGCGATCGCCACGCGCTGCTGCTGGCCACCGGACAGCTGGGCGGGGTACTTGTCCGCCTGAGCGCCGACTCCGACCCGGTCGAGCAGCTTGCGGGCCTTCTCCTCGGCGGCCTTCTTGTCCGACTTACGGACCTTGATCTGGCCCAGCATCACGTTCTCGAGCACCGTCTTGTGCGCGAAGAGGTTGAAGGACTGGAAGACCATGCCGACGTCGGCGCGCAGCCGGGCGAGCTCCCTGCCCTCCTGGGGCAGCGGCTTGCCGTCGATCGTGATGGAGCCGGAGTCGATCGTCTCCAGCCGGTTGACCGTGCGGCACAGCGTCGACTTCCCGGACCCGGACGGCCCGATGACGACGACCACTTCGCCGCGGCTGATGGTCAGGTCGATGTCCTGGAGCACATGCAGCGCGCCGAAGTGCTTGTTGACTCCTGACAACGCAACCAACGCGTTCGCCACCGGTGCGGCGTCCTTGGTCACCGATACTTCGCTCATCGGCGTCTCGCTCCGTCCTCCTCGGTTGGGAGGACACTAATGAGCGCCTGCGACCAGCGTCATTACATCTGAGCTGAAATTGAGGATAACGATATGGCCGCGACGCGACACTCTGCGTGAACGGGACGACGCGCGCCGTACCGGCTGCGTAACGGAAACCAGTGTGTGACCGAATGCGTCTTGACGGCTGCCCGTCGATCGGGGTGGATGCCCTGTGGCCATGTTCGTGGCCGCATTCGAAGACATGGTGACGGGGACGCGTACGGGGCGCGTCTCCCCTGATACGGAAAGGTGGCGGAGGGGCCGGTGAGACTGCTGCTCGTCGAGGACGACAACCATGTCGCCGCGGCACTGTCCGCCATGCTCTCCAAGCACGGTTTCGAGGTCACCCACGCCCGGAGCGGCGAGGAGGCGTTGCAGGCGCTGCTGCCGGACTCCGGTGCCCCCTTCGGCGTCGTCCTCCTCGACCTGGGCCTGCCCGACCAGGACGGCTTCGAGGTGTGCGGCAAGATCCGCAAGCGCACCGCCACTCCCGTGATCATGGTGACGGCGCGTGCCGATGTGCGCTCCCGCATACATGGGCTCAACCTGGGCGCCGACGACTACGTGGTCAAGCCGTACGACACCATGGAGCTGCTCGCCCGGATCCACGCCGTCAGCCGCCGCACCGCCGCCCACGACCCGGGCCATGGCCCCGAGGAGAGCCCGGACGGCTTCCATCCGCCGCTGCGGCTCGGCCCGGTGACCATCGAGCTGCCCACCCGCCAGGTCTCCGTCAACGGCACGACCGTTTCGCTCACCCGTAAGGAGTTCGATCTGCTCGCCCTGCTCGCCCAGCGCCCCGGTGTCGTCTTCCGCCGGGAGCAGATCATCAGTGAGGTCTGGCGCACCAGTTGGGAGGGGACGGGGCGCACCCTGGAGGTCCATATCGCCTCCCTGCGCTCCAAGCTGCGGATGCCCGCCCTGATCGAGACGGTGCGCGGGGTGGGCTATCGCCTCGTCGCCCCGGTCGGCTGAGCGACCGGGGCTCCCTCGGTGCGCACTCGGCTCCTCCCGCTCCTCATCGTCCTCATGGCGGGCGTGCTGCTCGCCCTCGGCTTCCCGCTCGCGGGGAGCCTGGCCGCCCGGGAGCAGCAGCGCGTGGTCGTCGACCGGATCGACGACACCGCGCGCTTCGCCGCGCTCGCCCAGTTCGTGACCGCCGGGCCCTCGGGGGCGGTCGGCACCGAGGGGAACGAGCGGCTGGACACCCTGCGCGCCGAGCTCAAGCGCTACCACGATCTGTACGGCATCCGGGCCGGGGTCTTCTACCGGGACCGGGACGCACCGCCCATGGCCGAGGCGCCCGGCGGCTGGCGGCTGGCGGACACGGGTGAGAGCGCCCAGGCGTTCGACGAGGCCCTCGCCGGGCGCCGCAGCCACGATCCGCTCCAGGTGTGGCCCTGGCAGCGGGGCAGGCTCACCGTGGCCTCCCCTGTCGTCCGCGACGGGGACGTGGTGGCCGTCGTCGTCACCGACTCGCCCACCGGCCAGATGCGGTCGCGGATCCTGCACGGCTGGCTGGTGATCGGCGCGGGCGAATGCGCCGCGATGCTGCTGGCCGTCGGCGCCGCCTTCCGGCTCACCGGATGGGTGCTGCGGCCCGTGCGCGTCCTGGACACCGCGACCCATGACATCGCGACCGGGCGGATGCAGTCACGCGTCGCGGCCGCCTCCGGGCCCCCGGAGCTGCGGCGGCTGGCCCGCTCGTTCAACGAGATGGCCGACAACGTCGAGCAGGTCCTGGAGCAGCAGCGGGCGTTCGTGGCCGACGCCTCCCACCAGCTGCGCAATCCGCTCTCCGCGCTCTTGCTGCGCATCGAGCTGCTGGCGCTGGAGCTGCCGGACGGCCATGAGGAGATCGCCTCGGTGCGGGCGGAGGGCAAGCGCCTGGCCAGCGTCCTGGACGATCTGCTCGACCTCGCCCTGGCCGAGCACTCCGCCGCGGACCTGCGGCTCACCGATATCGCGGAGCTGGCGACCGACCGGGTGGACGCCTGGCTTCCGGTGGCCGATCGGGGGGAGGTCGGGCTCGCTTACACCGGCCCCGCGGCGATCACCGGCTGGGCCGATCCGGTGGCCCTGTCCAGCGCACTGGACGCCGTCGTCGACAACGCGCTGAAGTTCACGCCAGAGGGGGCGCATGTGGAGGTCTCGGCGCGCACGGAGGGCGACACCGTGGCGATCGTCGTCGCCGACGGCGGCCCGGGCCTCACCGAGGACGAACTCGCCCGCATCGGCGACCGCTTCTGGCGCAGCAGCCGCCACCAGAACGTCTCGGGCTCGGGCCTGGGCCTGTCCATCACCCGCGCGCTGCTGACGGCGGGCGGGGGCACGATCCACTACGCGCCCAACGAGCCCTGCGGTCTGCGCGTGACCATCACGGTGCCGCGGACGGGGCCCGGTGAGACCGTGACGACCGTAAGGACGTGACGCGGGCCGGTGCGGACCGTGAGGCGGGCCCAGAGGGACGTGAGTCGGGCCGTAAGGACGCGAGGCGGAACGTAACGACGTGAGGCGGGCCGTGCGGACCGTAAGGCCGCTCGCCGCTCAGTCCCGGGGCTTGCGCCAGACGATGCTGTAGCGCCACAGGACGTGACGGCGGTACCGCGAGCCGGGGAGGAGCTCGGCGGCCAGCGCCCGCATCTCCGGATAGGTCACCGGTGGCGGCCATACGACGGGGGACGGGTGGTCCCAGTGGCCCTTCCTGGCGCGGTGGACGCTACCGACGGCGACGGCGGCGAGGACGCGCGGCAGATCCCTGGGCATGGAGTTCCGGGCGAGACCGACGACGGCCAGGACCCCGCCGGGCCGCAGCAGGTCGCGCATGCGGGCCAGCCCGGTGGCGGCGTCCATGTGGTGCAGAGCGGCTACCGACGCGATGACGTCGAACGAGGCGGGCTCGAAGGGATGGCTCAGGAAGTCGCCGTGGACGTAGTCGACGTCGTCCCCGTACGCACGTCCCTGCTCGAGCCCGGCCGCGTCGAGGTCGATCCCGGTGACGTGCGGCACGGTCCGCCTCAGCTCGCGGGCGAGCATGCCCTCGCCGCAGCCGACGTCGAGGGCGCGCCGGGCGCCCTCGGGGACCGCGTGGAGGATGCGAGGGTGGTAGTGGATGTTGTGGTTCCACCGCCTGCCGTTCTTCACTGTCATGTGAAGATCCTGCCGGACCGGAGCGGCGGCGGCCCGGACTACGGCTTGACCGAGCGGTAATAGCGGGCCGCGCCCTTGTGGAGGGCGAGGGGGTCGGTGAAGACGGCGGTCCGCAGGTCCACCTTCTGGGCGGCGTGCACCTTCGCCCCGATGCGGTCCCGGTTCTCTATCACCGTGCGGGTGACGCCCTCTGCCAGATCGGGGGCCACCCGGTCCGTGGTGACCAGGAGGTTCGGTACGGCGATCGTCTTGACCGGCTCCGGCCTGCGTATCTCCTCGTACGCGTCGGCCGGCACGGTGGCCGCCCGGTAGTAGCGGGTCACCCCGCCCTGCCGGTGCAGCGGGCCGGTGAGGTCGCCGAGCTGGACGAGCCGGATCGGGTAGGCGTGGGCCAGGGTGCGGACCGCGGATGTCGGGAGCCCGCCCGACCAGAAGAAGGCGTCGAGCTTGCCCTGCCGCAGCAGCTTCGGCATGGCGTCGATGCCGACCCGCTCGGCCCGGATGTCCCGGTCGAAGTCGAGCCCGGCGGCCTTGATCAGCGCGCGGGTGATCAGCTGCACGCCCGAGCCGTCGCCGCCCACCCCGACCCGCAGATGCTTCAGATCGTGGGCCGACTGCACGGACGAGCCCCTCGGCACGACCAGCTGCATGTAGTCGTCGTACAGCCGGGCGCAGGCCCGCAGCCGCCCCGCTCCCGCACCCTGGTAGGCGGCGACGGCGTCGGTGGCGGCGATGGCGAAGGTGGCTCTGCCCCGGGCCAGCCGCTCGACGTTGTCCGGGGACCCCCTGGACCGCTCCAGCCGCACATCGACATCGGGGAGGTCCCGGGCGAGGTCCTGCTCGAGCATCCGGCCGTAGGTGTCGTAGACCCCGGTGGATACCCCCGTCGCGAACGTCACCCGGCCGCTGGGCGAGGGGCCACCGCCCGACGCCAGCAGCCACCACAGCAGCAGCCCGAGGGCGACGAGGCCCGCGGCGGCTGACTGTAGGGCGCGGCGCCGGTCCAGGCGCGGAAGGGTGAGGGCCATGGCGAGGATCCTGCCAGGCCCGCTGATGTGAGGGGAGGGGCGAGCCGTCACGGAAGGGCGGAGGCGAGTCGCGGATCCCGTCGTGCCCGCCGCCCGCTCATCTGCCGGAGCGCAGGGCCCGCGACAGACCCAGGGCCGCCGTCCGGACCGCCGGCGCCAGCTGCGCCGGCCGGAAGCGGCCGCGGGGCACGGCCACCGACAGGGCCGCCACCGAGGTCGGCCCGTCGAAGACGGGAGCCGCGATGCAGCTGACCCCCGGGGCCGCCTCTTCCTCCTCGTAGGCCAGACCCGCCACCTGGGCCTGCTCGACGGCGGTGCGCAGCCGGTCCGGATCGGTGATCGAGTGGGGGGTGAGAGCGGGCAGCGGCGCGACCAGGACCTCCTCGACCAGCTCGGAGCCCGAGAACGCCAGAAGCGCCTTACCGACGCCGGTGCAGGTCAGGGGCAGTCGGCCGCCGATGCGGGACGGCAGCCGAAGAGCGTCGTGGCCATGGATGCGCTCGACGTAGACCACCTCGTGGCCCTCGCGCACCCCGAGGTGCACGGTCTCGTGCGTGGCCTCGAAGAGGTCCTGGAGGAACGGCAGCGCGGCCTCCCGCAGATCGCGTCGGCGCGGGACGAGTGAGCCCAGTTCGAAGAGCGCGCCTCCGAGCCGGTAGGTCTCGGCGTCACGTTCGAGCAGGCCGAGCCGGACCAGATCGGCGCAGAGCCTGAACACGGTGGTCTTGGCCAGCCCCGTGCGCGCGGACAGTTCTGTGAGACGGAACGCGCCGCCATCGGGGCGGAAGCAGCCGAGCACTGCCATGGCCTTGTCGAGCATGTTGCCCTGTGCGTTGTTCCGTGTCATGGAACACAGTGTGCTCGGTGCCGGGCCGTCGGCCCACCCCGGCGGACCGGTCGGTGGGCCGGTCCACCGCCCGGCAGAGGGGCTTCTGTGAGCGCCTACCCTTGTTGGGTGACCATCAGCAGCGACCGGAGCCCGGCAGTGGACGTTCAAGCACCCAAGAGCTACGAGATCCGCACCTACGGGTGCCAGATGAATGTCCATGACTCCGAGCGGCTCTCGGGCCTCCTGGAACAGGCGGGCTATGTCCGCGCGCCCGAGGGCACCGGCGAGGGCGAGGCCGACATCGTCGTCTTCAACACCTGCGCGGTGCGGGAGAACGCCGACAACCGGCTGTACGGCAACCTCGGCCGGCTCGCGCCGATCAAGGCCCGGCGGCCGGGCATGCAGATCGCCGTCGGCGGCTGTCTGGCCCAGAAGGACCGCGACACCATCGTCAACAAGGCCCCCTGGGTCGACGTGGTCTTCGGCACCCACAACATCGGCAGCCTGCCGGTGCTGCTGGAGCGCGCCCGCGTCCAGGAGGAGGCCCAGGTCGAGATCGCCGAGTCCCTGGAGGCATTCCCCTCCACGCTGCCGACGCGGCGGGAGTCCGCGTACGCCGCATGGGTCTCCATCTCCGTGGGCTGCAACAACACCTGCACCTTCTGCATCGTCCCGGCGCTGCGCGGCAAGGAGAAGGACCGCCGCCCCGGCGACATCCTCGCCGAGGTGGAGACCCTGGTCGCCGAGGGTGTCACCGAGATCACCCTGCTCGGCCAGAACGTGAACGCGTACGGCTCCGACATCGGCGACCGCGAGGCGTTCAGCAAGCTGCTGCGCGCCTGCGGGAAGATCGAGGGCCTGGAGCGGGTCCGGTTCACCTCACCGCATCCGCGCGACTTCACCGACGACGTCATCGCCGCCATGGCCGAGACGGAGAACGTGATGCCGCAGCTGCACATGCCGCTTCAGTCCGGCTCGGACACCGTGCTCAAGGCGATGCGCCGCTCGTACCGGCAGGAGCGCTACCTGGGCATCATCGAGAAGGTGCGCGCCGCGATGCCGGACGCCGCCATCTCGACCGACATCATCGTCGGCTTCCCCGGGGAGACCGAGGAGGACTTCGAGCAGACGCTGCACGTGGTGCGCGAGGCGCGGTTCGCCCAGGCGTTCACCTTCCAGTACTCCAAGCGGCCCGGGACGCCCGCGGCCGAGATGGAGGACCAGGTGCCCAAGGCGGTCGTCCAGGAGCGCTACGAGCGGCTGGTCGCCCTCCAGGAGGAGATCTCCTGGGAGGAGAACAAGAAGCAGGTCGGGCGCACGCTGGAGGTGCTGGTCGCCGAGGGTGAAGGCCGTAAGGACGACGCCACGCGGCGGCTGTCCGGCCGCGCCCCCGACAACCGTCTGGTGCACTTCGCGCGGCCCGAGGAGCCGGTGCGCCCCGGTGATGTCGTCACCGTCGACATCACCTATGCCGCCCCCCACCATCTGCTGGCCGAGGGCCCGGCCCGGGGCGTGCGGCGCACCCGCGCCGGAGACGCCTGGGAGCGGCGGAACGCGCCCGAGGAGAAGAAGCCCGCGGGTGTGATGCTGGGCCTGCCGACGGTGGGCGCCCCGCCGCCGCAGCCGGCCGCGCCCACCGCGGGCTGCGGCTGCGACTGAGCGCCCGGCTAGGCTCACGATCATGCTGATCGCCGCCGCCGTCTGCCCGTGTCCGCCGCTGCTGGTGCCCGAGGTCGCCGCCGGAGCCGCCCCCGAGCTGGACGGGCTGCGCGCGGAGTGCTTCGAGGTCATCCACGCCCTCGCGGCGGCGCGTCCGGAGCGCCTGATCGTGCTGGGGCCCGCCGATCGCGCCGGGCGCGGGCCGCATGCGCAGGGCGCGGCCGGCTCGTTCCGCGGCTTCGGCGTGGAGGTGGATGTGCGGCTCGCCGCGCCGGTGGCGGGGGAGTCCGGCTGCGAGGACGCCGCGGACGGCGGGTCATCGCGCTCGCTGCCGACGTCGCTGACGGTCGGCGCCTGGCTGCTGGAGCACGCGGGGTGGGACCCGGCGGTGCCCGTCGAGGGGCTGGGTGTGGGGGAACCTCTCGCGGCCGAGCGGTGTATTCACGTCGGAAGGGAGCTCGCCGGGCGGGCGGAGCGGGTCGCGCTGCTGGTGATGGGCGACGGCACCGCATGCCGCACGCTGAAGGCGCCGGGCTATCTCGACGAGCGGGCGGCCGCGTTCGACGCCGAGGTGGCGCGGTCGCTGGCGGCCGCCGACACCGGGGCGCTGGCCGCGCTCGACGAGGAGTTGGCGTACGAGCTCAAGGCGGCTGGTCGCGCGCCGTGGCAGGTGCTCGCGGGGGCGGGCGAGGGGGTGCGCCTGAAGGGGGAGTTGCGGTATGACGAAGCGCCGTACGGCGTGGGGTATTTCGTGGCGAGCTGGTCGTCATAGGCCGCTCGCGGCCGTGGAGCCCACGCTCCACGGCCGCGTACCGGCGGGGCCGGCCGGTCCGGGCCCGGCATCGCCCGCCCCCGTCTTCTGTGCGTTGTCTGCTTGGCCGGTCTTATGCGTCGCCCTTGTGCCTGGGCTTGCGCTCGTCCATCTGCGAGAGGCGGTTGAGAGCGTCCTTCGCCTTGCCCGTGCCAGTCTCGATCTTGGCGCTGTACTTGCCCTTGGTCCTGGTGTCGACCGACTTGGCCGCCTTCTCCAGGCCCCGCCCGATCCGGGCCTCGTGCTGCTGCGCGAAGCTGCCGGCCTTGCCCTTCATCTGACCGGCCTTGGCCTTGAGATTGTCCATCAGGCCCATGTGCCACCTACCCTCGTCGGTTGCCTATGCGCGGGCGCTCTCGCCGGTCTCGCTGTCGGCCGCCTCGGCCGCGGATTGCTGCTTGGGGATCCCGGCGCCTTCACCCGCCGGGTTCTCCTTCCCGCTCCGCGCGGCCTCAGCCCCATCGGCGGTCCCGGACTCGGTCTTCGCCGTCATGGCGTCGGCCGTGGTCTGGGCGTCACGCACCGGGGGTGCCTCCTCGGACGAACGGCTCGCCTCCTTCGACGCACGACGAAACCTGGAAAACACGCCCATATCTACTCCATACCTTACTCGTGTGGGCGAAACTCGCGTGGCCGAAATCCCGTGCCGCCCGGAGTGTCCCCTGGTGCGATGCGCGGTGACCGTGCGGCGCGCGGCGGCCGATTCCCCGAACCGGCCCTGGGAGCCTCGCAACAGGCAACGAACCCGGCGGCGCCCCGTCACGTCGCTCATTCGAGACGCCCCCGGGGTATTTGCGAGACTGGCCCGGTGAATACAGCAGGCCATCCGCCGCGAGTCATCGCCGTCGTCGGCCCCACGGCGGCCGGAAAGTCCGATCTGGGCGTCGCACTCGCCAGACACCTCGACGGCGAGGTCGTCAACGCCGACTCCATGCAGCTGTACCGGGGCATGGACATCGGCACCGCCAAGCTGACGGAGGACGAGCGGCAGGGGGTGCCGCACCGACTGCTGGACATCTGGGACGTCACCCAGACCGCGAGCGTCGCCGAGTACCAGCGGCTGGCCCGCGCCGAGATGGACCGTCTGCTCGCCGAGGGCCGCACCCCCGTCCTGGTCGGCGGCTCCGGCCTCTACATCCGCGGGGCCATCGACGCCCTCGAGTTCCCGGGCACCGACCCCGCCGTCCGGGCCCGGCTCGAGGCCGAGCTGGAGGAGCGGGGCTCCGGGGTTCTGCACGCCCGGCTCGCCGACGCCGACCCCGAGGCGGCGCGCGCGATCCTGCCCAGCAACGGCCGCAGGGTGGTCCGGGCACTGGAGGTCATCGAGATCACCGGCCGCCCGTTCACCGCCAATCTGCCCGGACACGAGGCCGTCTACGACACGCTCCAGATCGGCGTCGACGTCGAGCGGCCCGAGCTGGATGAGCGGATCGCCCTGCGGGTGGACCGGATGTGGGACGCCGGGCTGGTCGAGGAGGTCCGCCTGCTGGAGGACGCCGGGCTGCGCTCCGGCCGTACCGCCTCCCGCGCACTGGGCTATCAGCAAGTGCTCGCCGCGCTCGCGGGAGAGTGCGGCGAGGAGGAGGCGAGGGCCGAAACCGTGCGCGCCACCAAGCGGTTCGCACGCCGTCAGGACTCGTGGTTCCGCCGCGATCCCAGGGTCCACTGGCTCAGCGGAGCGGCCGACCGCAGAGGGGAACTCCTGGCGAGCGCGCTCGCGTTGATTGAACGGGCGGTCACAGCCTGATCACGTCATGGCATCGGGAAGCTCAGCTCGTCATTCGGGCACCGGCGGGCATGCCATCATCAAGCTCCGATCGTGCCGTGGTGTCTGGAGTTGGGAGGGCGTGTGGCGATGGAGGCCGGCCCTCGAGACGCATCGCAGCAATCGCCGCACGGAGACGCGCGGCCGCTGACCCCGGACGGCCCCGATGAGGCCGGAGGGCTCCACGAACCCGGCGCACCGCTCCTCGATGACGGCTCCGAGGGAGAGGTCGGCGCGGGCTCGGTCTCCGGGGAGTCGTTCCGGGAGCTGCGCCCGCCGCGCCGGCTGCGGATCTGGCAGATCGCGCCGATCGTCGCCCTCGCCATCCTCGGCTCGCTGATGTTCGCCTTCCCGCTCGCCTTCGAGTTCGGTGACGGAGGGGCGGTCGTGGCCATGCTCGGCCTGCTGCTGAGCTGCTGCGCGGCGGGCTGGGGCCTGATGGCCGCCCGCCGGGTGGGCTACACCTGGCCGGGCCTGCCCCCCAGAGGCTCCGGACGCCGCCCGGACTGGCGCTTCGTCATGCTCTATGTGGCGATCGTGGCGCTGCTGGCCGCCCTCACCTTCTGGCGGGTGGCCCGCCTCCGCTGAGGCTCCGCTGGAGGTGTCGCGATGCGTCGTCGGCCGCCCGCGGCGCCGTCGTGGCTGGTCGCGCCCGCGCGGCGGAGCCGCACATCGACACAGCCCCGCGCCCCCTCGGAGCGCTGCCCGAACCCGTAGCGGACTTCCTCCGACCTGCTGAGGCCCTCCGGCCAGTGTTCCCCCGGGCAGGCCGGGCGCCGGGGGCCGGTGCGGGCGGAGCCCCGTAGGATCGAGGGATGAGCACCGCACCACGGCTGGCCTTCCTGAAGGGGCACGGCACCGAGAACGACTTCGTCATCGTCCCCGACCTGGACGGCCGTCTTGAGCTGTCCGCGGCCACCGTCACCCGGATCTGTGACCGCCGCGCCGGTATCGGCGGTGACGGCCTGATCCGCGTCGTGCGGTCCTCGGCACACCCCGAGGCGCGGGCCATGGCCGACCAGGCCGAATGGTTCATGGACTACCGCAACAGCGACGGCAGCATCGCCGAGATGTGCGGCAACGGGGTTCGCGTCTTCGCCCGGTACCTCCAGCGCGCCGGGCTGGTCGAGGCGGGCGATCTCGCCATCGCCACCCGGGCCGGGGTGCGCCGGGCCCATATCGCCAAGGACGCCGGTGACGCAGCCCGACCGGGCGAGGCCACGGCCGGGCCCGACGGCCCGATCACCGTGGTGATGGGCGAGGCCACGCTGCCCGAGCCCGGCCCCGACGGGGAGATCACGGTCACGGTCGGTGACCGCAGCTGGCCCGCGCGCAACGTGAACATGGGCAATCCGCACGCGGTCGCCTTCGTCGACGACCTCGCCCAGGCCGGTGATCTGCTCACGGCCCCCGCCGTGCGCCCCGCCGCCGCGTACCCCCACGGCACCAACGTCGAATTCGTCGTCGACCGCGGCCCGCGCCATGTCGCGATGCGCGTGCATGAGCGCGGCTCCGGCGAGACCCGTTCCTGCGGCACCGGCGCCTGCGCCGTGATGGTCGCCGCCGCACGCCGTGACGGGGCCGATCCGGCGGTCACCGGCCACCCCGTCACGTACACCGTGGACGTTCCCGGAGGGCGGCTTGTCATCAGCGAACGGCCGGACGGTACGGTGGAGATGACCGGCCCTGCCGTGATCGTGGCCGAGGGGGAGATCGATTCCTCTTGGCTGGGCACGGACCTCGGCTGACACTTCCCTCGAATGGGTGATCCGTTTCACTCTGGGCGAGAGCCGGTCGGCCGTGCGTGATGGGCTCGATAGCATCAAGCACCGGCCCCGGGGGAGTACCCACGCCGGTTGACGCTCGACGCCGCCGGAGGTTGCCCATGAGCGCAGAGGCCACCGACCAGGCCCCGTTCGGCCGCAGGCGCGGCCTCCCCCGCATCGACCTGCGCAATCTCCGCAGGTTCAGCCGAGCCGCCCTGCTGGGGTCCGCCTCCCGCGGCCGGCTGCCGGACGCGATCGAGCATGTGGCCAAGGTCCATCGCGTCCACCACCCCGGAGCCGATCTGGACGTGCTCCGCAAGGCGTATGTCCTGGCCGAGTCCTCCCACCGCGGCCAGATGCGCAAGAGCGGTGAGCCGTACATCACCCATCCGCTGGCCGTCACGCTGATCCTCGCCGAACTGGGCGCCGAGACCACGACGTTGACCGCCTCCCTGCTGCACGACACCGTCGAGGACACCGAGGTGACCCTCGATCAGGTGGGGGAGGAATTCGGCGAGGAGGTCCGCTTCCTCGTCGACGGCGTCACCAAGCTGGAGAAGGTCGACTACGGCGCCGCGGCCGAGCCCGAGACCTTCCGCAAGATGCTCGTCGCCACCGGCAACGACGTCCGGGTGATGTCGATCAAACTCGCCGACCGGCTGCACAACATGCGCACCCTCGGCGTGATGCGCCCCGAGAAACAGGCGCGCATCGCCAAGGTCACCCGCGATGTGCTGATCCCACTCGCCGAGCGGCTCGGGGTGCAGGCGCTCAAGACCGAGCTCGAGGACCTGGTCTTCGCCATCCTCCACCCCGAGGAGTACGCGCGGACCCGCGAGCTCCTCCAGGCCCACGCCGGCCGCCCCGACCCGCTGGCCCAGGCCGCCGAGGACGTACGGGGCGTGCTGCACGAGGCGGGCATCACCGCCGAAGTCCTGGTCCGGCCGCGGCACTTCGTCTCCGTCCACCGGGTCGGGCTCAAGCGCGGCGAGCTGACCGGCACCGATCTCGGCCGCCTTCTCGTCCTGGTCTCCGACGACGCGGACTGCTACGCGGTCCTCGGCGAACTGCACACCTGCTTCACCCCGGTGATCTCGGAGTTCAAGGACTTCATCGCGGTCCCCAAGTTCAACCTCTACCAGTCGCTGCACACGGCCGTGGCCGGGCGCGACGGCGAGGTCACCGAAGTCCTCATCCGCACCCACCAGATGCACCGGGTCGCCGAGGCCGGAGTGATCGCCCTCGGCAATCCGTACGCCCCGACGGAGGGTGTGGACGCTCCCGAGGGCGAGCGGGCCGACCCCACCCGCCCCGGCTGGCTGTCCCGGCTGCTCGACTGGCAGAGTGCCACCCCCGACCCCGACATCTTCTGGACCTCGCTCCGCGATGACCTGGCCCAGGACCGGGAGATCACCGTCTTCCGCTCCGACGGCGGGACGCTCGGCCTGCCCGCGGGCGCGAGCTGTGTGGACGCCGCGTACGCCCTGTACGGCGACGACGCGCACTCCTGTATCGGCGCCCGGGTCAACGGCCGGATCGCGACCCTGAGCACGGTGCTGCGCGACGGCGACACCCTCCAGTTGCTGATGGCGAGCGACTCCCGGGACACCGCCTCCCACGGCCCCTCGCCGGAGTGGCTCGACCACGCCCGCACCCCGGCCGCCCGCATCGCCATCAACCGCTGGCTGGCCGCCCATCCGGCGTCGCAGCACGAGCCCCGGGAGCCAGCCGAGGAGCCGGAGTCCGCCTCCGAGCTCACCGGCGAGGACGGCCAGGACAGGCAGGACGGCCAGGACGGTCAGGAGACGCAGGACGCGCAGGTCGCGACGGGCTCGCAGGCTTCGCAGGGCGGCCAGACCGTCGCCCCCGCGTCGACCGGTGCGGGCCGCCCCGAGGCGGGCATCGTCGTCGACCTTCCTGGCGTGACCGTACGGCTCGCCCGCTGCTGCACCCCGGTGCCGCCCGACGCGATCACCGGCTTCGCGGTCCGCGGCGGCGCCGTCACCGTGCACCGCGAGCGCTGCCCCGGCGTGGCGCGGATGACCTCGGCCGGGCGCACGGCCGTCGGGGTGCGCTGGGCGGACGAGGACGACGGGGACGGGGGCGGCGACTATCGCGTGACCCTCTTCGCGGAGGCGTTCAGCAGGCCGCATCTGCTCGCGGATCTCACCGAGGCCATCGCCGCCGAGGGCGCGGAGGTGGTGGCGGCCGCCGTCGAACCGCCCCGTGAGCAGCGGGTCCGGCACACCTACACGCTCCAGCTGCCCGACGCGGGCAGGCTGCCGACACTGATGCGGGCCATGCGGAACGTCCCCGGAGTCTACGACGTCACGCGCGAGGGCCGCAGCATGGCAGCGGCGCACTGACGGCCGGGCGCGATCTTGGGCGGCCCTCTCCTGACCACGGTCGGGCCGTCTGAACTCCTTCGGGTGGATCAAGGCCGGGAGCGACTGCGCGGGCGCCAGGGCGCTGGTAGCCGTAGGGCATGAAGCTTTCCTCGGGGCGCCGCCCCCGGCCGCCGCGCACCCGGCGCCGCAGGACCGCGCCGGTGGCCGCCGCCATGGCCGCCGTCTTCCTCGCGGTCGGCCCCTCCTCCGCCGCGGGGCCGGTGTCCCTCGCGCACCCGAGTCCCCTGGGCATCGGTGACCCCCTCTTCCCGCAGCTCGGGAACCCCGGGTACGACGTCACGGCGTACGACATCGCGTTCGCCTACCGCCGTCAGGACCGGCCGCTCGACGCCGTCACCACCATCGACGTCCGCGCGACCGCCCCGCTGCGCACCGTCAACCTCGACTTCGCCCAGGGCGCCGTGGACTCGGTGCGGGTCGACGGAGCGCGGGCCCGGTTCGCCACGGCCGGTGAGGACCTGGTCATCACCCCGCCCGCGCCCCTCCACAAGGGCGCCGCCTTCCGGGTAACCGTCCGCCACACCAGCGATCCGCGGAGCGGCACGAACGGCGGCTGGGTCCGCACCAGCGACGGGCTGGCCATGGCCAACCAGGCCAACGCCGCCCACCGGGTCTTCCCGTGCAACGACCACCCCGCCGACAAGGCCCGCTTCACCTTCCGGATCACCGCTCCGAAGAGCCTTACGGTCGTCGCGGGCGGACTGCCCGGACGGCGCGTCCGCAAGGGATCGCGCACCACCTGGACGTACCGCCTCGCCCACCCCATGGCCACCGAGCTGGCGCAGATCTCCATCGGCCGCTCCGCGGTGCCGCGCCGCACCGGGCCCCATGGGCTGCCGGTGCGCGACGTCGTTCCCGCCGCGGACCGCACTCGGCTGGAGAAGTGGCTCGCGCGCACCCCCGGGCAGCTGGCCTGGATGGAGAAAAAGGCCGGGCGCTACCCCTTCGAGACCTACGGCGTGCTGATCGCCCACGCCACCACCGGCTTCGAGCTGGAGACGCAGACGCTCTCCCTCTTCGAGCGCGATCTGTTCACCAGCGGTCAGCTGCCCCGGTGGTACATCGAGTCGATCATGGTGCATGAGCTGGCGCACCAGTGGTTCGGCGACAGCGTCAGCCCGCGCCGCTGGTCCGATCTGTGGCTCAACGAGGGCCACGCCACCTGGTACGAGGCGCTGTACGCCGATGAGCGCGGTAAGGCGAGCCTGGAGCGGCGGATGCGCAAGGCGTACGGGCAGTCCGACGCCTGGCGGGCCGAGGGAGGGCCGCCCGCGGCCCCCGAGCCCGCCGACCCCGGCCAGCCGATCGGCATCTTCCGCCCGGTGGTCTACGACGGCAGCGCGCTGGTGCTGTACGCGCTGCGGCAGCGGATCGGCCGGGCCGCCTTCGAGCGGCTGGAGCGGCAATGGGTGCTCCGCCACCGCGACGGAGTGGCCTCGACCGCCGACTTCGTCCGGCTGGCCTCCACGGTGGCGGGGCGCGATCTCGGCGGATTCCTCCATCCGTGGCTGTACGGCAGGAAGACCCCGCCGATGCCAGGACACCCCGACTGGAAGCAGACGCAGAAGGAGACCGCGAAGGGCGCCGCGCTGCCCGGCGCGCGGGCGGGTCGGCACGCGGTCCGTTACGCGGTGCCATGGGCCGTGAAACCCGGGTGACGGCCCGCCCGCCGCGTGCGACCATCAAGGGGTCGGCATCCGCGGCCGGCCCCGGCGGGGGAATCCCGCGGGCCCGCCACGCGTTGTCGACAGTGACGGTATTCCACGACGTAAGGATTCCTTTGACCCACTCCTCTTCCCTTCCGCAGGACCGGCAGCGCCTCGCCGAGAGCCTTCGGGCCGACGCCCTGATGGAAGAGGACGTCGCCTGGAGTCACGAGATCGACGAGGAGCGTGACGGCGACCAGTACGACCGCTCCGACCGTGCCGCGCTGCGGCGTGTGGTGGGGCTGTCCACCGAACTCGAGGACGTCACCGAGGTCGAGTACCGGCAGCTGCGCCTGGAGCGCGTGGTGCTGGTCGGCGTATGGACCTCCGGCACGGTGCGGGACGCGGAGAACTCCCTGGCGGAGCTCGCCGCCCTCGCCGAGACCGCCGGCGCCCTGGTACTCGACGGTGTGATCCAGCGGCGCAACAAGCCGGATCCCGCCACCTACATCGGCTCCGGCAAGGCCGAGGAACTGCGTGACATCGTGGTCGAGTCCGGTGCTGACACCGTGGTCTGCGACGGTGAGCTGAGCCCCGGGCAGCTGATCCACCTCGAGGACGTCGTCAAGGTCAAGGTGGTCGACCGGACCGCCCTGATCCTCGACATCTTCGCCCAGCACGCCAAGTCCCGAGAGGGCAAGGCGCAGGTCTCGCTCGCCCAGATGCAGTACATGCTGCCGAGGCTCCGAGGCTGGGGTCAGTCGCTGTCCCGCCAGATGGGTGGCGGTGGCTCCGGATCCTCGGGCGGCGGCATGGCCACCCGTGGTCCCGGTGAGACCAAGATCGAGACGGACCGGCGCCGCATTCGCGAGAAGATGGCGAAGATGCGCCGCGAGATCGCCGAGATGAAGACCGGCCGCGACATCAAGCGGCAGGAGCGCCGGCGCCACAAGGTCCCCTCGGTCGCCATCGCCGGATACACCAACGCGGGCAAGTCCTCGCTGCTCAACCGGCTCACCGGCGCGGGCGTCCTGGTGGAGAACGCGCTGTTCGCCACCCTCGACCCGACCGTGCGCCGGGCCGAGACCCCCAGCGGGCGGCTCTACACGCTGGCGGACACCGTCGGATTCGTCCGGCATCTGCCGCACCACCTGGTGGAGGCGTTCCGCTCCACGATGGAGGAGGTCGGCGACGCCGATCTGATCCTCCATGTGGTGGACGGCTCGCATCCGACGCCGGAGGAGCAGCTGGCCGCCGTGCGCGAGGTGATCCGCGATGTGGGCGCGGTCGACGTGCCCGAGATCGTTGTGATCAACAAGGCGGACATGGCCGATCCGCTCGTCGTGCAGCGGCTGCTGCGCATGGAGCGGCGCGCCATGGCGGTGTCGGCCCGCAGCGGGCTGGGCATCGACGAGCTGCTCGCGGTGATCGACGAGGAGCTGCCCCGGCCCCAGGTCGAGATCGAGGTGCTGCTGCCGTACACCCACGGCAAGCTCGTCGCGCGCACCCACGCCGAGGGCGAGGTGCTCTCCGAGGAGCACACCCCCGAGGGCACGCTGCTCAAGGCGCGCGTGCACGAGGAGCTCGCGGCGGAGCTGCGGCGCTTCATCCCGGCCACGGCCGCGGGACAGCGTTAGTCAGCCAGTCGCACCGGCCGCACCGCGTCGGCTACGACGCCCGTACGACGAGGGCCCGCCCCCGGAAATCCGGGGGCGGGCCCTCGCCATGGGATGGCCGGCTGCCTGACGGCTACCGGCTCAACCGGTCACTGGTTCGCGAACTTCTTGCTGACCGCGCTGTAGACGCCCTTGGCCTCGGGGCCCAGATGCGGGCCCGCCAGCCAGGTCGCGTTGGACGGGCCGATCGAGGTATTGGACACCAGCGCCGGCCTGCCGTCCGCGCCATTGGCGACCCAGCCACCGCCGGAGGAGCCCGCGGTCATGGTGCAGCCGATGCGGTACATCGTCGGCTGCTTGGCGTCCAGGGAGAGTCGGCCCGGCTTGTCCGCGCACTGGTTCATCTTCTGGCCGTCGAACGGCGGGGCGGCCGGGTAGCCGGTGGCCGTGATCTCGTCGATGGACTTCACCGCCGGGGCGTTGAAGTCGACCGGCAGCGCGCCGCCCACCGTCTCCTCGAGCGATTTGCCGCCACTGGCCTCCGGCTTCACATGCATCACCGCGAAGTCGTACGGAGCGCCCTTGCCGCCCACGGCCGCGCCGTTGTCGATCCACTGCGAGGAGGTCTGTGCCCAGTCGGCCCACCACACGCCCTTGGGAGCCAGCTCCTCCTTGGTGGCGTTCTCCAGCTCCGCCTGCGACTTGCCCGCGTCGTTGTAGGACGGCACGAACATCAGGTTCTTGTACCAGCCGCCGCCCTTGCCCGCGTGGACGCAGTGGCCCGCCGTCCACACCAGGTTGGACTTGCCCGGGTGCGCCGGGTCCTCGACCACCGTCGCGGAGCAGACCATCGAGCCCTCGGGACCGTCGAAGAAGACCTTGCCCGCGTAGGGGACCTTGGAGCTGTACGGGCTGGCGACCTCCTTGGCCGGGACGGGCTGCGGATCGGGGTCGGTCACACCCTGGTCGTCCGCGATGTCGCTGTCGTCCACCGGCTTGTCGGGCTCCTGCGCCTCGCGCATCCGGTCCGGCTTCCACAGGCCCTTGATGATCGGGTTGATGAAGTCACCGGCCTCGCGCAGCCAGTCGTCCTTGTCCCACTTGTTCCAGGCACCGTTCTTCCACTGGTCCAGATCGATGCCGAGGTTCTTCAACTTGTCGTTGAGGTTGTCGGGCAGCTTGATGTCGTCCACACCCCGCTGTTCCGACGACGCGGTCGGCTTGGCGTCGGCGTTGTCGTCCGAGGAGTCGCACGCGGTGGCGGTGAGCGCCAGAACCGAGGCTATGGCGGCCACGGCCAGTGCGGGTCGGCGTTTGGATGGCATGGGTGGGACTCCCCCTGAGGTTCTGAGCTGCTCTACGGCCTGTATGGAATTGTCATGCACCGCCCCGGCAATGGGGTGGTATCCCACTATGCCGGTGCCGCCTACGACGGCTGCGAGCGGGTCCTTGGTTCCCGGCCGCAAGGATCTTCGCCCAGCCCGTGATCCAGAGCGCCACGCGTCGTTGGTACGTACGGGGGACAGCCGGAGGGTGTTCAGCAGCAGGAGGACCGAGACGCGTGGCCGTGACCCAGCTCCCGCCGATGGCCCTGGCCACCGTCTCCGACGACGGCGGCGGCGCCGCCCAGGGCATTCTGCGGCGCCAGGCGTTGCGTGAGTCCGCCGCCCGCGCCTACGCCCGGGCGCTGCCCATCGTTCCGGTGCGCGCCCGGGGGATGACGGTCGAAGGGGCCGACGGCCGCCGCTATCTCGACTGCCTCCGCGGGGCCGGGGCGCTGGCCCTGGGGCACAACCACCCGGTGGTGCTGGACGCGATCCGGGCAGTCCTGGACGCGGAGGCGCCGTTGCAGGTCCTGGATCTGGCCACCCCGGTCAAGGACGCCTGCACGGACGAGCTGTTCGCCACCCTGCCGCCCGGACTCGCGGCGGCCGTTCAGCAGGAGTGCCTGCGGCGCGGGCTCATCGTCGAACTCGGCGGACATCACGGTGCGGTGATCCGCCTTCTCCCTCCGCTCACCATCACCGATAAGCAGTCAGAGGCCGTCCTGGACCGGCTCACCGACGCCCTGGACGCGGCGACCCGCACCGCCGGAGCCCGCTCCCGCGAACTACCTCTCCCCGCTGCCCCATTCGCCCCGCCGATCACCGGAGACGACCGGTGACGCGTCCCGCACCGTACGACCGCACCGCCATCGCACCACCGAAGGAGGCAGGCGCCGGGCCCAGGATGTGAACGCCGTGACGCCCGCGCCACACCCACCATGCCGCACACCCCCGGGGGAGCCCCCTTGCCTCCCCAGCCGCAGCCCGCGCCCGGCGCCCTGACCGAGCCCGACGACTCCGCCCGCCCCGGCCGCCCGCGGCCCGTCCCGCACCCGCCCCACACAGCGCTTCCCCCGGACGAGGCGGCAAGACCTCCCATCCCACCGCCCGCCCCACCCACGGCGGTCCAGACGGTCAGGGCACCGTCCAGCGCCACAGCGGCCGCCGGCGACCACGCGGCGCCCCCAGTACCGCCATCGCCCCCAACGGCGGCGTCACCGCCCCCGGCACCGTTGCCACCGTCCCCGGCGGCGCCGCCCGCCACGGCATCACCCGCCACGGCATCACCCGCCACGGCGCCGCCCGCCAGCGTGGCGGGAGCGGGAACGGGAGCACCCCAGCCACCTGTCCCGGAGCCACCCTCCGCCCTGGAGCCCCCGGCGGACGATCCACCCGCGCCGCGACTGCCCGCCCAGGGGCCGCCCCTCGCCGCGACGGCCGTGCCCCGGCAGAACCACGACAGTCGTGCAGCGTCGCCGGACAACCGCGCCCGCGAGGCCGGCCGCTACGAGCTCTGCGCGGATCCGCTCGACGACCCCGACCCGCAGATCGCGGCCGACGCCGCTGCCGTCGAGAACCTGCTGCGCTGTTGGGTGCGCGAGAGCGGCCTCGTGCGCACCGACGGGGACACTCTGCGCATTCCCCTCGCCGCCAGCGGAACCGTCCTGCTCGTCCCGGTGCGCTATTGGTCACCCACCGGCTGCCACCGCTTCGGCCCGCCGCTACTGGAGCACGGCCCCCATGACGCGCCCGCTGTGGGTGCCGTCACCCTCGCGGCCCTGCTCACCCGCGAGGCGACGTACAGCGCACGACGGGACGACCCCGACGCGGACGCCACCGAACTCGTCGGCCGTGTCGCGGACTCCGTACGACGCACCGCCCTCTTCCTCACTCTCCGCCGGGCCACACCCGCCGATCCGAGCACGAGCACCCCGTTCCTCAGCGCCGAACAGTCCCTCCTCTTCGGTCACCCCCTGCATCCCACGCCGAAGAGCCGCGAGGGCCTCTCCGACTCCGAATCCACCGTCTGCTCACCGGAAACGCGTGGCTCCTTCCCTCTGCACTGGATCGCGGTCGCCCGGTCCGCACTGGCCTGCGAGTCGGCCTGGACGGAGCGCGGCCGGACGGTACCCGCCGAGCGGCTCGCCCTCTCCCTGGCGGGCAGCGGCCTCCAACTTCCCCCAGGGACCGTGCCGCTGCCCCTGCATCCCTGGCAGGCTCGCGAGATCCGGCACCGTCCGGAGGTCGCCGCGCTCTTCGATGCCGGCGTGCTGCACGACCTAGGACCGTCCGGTGGGCCCTGGCACCCCACTTCCTCGGTCCGCACCGTCTACCGGCCCGGCGCTCCCGCCATGCTGAAGCTCTCCCTCGGTCTGCGGATCACCAACTCCCGTCGTGAGAATCTCCGTAAGGAACTCCGCCGCGGTGTCGAGGTGCACCGGCTGCTCCGCAGCGGACTGGCCGAGCAGTGGCGAGGGGCCTTCCCCGGCTTCCCGGGCTTCGACATCGTCCGGGACCCGGCCTGGCTCGCCGTCGACGGACCGGATGGCGAACCCCTGACCGGCCTCGACGTCGTCATCCGGCACAACCCGTTCGGCCCCGGCGACGACGCCGTCTGCGTCGCCGGACTCCTCGCGCCGCGCCCCTGGCCCGGGCAGCCGGTGATGCGCTCCCGGCTCGCCCACCTACTCGCCCGGCTCGCCGCTCGAACCGGCCGCTCCACCGCGGCCGTCGGCACGGAGTGGTTCCTGCGCTATCTGCACACGGTCGTACGCCCCCTGCTCTGGCTGGACGGAGAGGCCGGGATCGCGCTCGAGGCGCACCAGCAGAACACTCTGGTGCTGCTGGACCCCGACGGCTGGCCGGCCGGCGGCCGCTACCGGGACAACCAGGGCTACTACTTCCGCGCGTCCCGGCACGCCGAACTCCAGCGCCGGCTGCCCGGTATCGGCGGCCGCAGCGACACCTTCGTCTCCGACGAGGTCACCGATGAGCGGTTCGCCTACTACCTGGGTGTCAACAACGTCCTCGGACTGATCGGCGCCTTCGGATCCCAGCGGCTCGTCGACGAACGCGTCCTGCTGGCCGCGTTCCGCCGCTTCCTCGCCGAGGCCGCGTCCGGCCCCGGTAGAACCCGCTCGCCGCTTCCCACGCGGCTCCTGGAGACACCCACCCTGCGCTGCAAGGCCAACCTGCTCACGCGGCTGCGCGGTTTGGACGAGCTCGTGGGACCGGTGGACACCCAGTCCGTCTACGTGACCATCCCCAACCCCCTTTCCATGTCCGTCTCGCCTTCCGGCTCCACCGCTGTCACCCCCATGGCTTGACTCCGCGACCCGCGATCACGCCCCTCACCCCACGTCCCTCCCGACGTGCCCAGAGCCCTGAGAGGAGAGCATCGCCGTGCCGCACACCGACTCCAGTACGAGCTCCAGCACCGACGACACCATCGACATGCGGCTGCGCCAGGAAGAGGACACCGCACGACTCATCGACCTGGACTCCGCACGACCGGAGGCCGACGACCGGCCGGACCTCCTCGACCACATCGTCGAATGGGGGCCCACCAACACCCCGTTGGGCACCTTCCAGCTCGTCCCGGTCCGTATCGGGCGCGATCTGCGGCTCATCGCCCAATGGATGAACGACCCGTCCGTGGCCGCCTTCTGGGAGCTCGACGGCCCTGAGGAGGCCACAGCGAGCCACCTAGGGGACCAACTCGACGGCGATGGGCGCAGCGTGCCCTGTCTGGGCGTCCTGGACGGTGTCCCGATGAGCTACTGGGAGGTGTACCGCGCCGATCTGGACCCGCTCGCGCGGTACTACCCGGCCCGTCCGCACGACACGGGTATCCACCTGCTCATCGGCCGGGTCAGCGATCGCGGCCGTGGCCTGGGGACCATCCTGCTCCGCGCGGCCGCCGACCTCGTCCTCGAGCACCGTCCGTCCTGCACCCGGGTCGTGGCCGAACCGGATCTCCGCAACACCCCCTCCGTGGCCGCCTTCCTCGGCGCCGGCTTCCGCTTCTCCGCGGAAGTCGAACTCCCGGGCAAACGCGCCGCGCTGATGCTGCGCGACCGTGCCCTGCGACACGTCCTGTGAGCATCCGCAACCATCCGTGCCCCCCCGCTGATCCATCTGCCTCGATGCGAGATTCCACTGTTGATACACCGCTCGCCCGGGTCCGGTTCCCACGCGGCGCGGATCCGCCCGTGCCACGGGGTGAAGGTCCAACCGAACCCCGCCCCGGCCGAAACCGTCCGTCACCGACCACACCGACAGGAGTGATGTCGGTGCCGCCCCTTAGGCTGGCAGCCCTATGACTGAATCGTCCTCGCCTCCACTCGAAGATCTGCTGCACGCTGCCGTAACCGCGGTCGGCGGCACCGAGCGCCCTGGCCAGACCGCCATGGCCCAAGCCGTGGCGGAGGCGATCGACGACAGCTCCCACCTGCTGGTCCAGGCCGGCACCGGCACCGGGAAGTCCCTGGGCTACCTGGTGCCCGCCCTCGCCCACGGCGAGCGCGTCGTCGTCGCCACGGCGACCCTCGCCCTACAGCGGCAGCTCGTCGAGCGCGACCTCCCCCGCACCGTGGAGGCGCTGCATCCGCTGCTGCGCCGCCGCCCCGAGTTCGCCATGCTCAAGGGCCGTTCCAACTACCTGTGCCTGCACCGGCTCCACGAGGGCGTCCCGCAGGAGGACGCGGATGAGGCCGGGCTCTTCGACCCGTTCGAGGCCGCCGCGCCCACCAGCAAGCTCGGCAAGGACCTGCTGCGGTTGCGCGACTGGTCGGACGATACCGAGACGGGCGACCGGGACGATCTGACCCCCGGTGTCTCGGACCGCGCCTGGTCCCAGGTGTCGGTCACCTCCCGGGAGTGCCTCGGCGCCTCCAAGTGCGCCTATGGTGCGGAGTGCTTCGCCGAGGCCGCCCGTGAGCGGGCCAAGCTCGCCGATGTCGTCGTCACCAATCACGCGCTGCTCGCCATCGACGCGATCGAGGGCGCCCCCGTGCTGCCCAGCCATGAGGTGCTGATCGTCGACGAGGCCCATGAGCTGGTCTCCCGGGTCACCGGCGTGGCCAGCGGAGAGCTCACCCCGGGCCAGGTCAACCGCGCCGTGCGGCGTGCCGCGAAGCTGGTCAACGAACAGGCGGCGGACGCCCTCCAGACCGCCTCCGAGGGCTTCGAGCGGCTGATGGAGCTCGCCCTGCCCGGCCGCCTCGAGAAGATCCCCGAAGACCTCTGCTATGTGCTGATGGCGCTGCGCGACGCGGCCCGCACGGTGATCTCGGCGCTCGGCGCCACCCGGGACGCCTCGGTCAAGGACGAGGACGCGGTCCGCAAGCAGGCGCTGGGCGCCGTGGAGAACATCCACCAGGTGGCCGAGCGGATCGTCGAAGCCTCCGAGTACGACGTGGTCTGGTACGAGCGGCACGACCGCTTCGGTGCCTCGCTGCGTGTCGCCCCGCTCTCGGTGTCCGGGCTGCTGCGGGAGAAGCTGTTCGAGGACCGGTCCGTCGTCCTCACCTCCGCCACGCTCAAGCTGGGCGGGGACTTCAACGGGGTGGCGGCCTCACTCGGTCTCGCGCCCGAGAGCCCGCAGGATCCGGAGGGCGGCGAGGAGACCGCGCCGCGCTGGCAGGGTCTCGACGTCGGCTCGCCCTTCGACTACTCCAAGCAGGGGATTCTCTACGTCGCCAAGCATCTCGCCCAGCCCGGCCGCGAGGGCAGCCGCGCCGATATGCTCGATGAGCTCGCCGAGCTGGTCGAGGCCGCGGGTGGTCGTACGCTCGGGCTGTTCTCGTCCATGCGCGCCGCACAGGCGGCCGCGGAGGACCTGCGTGGGCGTCTGGACATGCCCATTCTCCTCCAGGGCGAGGAGACGCTGGGCGAGCTGATCCGTTCCTTCTCCGCCGACGCCAGGACCTGCCTGTTCGGCACGCTGTCCCTCTGGCAGGGCGTGGATGTGCCGGGGCCCAGCTGTCAGTTGGTGGTGATGGACCGGGTGCCCTTCCCCCGTCCCGACGACCCTCTGATGAGCGCCCGCCAGAAGGCGGTGGAGGAGGCCGGGGGCAATGGATTCATGGCCGTCGCCGCGACCCATGCCGCGCTGCTGATGGCCCAGGGCGCCGGCCGGCTGGTGCGGGCTTCGGGTGATCGGGGCATCGTCGCTGTCCTGGATCCGCGAGTCGAGCGGGCCCGCTACGGCTCGTTCCTCCGCAAGTCCATGCCGGAATTCTGGTACACCACCGACCGCAACCAGGTGCGCCGCTCGCTGGCCGCCATCGACGCGGCGGCCAAGGCCCAGGAGGCCTAGCGGAGGCGTGGTCGTCTCGTACGACAGGGCCTCGACGGTCGTGGGCCTCGACAGTCGTGAGACACAGCAGGGCCCCGGAACCGGCGCAGTGGTCCCGGGGCCCGGTCGTAGGGCACGCTAAGGGCGCACCTCGATCCGGCGCGCTCAGACGCGCCGCAGCACCGCGACCACCTTGCCCAGAATGGTGGCCTCGTCGCCGGGGATCGGCTGGTAGGCGGCGTTGTGCGGAAGCAGCCACACATGGCCGTCCTCGCGCTTGAAACGCTTCACCGTGGCCTCACCGTCGAGCATCGCGGCGACGATGTCGCCGTTCTCCGCGACGGGCTGGCGGCGCACCGTCACCCAGTCGCCGTCGCAGATGGCGGCCTCGATCATGGAGTCGCCGACCACCTTCAGCACGAAGAGCTCACCGTCGCCGACCAGCTGCCGGGGGAGTGGGAAGACATCCTCGACCGACTCCTCGGCGAGGATCGGGCCACCGGCCGCGATCCGGCCGACCAGGGGCACATAGGAGGCGGCGGGCTTGCCGGTGGTGTCCGGGGGCTGGGTGCTGGGCTGGTCGGAACCGCGGACCTCGTAGGCCCGGGGCCGATGCGGGTCGCGCCGCAGAAAGCCCTTCCGCTCCAGGGCCATCAGCTGATGGGCGACGGAGGAGGTGCTGGAGAGGCCCACCGCCTGACCGATCTCCCGCATGGACGGCGGGTAGCCACGCCGCTGCACAGAGTCGCGGATGACCTCGATGACGCGCCGCTGCCGGTCGGTCAGCCCCGAGCTGTCCGCCCGGATGCCTGGAGGTCGCCCTGGTAGCGAGCGCGCGGGCTTCTGCCCCTCCGGGGTCGTGGCGTCGTCGTTCATCGGGTGGGTCTGGTTCATCGCGTGTGTCTGTTCGAGTCGGCTCTGGGAGCGCTCCTGGGCGGTAACGGTGGCGCTCTCTGCGGTGGTGGTCACGACGGCCCCTCTCGAGATGTTCTCCCTAGTTGGACAACGGTAGTTGCTTTCGAAAGGTTGCGCCAAACACACGTTCGAGTGAAATTTCGCAGATGGACTGACGTGATCACAGGGTTGGGTGTATACGCCGTTTGGTCCGGTCGCCGTGCGGCGGCCCCAGTCTTGCATCCCGACCCCTGTGAATCCGGGACGCACGTGGTTCGCGTAGTCTCGTGGCTGCTCCCGACCCGTGACACGCCATCCGGCTCGGTTGAGAGCCGGACACCAGATCTAGTGGTTTGATGGATGCAAGGCACCCATAGGTTGTGGTCCCTGGTGGATCCGCCGACAGAGTTTTGGCCTATGCTTGTGGCCGCCCCGGAGGGCCTTTCGGCCCGGACGGGGCTCATCAGGCATGTTCAGGCATGTTCAGTCATGCGCCGTTTTTGAGGGTGAGGGAGGGATCGGAGTCATGCACTGCCCCTTCTGTAGGCACCCCGACAGCCGCGTGGTCGACAGCCGTACCACGGATGACGGCTGCTCGATCCGCAGGCGCCGCCAGTGCCCCGACTGCTCGCGTCGCTTCACGACCGTGGAGACCGCGTCACTCATGGTGATCAAGCGGAGCGGGGTCACCGAGCCCTTCAGTCGCGACAAGGTCATCTCGGGGGTTCGCAAGGCGTGTCAGGGCCGTCCGGTCACCGAAGACGCCCTCGCCAAGCTCGGTCAGCAGGTGGAGGAGGCGGTCCGGGCCACCGGCAGCGCCGAGCTGTCCACCCATGACGTCGGGCTCGCCATACTCGGCCCGCTCCAGAAGCTCGACCTCGTCGCCTACCTCCGCTTCGCCTCCGTCTACCGCGCCTTCGACTCCCTTGAGGACTTCGAGGCCGCCGTGGCGGAGCTGCGTGACCAGCAACGGCCTCCCGCGCACGACCGCGGGCCCGGCGCCGAAGGGGCCGCGGAGGCCCCCGCGCCGGCCGTCGCCGACTGACCGGCGACCCACATACCCGCCCGGGGGCGCTAGCCGTGTCCGGGTGAAAGAACAGACACACCGTGCCCGGGGAAGAAATGGGCACATCAGGGCGTTTTCGCCCGTACAGGGAGGCGGAATGACAGAGACGACGAGCGGCCCGGCACGAGGCTCCCGCTCCAAGGGCAGCAAGGCGAACAAGGGTCTGCGCATCGAGCGCATTCACACCACCCCCGGCGTGCATCCGTACGACGAGGTGGTCTGGGAGCGCCGTGACGTCGTCATGACCAACTGGCGCGACGGTTCGATCAACTTCGAGCAGCGCGGCGTGGAGTTCCCCGACTTCTGGTCGGTGAACGCGGTCAACATCGTCACAAGCAAGTACTTCCGTGGCGCGGTGGGCTCCCCGGACCGCGAGGCGAGCCTGAAGCAGCTCATCGACCGCGTGGTGCGCACCTACCGCAAGGCCGGTGAGGACAATGGCTACTTCGCCTCGCCCGCGGACGCCGAGATCTTCGACCACGAGCTCACCTACGCGCTGCTGCACCAGGTCTTCAGCTTCAACTCGCCAGTCTGGTTCAACGTGGGCACCAAGCAGCCGCAGCAGGTCAGCGCCTGCTTCATCCTCTCCGTGGACGACTCCATGGAGTCGATCCTGGGCTGGTACAAGGAAGAGGGGATGATCTTCAAGGGCGGCTCCGGTGCCGGTCTGAACCTCTCCCGCATCCGTTCCTCCAAGGAGCTCCTTTCCTCGGGCGGCAACGCCTCCGGTCCCGTCTCCTTCATGCGCGGTGCCGACGCCTCCGCCGGAACGATCAAGTCGGGCGGCGCCACCCGCCGGGCGGCCAAGATGGTCGTGCTCGACGTCGATCACCCGGACGTCGAGGCGTTCATCGAGACCAAGGTCAAGGAGGAGGAGAAGATCCGCGCCCTGCGCGACGCGGGCTTCGACATGGACCTGGGCGGCGACGACATCACGTCCGTCCAGTACCAGAACGCCAACAACTCCGTCCGCGTGAACGACACGTTCATGAAGGCGGTGGAGTCCGGCTCCTCGTTCGGGCTGCGCAGCCGGCTGACCGGTGAGCCCATCGAGGAGATCGACGCCAAGGCGCTCTTCCGCAAGATGGCCGAGGCCGCCTGGGCCTGCGCCGACCCGGGCATCCAGTACGACGACACCATCAACCACTGGCACACCTCGCCGGAGTCGGGCCGGATCACCGCCTCCAACCCGTGCAGCGAGTACATGCACCTGGACAACTCCTCGTGCAACCTCGCCTCGCTCAACCTGATGAAGTTCCTCCAGGACGACGACGCGGGCAACCAGCGCTTCGACGCCGAGCGCTTCGCCAAGGTCGTCGAGCTGGTCATCACGGCGATGGACATCTCCATCTGCTTCGCGGACTTCCCGACCGAGAAGATCGGCGAGACCACCCGCGCCTTCCGCCAGCTGGGCATCGGCTACGCCAACCTGGGCGCCCTGCTGATGGCCACCGGTCACGCCTACGACAGCGACGGCGGCCGGGCCCTGGCCGGAGCGATCACGTCCCTGATGACCGGCACCTCGTACAAGCGCTCCGCGGAGCTCGCCGCCGTGGTCGGCACGTACGACGGCTACGCCCGGAACGCGGACGCCCACAAGCGCGTCATGAGGCAGCACTCGGACGCCAACGCCGCTGCCAAGCGCATGGACGACCTGGACACCCCGGTCTGGGCCGCGGCCACCGAGGCCTGGCAGGACGTGCTGCGCCTCGGCGAGAAGAGCGGCTACCGTAACGCCCAGGCGTCGGTGCTCGCGCCGACCGGCACCATCGGCCTGATGATGGACTGCGACACCACGGGCGTCGAGCCGGACCTGGCCCTGGTCAAGTTCAAGAAGCTGGTCGGCGGCGGCTCCATGCAGATCGTGAACAACACGGTCCCCAAGGCGCTCAAGCGGCTCGGCTACCAGGACGAGCAGGTCGAGGCGATCGTCGCCCACATCGCCGAACACGGCAATGTGATCGACGCGCCGGGGCTGAAGCCCGCGCACTACGAGGTCTTCGACTGCGCGATGGGCGAGCGCTCCATCTCGCCGATGGGCCATGTGCGGATGATGGCGGCCGCCCAGCCGTTCCTGTCCGGCGCGATCTCCAAGACGGTCAACATGCCGGAGTCGGCCACCGTCGAGGAGATCGAGGAGATCTACTTCGAGGGCTGGAAGCTCGGCATCAAGGCCCTGGCGATCTACCGCGACAACTGCAAGGTCGGCCAGCCGCTCTCCGCCAAGAAGAAGGAGGAGAAGGAGCAGGCCGAGCCCGAGGTCGAGAAGGTCGTCGAGTACCGCCCGGTCCGCAGGCGCCTCCCCAAGGGCCGTCCCGGCATCACCACCTCGTTCACGGTGGGCGGCGCCGAGGGCTACATGACCGCCAACTCCTACCCGGACGACGGTCTCGGTGAGGTCTTCCTGAAGATGTCCAAGCAGGGCTCGACCCTGGCGGGCATGATGGACGCCTTCTCGATCGCCGTGTCGGTCGGTTTGCAGTACGGCGTGCCGCTGGAGACCTACGTCTCGAAGTTCACCAACATGCGCTTCGAGCCGGCCGGTATGACGGACGACCCGGACGTGCGGATGGCGCAGTCGATCGTCGACTACATCTTCCGCCGGCTGGCGCTGGACTTCCTGCCCTTCGAGACCCGCTCGGCGCTCGGTATCCACTCCGCTGAGGAGCGCCAGCGCCACCTGGAGACGGGGTCCTACGAGGCCGCCGACGACGAGGTGGACGTCGAGGGCCTGGCCCAGTCGGCGCCGCGCCATGTGGCCGCCCCGAAGAGCAGTGGGTCCTCGCCGCAGTCGCGGAGCGGGTCCGAGTCCGCGAAGGAGGCCCACAGCTCGACCGAACTGGTCGAGATCCAGCTGGGGTTGAACGCGGACGCGCCGCTCTGCTTCTCCTGCGGCACCAAGATGCGCCGTGCGGGCAGCTGCTACCTGTGCGAGGGCTGTGGTTCGACCAGCGGTTGCAGCTGATCGTGAGCCCTTACGGATGACATCCGAGGGCATGACATCCCAGGCGGGGCGCGGACCTTAGGGTCCGCGCCCCGCCGTCGTCGTCCCCCGGTCCCGTACGGCGCGATGGCGAACCGGGGGCGGACTCTCCGGTATGTGATGGGGGCCACCGTGCGGCCGTAGGATGGCGCGGTGCTGGTCAAGTGGATTCGCTGCACCGTGGTGGACCGCCCGGGTTTCGAGCGGGGGCAGCGGAAGTGGGCGGGGTTGCCCGGCGAACCGGGATTCCGGGGGCAGGGCGGTGGCTGGAGCCGGGGGCGGCCGAATGTGGCGCATGTCTTCTCGTTCTGGGAGAGCCGGGCGTTCTACGACTCCTTCATGGCGCGCTCGCACGACCGGCTGGCGGCCTCGCAGTCGGGCACGTACCGGGATATGCAAGTCCGGCTGTTCGAGCACCGATTCGATGTGAAGGTCGGCTTCGAGCCGCGGTTCTCGGACGCGGACGTGGTGCGCGTCGCGCACTGCCGGGTGCGCCCCGACCGGGTGGATCACTTCACGCTGGTGCAGGAGAAGGTGTGGAATCCGGCCATGGCCGGATCGCCCGGGATGCTGCGCGGGGTGTTCGGGGAGGCGCCGGGGAACGAGTTCCTGGTGTTGTCGATGTGGGACTCGGCGGCCGAGCACGGGAAGTACCGCGTGGAGCGGATCGAGCGGCTGGGCCTGCGCGCGCAGACCGAAGCGGATGTGGCGGCGATCGCCGGCGATGTCGTACGGGTGGAGTCCGCCTGGACGGTGTGAGGCGGAGCCCTCTGCCGGTCATGGAGCGGTCCTGATCAGGGGCGGGCGGGGAGGTAGGCCCCGGCCCGGACCGCGGCGGCGACGGCGGCCGCCGTCTGGTCGGCGAGCGGGGTGTCGATGGGCTCGCGGGTGATGAGCGCGCGGAAGAACAAGGGCGCGGAGACGGCGCGCACGACTGCCGCCGCGTCGCTGCCGGAGGGGGCCTCACCGCGGTCGACGGCCCTCCGCACCACGGTTTCGCAGCGCGCGAAGCGCGCGGTGTAGAAGTCGCGCAGCGCCTGGGCCGCGCGCTCGGACTGGAAGGCGGCCGCGATGAAGGCGGTCGGCGCGGCGGCGGCCGACACGCTGCCGAAGGTCTCGGTCACCTCGCGGGCGAGGGCGCGCAGATCGCCCTCCAGACTTCCGGTGTCGGGTGGTGTCCAGGCGTCCTCTCCCGCCAGGTCCAGCGCGTCCGCCACGAGCCCCTCGACGCTGCCCCACCGCCGGTAGACGGTCGTCTTGTGGATGCCGGAACGCTCGGCGACGTACTCCACGGTCAGTCCCGGATAGCCGTGCTCGGCGAGGCCGGTGAGCACGGCGTCGCGCACCGCCGAGCGGGTGCGTGCGGTGCGCCCGCCGGGCCGGACGGTACCCGGCGTGGGGGCGGCGCTCTGTGTGGACAAGTGCAACTCCAGTTGTGTTAGTGGGTTCGCCGTGTCATGCTGAGGGTAACGCAACTTCAGTTGTGTTTGGAGTGTGCGGTCCGGATGGCCGCTCGCGTGCTCGGAGGTGCGCTCTTGCCCACTCAGATCTCGCTGCGAGGCGTCACGCTGTCCCGGGGTGACCGGCTGCTGCTCGACGACGTGTCCTTCGCGGTGCGGCCCGGGGAGCGGATCGGCGTCGTGGGGGAGAACGGGGCCGGTAAGTCCACCCTGCTGCGGCTGCTGGCAGGGCGCGAGTCACCGGACGACGGCGCCGTGGTGACGGTGGCAGACGGCGGCGTCGGCCACCTCGGCCAGACGCCCGAGCTGCCGCCGGACCACACGGTGCGCGACGCGGTGGACACCGCCCTCGCCGAGGTGCGCGCCATGGAGCGCGGGCTGCGCGAGTTGGAGGCGGATCTCGGCGGCGGTGCCCCCGATGTGCTCACCGCTTACGGCGATCTGCTCACCGCGTTCGAGGCCCGCGGTGGCTATGAGGCGGATGCCCGGGTGGAGAAGGCCCTGCACGGCCTGGGGCTCGGCGGCATCGGGTACGAGCGGCGGCTCGGCAGTCTGTCGGGCGGTGAGCAGGCCCGGCTCGGGCTCGCCTGCCTGATCGCGGCCGCCCCTGAGGTGATGCTGCTGGACGAGCCCACGAACCACCTCGACGGGGCGGCGCTCGGCTGGCTGGAGGAGGCGCTCCGGGCACATCCGGGCACTGTCGTCGCGGTCTCCCATGACCGGGTCTTCCTGGAGCGGGTGGCGACCGCGATCGTCGAGGTGGACGCCGACCGGCGCACCCTGGTGCGGTACGGCGGGGGGTACGGCGGATTCGTCGCCGAGCAGATCGCCGCACGCCGCCGCTGGGAGCAGGCGTACGAGGAGTGGTGTGCGGAGACGGCCGCGCTCGCCGAGGCCGCCACCACCGTCGCCCGGCGGGTCGCCCCGGGGCGCGGCATGAAGGACGGCAACAAGATGGCCTACGACCGGGACCGGGGACGTGTGCAGTCCTCGGTGTCCAGCAGGGTGCGGAACGCACGGGAGAGGCTGCGCAGACTCCAGGAGGAGCCGGTGTCGCGCCCGCCGGAGCCGCTGCGGTTCTCGGCGCTCCCCGCCGCTGGCTCGGCTGACGGTCCGCTCGTCGACCTTCACGACGTCCGCGTGGGGGAGCGGCTGGCGATCGACCGGCTCACGGTGGCGGCCGGAGACAGGCTGCTCGTCCACGGCGCCAATGGCGCGGGCAAATCCACGCTGCTGCGGGTCATGGCCGGGGTGGAGAAACCGGAGGCGGGCCGGGTGGCCCGGCGGGGCAGGATCGGCTATCTCGCCCAGGAGATACCGATTGCCCGGCCCCGGGAGCGGCTGCTGTCGGCCTTCGGCCGGGGGTTGCCGGGGACGCCGGAGGAGCAGACCGACCTGCTGCTGTCGTACGGGCTCTTCCGCCCGGACGCCCTCCACGTCCCGGTGGGGTCGCTCTCCGCGGGTCAGCGCCGCCGGCTGGCGCTCGCCCGGCTGCTGGCCCGCCCCGCCGATCTGCTGCTGCTCGACGAGCCGACGAATCATCTCGCCCTCGGTCTGGTGGAGGAGCTGGAGGAGGCGCTGGCCCAGTGGGCCGGGGCGCTGGTGGTGGTCTCGCACGACCGGCTGTTGCGCGGCCGCTTCACCGGGCGTCACTGCGAGATACGAGGAGGCCGGCCCATGGCCGAGGAGGGGAGCGAGGCGTCGACCACGGCCTCGATCTAGGGTGGCGCCATGGCACGACCCCGGCGCATCGTCCTCCTACGGCACGGAGAATCGGAGGGGAACGTCGATGACTCGGTGTACGAAAGGGTGCCCGACCATGCTCTGAGACTGACCGATACCGGGCGCCGACAGGCGGAGGCGGCGGGTGGGCGACTGCGCGCCACCTTCGGCGACGAGCGCGTGTCGATCTATGTGTCGCCGTACCGCCGCACCCACCAGACCCTGAAGCTGCTCGATCTCGACCCCTCCCGCACCCGGGTCAGGGAGGAACCGCGGCTGCGGGAGCAGGACTGGGGGAACTGGCAGGACCGCGAGGACGTGCGGAAACAGATGGCGTACCGCGACGCCTACGGGCACTTCTTCTACCGGTTCGCACAGGGTGAGTCGGGCGCCGACGTCTATGACCGGGTGGACGCCTTCCTGGACAGCCTGTGGCGCAGCTTCGAGGACCCGGCCCATCCGCCGAACGTCCTGCTGGTGACCCATGGGCTGACCATGAGGCTGTTCTGCATGCGGTGGCTGCACTGGAACGTCGCCGAATTCGAGTCGCTGTCGAACCCCGGCAACGGTGAGATGCGGACCCTGCTGCTCGGCTCCGACGGGCGTTACCACCTCGACCGGCCCTTTGAGCGCTGGTGCACCCCCAAGCCATACGGCCACACCGGTTAGAGTGCGCAGCGATGACCGCTGACCGTTTCCACCGGGCTCTGCGGAGCCTGCGCGGGCTGGCCGTGGGCGACGCCCTCGGCTCCCAGTTCTTCGTCCCCGCCAACTATCCCTACCTCAAGCGCCGCGAGCTGCCGCCCACCCCCTGGCAGTGGACCGACGACACCGAGATGGCCTGCTCGATCCTGGCCGCCCTGGTGACCCACGGCCGGATCGACCAGGACGATCTCGCCCGGTCCTTCGCCGACCACCATGATTTCGACCGGGGCTACGGCCCCGCCGTGAACCGGATGCTCCGCCTGATCAGGGAGGGCGGCGACTGGCGCGACCTGGCCGCCGGGCTGTTCCAGGGGCAGGGCTCGTGGGGCAACGGCGCCGCCATGCGGATCGCCCCGCTGGGCGCCTGGTACGCGGGCGATGTGGAGCAGGCCACGCATCAGGCGGAGATCTCGGCGTACACCACGCATCAGCACCGCGAGGCGGTGGCGGGCGCCATGGCGGTGGCCGCGGCCGCGGCGCTGGTGGCCGATCCGGCGGGCCACGGCGGGCCCGGGGAACTGCTGGACCGGGTGGTCGAGGTGGTGCCGCGCAGCGCCGTTCAGGCGGGGCTGCGCCGCGCCCGCGACATGCTCGATTACGCGGACGCCGGGACCGTCGCCGCGGTGCTCGGCTGTGGCCGCCGCACCAGCGCCCATGACACCGTGCCGTTCGCCCTGTGGGCGGCCGCCCGCCACCTGGGCTCCTTCGAGGAGGCGTTCTGGAGGACGGCCTCGGCCGGCGGAGATGTGGACACCACCTGTGCCATCGTCGGGGGAGTGGTCGCGTCCGAGGCCGCCGGTGCGCCACCAGCCGACTGGCTGGACCGCACCGAGGCGCTGCCGGAGTGGGTTCCAGGGGGCGCCGACTGACCTTTGGCGTGGGCGTGATGCGGTGCGCCGTCCGGTTTGCCCCACCCGTCGAACCAGCCGCGCGCCGCGTCGTGTTGGGCGGAAACGGCCACTGGATCCACCGGGGTCGCGACCGCCGGGGGCGGCCGGTGATCACTGCTGGGGATCCGGGTTCCGAACGCAGGTAAGAGCGGCGTAAGGTTGTCCTCGCCATGGCCTATGAACCGCCCACCCACAGTGTCGAGCGCTCGCTCCGAGCCACGACGGGAGCCAAGATCGTCGTCGGTATCGACGAAGTCGGGCGCGGGGCATGGGCCGGTCCGGTGACGGTCTGCGCGGCGGTCACCGGTCTGCGCCGTCCGCCGACCGGGCTCACCGACTCCAAGCTGCTGAGTCCCAAGAAGCGCACGGCCCTGGCCCTGGAGTTGGACTCGTGGGTCACCGCACACGCCCTGGGTCACTCCTCTCCCGAGGAGATCGACGACCTGGGGATGACGGCCGCCCTCCGGCTCGCCGCCACGCGTGCGCTGGACGCGCTGCCGGTCCGGCCGGACGCGGTCATCCTGGACGGGAAGTACGACTACCTCGGCGGTCCCTGGACGGTTCGTACGGTCATCAAGGGCGATCAGTCCTGTGTGTCCGTCGCCGCTGCCTCGGTGATCGCCAAGGTCCGCCGGGATGCGATGATGGCCGAACTGGGAGCCGAGCACACGGACTTCTGCTTCGGGGACAACGCCGGATATCCGTCCCCCACGCACCGCGCCGCCCTGCGGGAACTGGGGCCCACGCCCCACCACCGGCTGTCCTGGGCCTATATGGACGGGCTGCCCCGCTGGCGGCACCTGAAGCGGTTCCGCAGCACATCCGAACCGGTCGGGCTGGAGGACGAAGGCCAACTCGGCTTCGACTTCTGAGCAGACCAAGCGGTCAAAACCGCCACCCGCCGATGCGACTCGCACCGACGTTTGATAGACATCAGCCCATGCCTCTCATCCCCGAGGAGCCTCAGATTCACGAGAGTGTCCCGGGTCCCCGCGCGACACCGGCCGCAGGCCGTACCGCGCCGACCCCTCGTCCTGTCCCTGGTCCCGGCCCCCGGCCCGCACCGCGGCGGCCCGGAAGCCCCGGTCCCAACCGTGGCTCCGCCGGAACCTCGTCGGCCCAGTCGCAGCGCACCACGAGCGATGCGACGAAGCCCGTGCCGACCGCCCCGGCGGCTTCGGCTGCCAAGGCCGCACCCACCGCCACAAAGGCCACGCCCCAGATCCAGCTGATCCCCGCCACGGTGGACGGCGCCCTGGACGCGGCGGACGAGGCGGTCGACCTGTTGCTGGATTCCGGCCGAGCTCCTGGTGACATCCTGGTGCTGACCACCGGGGAGCAGCATCCGTGGGCGGCACATGAGTTGTCCTTCGGTGAGGCGTCCTATTGGGCGCAGCATGACGCCGGAGACGATGTCTTCTACGCCGGCGCGGATGCCGACCGCCTCAAGGGCCGTCCGGTCGTGGTCGTCGCCGTCAACGGCGGTGCCAACGACGCCGTGGCCCGCGCGCTGCCCGAGGCGATGGGCCGTGCCGGGACGCTGCTGATCGTCTGCGGCGATCCGAAGCGCATCAACACCCTCATCGGTCCGGGCGCCTGAGGCCGCACGTCCCCGAACGCCCGGTGTCCGGCAGTCTCTGCCCCATGTGGCGGAGCTGTCCGGCGCCCGGACGGCCGGTGGTCGCGCGGCCCGTGACCGGTCAGACGGCGGCGGAGTGGCTCAGCGCCTTGCGCCGCCCTCCGAGGTGGGGCCGCGGTAGCGCCTTGGCGTCGCCGTCGCCCTCGACGGCCACGCCCAGCTCGGTCGGCAGCGAAGTGGAGTGCGGCCGACGGCCGCCCCGCCCCTCGCCGAGGACCCGCCATCCGTCGTGGGTCAGCGTGATGTAGGCACCGCAGCGCAGGCCGTGCAGGGTGCAGGCGTCGCGCAGCCCCCACATCCAGGCGCCGTCCTCCTCCGTCCACCGGCTCTCGCCCTCGCGGCAGTAGAGCAGCACGGCGGTGCGGATCGGTGTGCGGCGCCGCAGATCGTGTGGGATCACCCGGCGCAACCGCGCCAGCAGCGCGTTCCGGAAGTCCCAGCCGTCGACGGCCGCGGCGCTGCGGCGGACGAACGAGGCGCTCGCCGTGAGCCGTTCCTCCGGATCGAGAACCGCGACGACGGCGGTCGAGGGCGTCGGCAGATGGCGGATGTGCAGTCCGGTGACCACCTCGCGCGGATTGCGCAGCAACGGGATTCCCGCTGCCGCCCACTCGGCGGGCTGGAGTATCCGGCCCGCTCGGGAAGCGGAATCGGCGGACGGTGGCGGAACGAAGCCGAAGGTCACGGTCCTCCCTTCGTCTGCGCCCACGGTCCGTGCGAAGGGTCGGGCACGGGCGCGGGCCACGACACAGCCCCGTCGGTACCACGGCCGGACCGGGGGCGGGGGAGCTGCTGACAATTCTCGCGGTAGCGCCCGCGTGCGGCAATGCGCAGTCGGCACCACTGACCGTTTTACCTGGATGTGCGTTCTATATTCCTGGCCGGTTCGCGCTCCGCCGCGGCCCCGGCCTTCCCTACCCCTGCACGGCCAGGACCAGCGGAAACACCCCGGCCGCCCCGGCCCGGCGGAGCAGCCGGGAGGCGACGGCCAAGGTCCAGCCGGTGTCCGCCAGGTCGTCCACCAGCAGCACCGGTCCACCCGCCTCGGCAAGGGCCGCCGCCAGCGGGGGCGGCACGGTCAGCGCGCCGTGCAGCGCCCGCAGCCGCTGGGCGCTGTTGGTGCGCGGCACCCGGGTGTCGATCTCGCCGTCGTGGTACGCGATGCTCCCGAGCAGCGGCAGCCGGCCGACCGTGGCGATCCGTTCGCCAAGTGACTGGATCAACTGTGGGCGGGTGCGGGAGGCGAGGGTGACCACGCCCACCGGGCGGTCCGGGGCGTCCGGCGCACCCGAGGCCCAGCCGCCAGGGCCCTTGGCCCAGTCGGCGAGCACCGTCACCACCGCACCGGCCACATCGTCGGGCACGGGGGCGTCCGGGCTCTGCGGGGCCAGCAGCGGCCGCAGCCGGTTTCCCCAGCCGATGTCGGACAGACGGCCCAGGGCCCGGCCCGGAGCGGCCTGCTCACCCGCTGGAATGCGGCCCTTGAGATCGACGCCTACCGCGGGCAGCCCGGTCGGCCACATACGGCGCGGCTCCACCTCGACACCGGGCCGCCCCAGCTCACCGCGCGCCGCGTCCAGCGAGGCGGCCGACACCTCGGTGGTGAACCGCGCCCCCGCACAGTTGTCACAGCGGCCGCAGGGCGCCGCCTTCTCGTCGTCCAACTGCCTCCGCAGGAACTCCATCCGGCAGTCGGCCGTCGTGGCGTACTCCCGCATGGCCTGCTGCTCGGTCTCCCGCTGGCGCGCCACCCACGCATACCGCTCCGCGTCATACGCCCAGGGCTGCCCGGTGGCGGTCCAGCCGCCGCGCACCCGCCGCACCGCGCCGTCCACGTCGAGCACCTTGAGCATGATCTCCAGACGCGACCGCCGCAGCTCGACCTGGGGCTCGAGCGCGGGCAGCGACACCGGCCGGTCCGACGCCGCGAGCACGTCGAGCGTGCGGCGCACCTGCTCCTCGGGCGGGAAGGCGAGCGAGGCGAAATACCGCCAGATCGCCTCGTCCTCGCGACCGGGCAGGAGCAGCACCTCGGCGTGCTCCACACCGCGCCCGGCGCGCCCGACCTGCTGGTAGTAGGCGATGGGGGAGGACGGCGAACCGAGATGGACCACGAAGCCGAGGTCCGGCTTGTCGAAGCCCATGCCCAGCGCGGAGGTGGCCACCAGCGCCTTGACCCGGTTGGCCAGCAGGTCCTCCTCGGCCTGCTGGCGATCCGCGTTCTCCGTCTTGCCGGTGTAGGAGGCGACGGTGTGGCCGCGCTGCCGCAGGAACGCGGTCACCTCCTCGGCCGCGGCCACGGTGAGGGTGTAGATGATCCCGGAGCCCGGCAGCTCATCGAGGTGGTCGGCGAGCCAGGCGAGCCGATGCGCGGCGTCCGGCAGCGGCAGCACGCCCAGCCGCAGGCTCTCCCGGTCCAGCGGGCCGCGCAGCACCAGCGCCCGCCCGGTTCCCTCGCCCGTGCCCAGCTGCTCGGCCACATCGGCGGTGACCCGCGCGTTCGCGGTCGCGGTGGTGGCGAGCACGGGCACGCCCTGGGGCAGATCGGCGAGCATGGTGCGCAGCCTGCGGTAGTCGGGCCGGAAGTCATGGCCCCAGTCGGAGATGCAGTGTGCCTCGTCGACGACCAACAGGCCGGTGGCGGCGGCGAGCCGGGGCAGCACCTGGTCGCGGAAATCGGGGTTGTTGAGCCGCTCGGGGCTCACCAGCAGCACATCCACCTCGCCCGCGGCCACCTCCGCCTGGATGGTGTCCCACTCCTCGGTGTTCGCGGAATTGATCGTGCGGGCCTGGATACCGGCGCGCGCGGCGGCCTCGACCTGGTTGCGCATCAGCGCCAGCAGCGGGGAGACGATCACGGTGGGACCGCTGCCGCGCTCGCGCAGCAGCGCGGTGGCGACGAAATACACCGCCGACTTGCCCCAGCCGGTGCGCTGGACGACCAGCGCCCGGCGGCGCTCGGCGACCAGCGCCTCGATCGCCCGCCATTGATCCTCCCGGAGCCGGGCGGAGCCGGTGGTGTCCCCGACGAGGCGGGCCAGGACGCGGTCGGCCGAGAGGCGCAGGTTTTCGTCGCTCATACCCCCATGCAACCCGATCCCGCCGACATCGCGCCAACGCCCCCGGCAGCCTGTGGATAACGTTATCCACAGGGGTGGCGGGGTCGGCGGGGCTGAGGGACCGTCGGGTCATGACTCGACACAACGAAGCTGCCGGTCTGCCCGGCGAAGATCAGGTCACCCTCCGCAGCCCGGCCGAGCTCGCCGATGCCCTGCCCTATGTCCTGGGCTTCCAGCCGGACGACAGCATTGTGATGATCGCGCTGCACGGCGCCCGCGGCCGGTTCGGCGGCAGGCTCAGGCTCGGCATTCCCCGGGGCCCGGAGGAGTGGCCGGAGGTCTGCGATCAGCTTGCCGAATGCCTGATCAGCGGCAGTGAGCGGCGTGGCGTGCGGCCGGACGGAGTCGTTCTGTTCCTGTGCCAGGAGCCGGCCGAGGGCGAGTCCGCGCAGGAGGCTATGGAGCGGCTGCGGCCCCTCGCCCAGCGGTTGCGCATCGCGTGCGGCGGGTTGGAGGTGCCGGTGTTCGAGGCGCTGTGCATCTCCGGCGGCCGGTTCTGGTCGTATGTCTGCCCCGACCGGCGCTGCTGTCCGCCGGAAGGTGTTCCACTCGCCCTGCCCGGCACCTCGGTCATGGCCGCGGCGGCGACGTTCGCGGGGGTCCAGGTGCGCGGCTCGCTGCGGGAGATGGAGGCCAGGCTCGCCCCGCTCGGGGCGCCTCGGGCCGATGTTCAGGAGCGGGCGCTGGACGCGGCCGGAGCCGATCTTGTGCCGAGGATTCTGGATGGCGCCGGCTCCGCGACCGTGCGTGCGCAAACCCTTGGTCTGGTGGGCCGGATGCTGGACACGTTCCAGGCCGCGCCACCGGTGGCCGACGCCTGCGCTGCCGATCTCCGCGATGACGGTCTGCTCGACGACCAGGAGGCGGCGGCGGTGATCATCGGGTTGCAGGACCGGCGGACCCGGGATCGGGTGGCCGGATGGATGGAGGACGCGGACGCCGACGCGGCGCTGCGGCTGTGGCGCGCGCTGGCCCGTCGCTGTGTCGGCTCCTACGGGGAGCATGCGGCGGCGCCGCTCACCCTGGCGGGGTGGGTCGCCTGGTCGGCGGGGGATGAGCTCATGGCACGGGTGGCGCTCGGCCGTGCCCTGCGGGTCGATCCTGACTACCTCTTCGCGAGGTTGTTGCACCAGGCGTGCAATGAGGGGGTCCATCCGAAGCTGCTGCGTCAATGCCTGCGTCGGGAGGACTCCGAGCGCTCCGGCCCGGCCGACCGCGCCGACCGTGCTGTGCACGCCGCGGTGCACGCGGAGCTGGAGCGACTCGGCGACTTGGCTGCCGCGGAGCGGCTGGGGGTGGCCGGAGCCCCGGCCGAAACGGCCATGGAAATGGCCGGACCGGTCGAGTCGGCTGAGCCCGCCGTTTCGGCCGACTGCGGTGAAGTCGCAGAGGCGGAGGAGTGGGGGGAATCGGGAGAGTTGGAGGATTCGGGAGAGTCGGAGGATTCGGGGGAGGCGGAAGGCCAGACGGAGCGGCAGTCGGCGCGGGAGCGGCGAAGCGGGACGGCGGGCCCGGGTGGCAGGAGCGGTCCGGCAGGGACGAGCGCCCCGGGTGGCAGGCGCCGCCCGGAAGGGCGGCCACGCACCCGACGCCGCACCGGCGGCCGGGGCACGCGCAGCCGCCGCTGACCCGGACGGGTCGGCGAAGCCCTGGGGCGAGGCCCTGGGGCGAGGCCAGGCGTGGCGGGCAGGTTGGCCGGGGCGCGGCCGTCGCGGGCGGACAGTGGACGGTCTGCGAGCGGCTCTCCCATCGGGGATCCTGATCCGCTGGCGAGTTCGGCAGCTGAGCCGCTGGCGGCGGCGGTCGGCGGGTGGGCCGAGGCCAGGTGGCCGGAGGCAGACAGCGAACGGCTCGCGGGGTCCTCCAGCTCGCGGATGCCGATCCGCTGGGGGCTCGTTGCCTGAGACACGGCGGCCAGGGGCGGTCGGTCGCGGCAGGAGGCGTGCTGAGGCCCGGGGCGGCCGGGGTGGACAGGGGGCGGCGAGGGAGGTGGGCCGAGGCGTGGCGGTCCGGGGTGGACGGTGGTTAGTGGTGGTGGTTCGCCCGCGTGGGGCGGGCCGGGGGAATCGGAAAGGAGTGTGGGAATCGTGCAGGCGAGCGCTTGAGAGAGCGATTTCACGAACATCGGTGATCATGCTCAAGGGCCTGATTATCGTCAGGCAGACGACTATGATCGCGTCATGCCCTACGACCCGTCGGCTTTTCCGGCATTCGCCGTCACCGTTGATCTGGTCGTGCTCACCGTGCGGCGGCATTCGCTGTGTGCGCTGGCCGTTCGCCGCGGGGAGCCGCCCTTCAAGGGTCGGTGGGCGCTGCCCGGCGGTTTCGTGCGGCCCGATGAGGATCTCGCCGTCGCCGCTGCCAGGGAGTTGGCCGAGGAAACCGGGCTGCTCGCCCATGACCCCACGCTTCCGGTCCCGCCGAACGCGGCCCACCTCGAGCAGCTCGCCACGTACGGCGATCCGAAGCGGGACCCCCGGATGCGCGTGGTCAGCGTGGCGCATCTCGCGCTGGCGCCCGATCTGCCCGCGCCCCGGGCCGGGGGCGACGCGCACAGCGTGCGATGGGCGCCGGTCGAGTCGCTGCTCGACCAGGAGGGGGCCTTCGGGCGTGACGGTGATCTGGCCGCCCCGCTCGCCTTCGACCATGCCCGCATCCTCGCGGACGGGGTCGAGCGAGCCCGCTCCAAGATCGAGTACTCCTCGCTGGCCACCGCCTTCTGCCCGCAGGAGTTCACGGTCGGTGAGCTGCGCCGGGTGTACGAGGCGGTGTGGGGCGTGGCCCTGGACCCGCGGAACTTCCACCGCAAGGTCACCGGCACCCCGGGCTTCCTGGTGCCCACCGGCGGTACGACGACCCGTCAGGGCGGCCGTCCCGCCCAGCTGTTCCGGGCCGGAGGGGCGACGCTGCTCAATCCGCCCATGCTTCGTCCTGAGGTGTGACGGGCCATGACACGACGACTCCCCGGGAGTGCTATGTCCTGACGAAATAGGACATAGCGGGTTAACGTTCTCCGGTACGTCACCAGTCCCCACGTGCCATCGAGCGGTTCCATGCCCCGCGGGAGAAGCCATGATCCAGGCCACCGGACTGACCAGCACCCCCCGCCGCAACCAACCGCCCGTTGTCGACGACCTCACCTTCGAGGCCCCGGCGGGCCGGGTCACCGCCCTGCTCGGCGGACCCGGCGCGGGCAAGACCACCGCCCTGCGGCTTCTGCTACAGCTCGACCGGGGCCATGGCTCCGCCTTCTTCCGGGGCCGCCCCCTGCACCGCATCCGGCGCCCGGCTCATGAGATCGGCGTCCTCCTCGAGGACGTCCCGGGCCACCCGGGCCGCACCGTGCGGGGGCATCTGAGGATGCTCGGTGCCGCGGCCGGGGTGGCTGCCGCGCGCGCCGATGTCGTGCTCGATGTGGTCGGCCTCACCGATCTGGCGGACGAGCGGCTCGGTGATCTGTCCACCGGGGCGGAGCGTCGTCTCGGGATCGCCACCGCGCTGCTCGGGGACCCGCACACCCTGGTCCTCGACGAGCCCGCGCGGGGCCTGCCGGCCCGGGAGGCGACCTGGCTGTACGGGCTGCTGCGTCAATTCGCCGCCCAGGGCGGCGCCGTCCTCGTCGCCACCGAGGACGCCGAGGGTGTGATCCGCCTCGCGGACCAGGTGCTCACCCTGGAATCGGGGCGGCTGGTGGCCGATCAGCCGGTGGACGAGTTCGCCCGCACCCGGCTGCGCCCCCGTGTCGTCGTCCACTCGCCGCTCGTCGGCCGCCTCGCCGCCGTCCTGGAGGAGGAGGTCGAGGCCGCCCGGCAGGTGGCCGAGGCCCAGGCCGCGGAGGAGGCCCGGGTGGCGGCCGAGCTCGCGGCCAAGGTCGAGGCTGCCCAGGCCGCCGACGTCGCCCAGTCCGACGTGGCCGACGGGGGTGACGTCGTCAAGGCTGAGAGCGCCGGCCCCAAGGCCAGGAAGAGGACGATCTGGCGGAAGGTCAGGATGGCCCAGTTCGCCACCCGCGGCTCCGCCGCGGCCGAGGCGAAGAAGGCCACCGCGAAAGCCGTGGCCAACGACGACGCGGCCAACGACAAGGCGAGCACGGGCGACAAGGCGGACACGGCAAATCCGGCGGACAAGGCTGCCCCCGCTCCCGCATCGGCCCCCGCCCCCGCCGCCATCCCCGCCCCCGCTGCCGACACCGACACGGCCGGCGCCGAACCGGCCCACACGCGGCCCGGGGGCGGCGTCGGCCTCGGGGCCGGGGCCGAGGTCGAGGAGGAGCCGGTCGCCGTGGCCGCCGACCCGTTCTCCGTGGTGCGGGACGACGACACCCACATCTCCGTCTACGGCCTGTCCCCCGCATCGGTCGGGGAGACCGCCTACCGCCACGGCATCGTGGTCCACCGGCTGGTCGAGGAGACCGCCGATCTGGGGCCCGGGACTCCCGCGGCCGCCCGCGCCCGCGACCCCGAGGCGCCCCCGCTGCGGCTGCTCCCCAAACTCCGCTTCCCCGGCCCCGCCTGGCCGATGCGCTACGAGGTGCGCCGCGCCACGGGCGTACGGACCGGCTGGCTGATCGGCGTCGCCTCCATCGTGGCCTCCCTCCTCGCCTCCGTTCTGCTCGCCCGCGCCGGTGACACCGGGGAGCTGCACCGGCTCACCGGCTGGCCCGCCGACCTTCCGCTGCCTCCCGTCGCCATCGCGGCCGGTCTCCTGGGCGCCCTCGCCTTCGGTGACGAGTTCCGCTTTCCGGCACTGGCCGCGACCCGGGACGCGGTGCCCCGCCGACTCGGGCTGCTGGCCGCCAAATTCGCGGTCTGCGCGGCCGGTGCCGTCCTGCTGTCGCTCGGCGTCATCGTGCTCGACAGCGCGGCGCTCCTGCTGCTCGTGGGCGGTAACGCGGTGCCGCTGCCGGGCGACTGGCCCGCGCTGGTGGTCGGCGTATTCGGTCTGACCATCGGCTCGTCGTGGGCCGGGCTGCTCGCCGCCGGAGTCTTCCGTTCCACCGCGCTCGGGCTGGCCACCCTGCTCGCCGTGCCGATCCTCGCGGTGCCCGTCGTCCAGCGCGCGGCGCAGGATCCGTCGCTGCGTTCGCTGGTCATGCTGCCGCACCGGCTGCGCGCGGCGACGCTGGACCGGTCGCCCTCCATGATCGACCGAGGGCTGGCGGTCGCGCTGCGGCTCGCGTCCCAACCGGTCGGACAGGCGCTGATGTTGTCGGTGGCCGTCCTGCTGTGCGCCTACGCCCTCACCGGTCTGCGCGGCAAGAGCACTCGCCAGTAGCACCCGTCAGTGAGCACCCGCCGGTAAGCGCCCGCCCCGCGCCGGGCACCCGCGCCCGCCTCCAAGCCACCGGTGGATCAGGCCCGGAGCGGATTCGTACAGCCGTCGCGCGAGCTGCTCGCAACTCCCCGAAGGATGCTTCTTTCTGTCCGATTGAGCGTCAATTATGAGGTAATGGGCGATCACCCTTTCGTGTGCTTTTCACCAAAGACCTCAAGGGCTTCCGAGGCGTCGCCGACAAAGGATGCGTGAGTACCCTTGCGCACACCACGATGACCGCGGCTCGCCCCGCCGACTCCGGCCTGGCCGGTTCGGGCGAGCTTGACCGCTACTCCTACGCCGAAGCCCCCGGCGCCGACCGCGGCAGCGCCCCCTCCTCCTGGGACGGTGCCGAGGCGGAGATCGGCCGGGTGGGCCGGCGCGCGGCCGGCAACCGGGGCCGCGGGCTGCACGGCCAACTCGTTCAGCAGCTGGGCCAGATGATCGTCTCCGGTGACCTGGGCGCGGACCGTCCGCTCGTTCCCGAGGAGATCGGTCAGCGCTTCGAGGTCTCCCGCACCGTCGTACGGGAATCGCTGCGCGTCCTCGAGGCCAAGGGCCTGGTCAGCGCCCGCCCCAATGTGGGCACCCGGGTCCGCCCGGTCAGCGACTGGAACCTGCTCGATCCGGACATCATCGAGTGGCGCGCCTTCGGCCCGCAGCGCGACGACCAGCGCCGTGAGCTGTGCGAGCTGCGCTGGACCATCGAGCCGCTGGCCGCCCGGCTCGCCGCCGGGCACGGCCGCGAGGAGGTGCAGCAGCGGCTCGGCGACATGGTCGAGATCATGAGCCATGCGCTGGCCCAGGGTGACGCCCTCACCTTCTCCCGGGCCGACGCCGAGTTCCACGCGCTGCTGCTCCAGGTCGGGGGCAATCGGATGCTGGAGCACCTGGCGGGCATCGTCGCCGCCGCGCTCCATGTCTCCGGGGCCCCGGTCTCCGGCTGCGACCGCCTCACCGAGGCGGGGGTCGCCCATCACCGCCGGATCGTCGAGGCGGTCGGCGAGGGCGACGCCGCGGCGGCCGAGGCGGCGATGCGCCAGCTGCTGACCGTCCACCCGGATCTCGATCATGCCGAGGTCGGGGTGCCCGCGCCGCGCGAGCACTGATCCGCGGCGCGTCCGGTCGCCCGGAGCGCCGGGCGTCCGGAGCGTGCGGCGTACGACGTACGGCAAGGCGGTGTCCGTAGCCGGCGAGTTCCGGGCCGATGGATGCCGTACGGCGTACGAGAGGGCGTCGCCGGATCCCGCGTCGCGGGTTCGGCGGCGCGGCGCGATCTGGTCGATCGGCGCCGTGTGACTCCCATCAGCGCACGACTGGGAGTTTTCTGTCCCGTTGGATGGGCATTAAGACCGTTATGGGGTGTGACTCGGGCCACGAGTATTGGGCGTAACGCTCTTTGGGGCAGCGCGATGATTAAAGAGGTGGCAGCCGCGGAGGGAATACGGATGTCGCTCAAAACGCTGTACTCCTCCGCACTCCGCCCGCGCCGTCGGTTCATCCCTGCCGGCGGTCGTCGGCTCCGGTCCCCAGTGGACTGAGCCGGAAGCCGTTTCCAACGTTCCGAGAGGTTGTTCGTGTCGGCCAGCACATCCCGTACGCTCCCGCCGGAGATCGCCGAGTCGGAGTCTGTCATGGCGCTCATCGAGCGGGGAAAGGCTGAGGGGCAGATCGCCGGCGACGATGTGCGCCGGGCCTTCGAGGCTGACCAGATTCCGCCAACCCAGTGGAAGAACGTACTGCGCAGCCTCAACCAGATCCTCGACGAGGAGGGTGTGACGCTGATGGTCAGTGCCGCAGAGGCGCCCAAGCGCACCCGTAAGAGCGTCGCAGCGAAGAGCCCGGCAAAGCGCACCGCCACCAAGACTGTCGCGGCCAAGACGGTCACCGCCAAGAAGGCCCCCGCCGCCCCGGCCGCCCCCACCGCGGACCCGGGCGCCGCCCCGGCCGGTGAGGCCATGGGCGCCCCCGCGAAGAAGGCGGTCGCCAAGAAGGCCGCGGCCAAGAAGGCGGTCGCCAAGAAGACCGCCACCACCGCCGCCGCGAAGAAGACGGTCGCGAAGAAGGCCACCGCAAAGAAGGACGTCACCGACGAGCTCCTCGAGGGCGAGGACGTCATCGAGGAGGCACCGGGCAAGCCCGGCCCCGAGGGCGCCGAGGCCGAGCCGGAGAATGCGGGCTTCGTGCTCTCCGACGAGGACGAGGACGACGCCCCCGCGCAGCAGGTCGCCGCGGCCGGTGCCACTGCCGACCCGGTCAAGGACTACCTCAAGCAGATCGGCAAGGTCCCGCTGCTCAACGCCGAGCAGGAGGTCGAGCTCGCCAAGCGCATCGAGGCCGGTCTGTTCGCCGAGGACAAGCTCGCCAACTCCGACAAGCTGGCCCCCAAGCTCAAGCGCGAGCTGGAGATCATCGCCGAGGACGGCCGCCGCGCCAAGAACCACCTCCTGGAGGCCAACCTCCGTCTGGTGGTCTCGCTGGCCAAGCGCTACACGGGCCGCGGCATGCTCTTCCTGGACCTCATCCAGGAGGGCAACCTCGGTCTGATCCGCGCGGTCGAGAAGTTCGACTACACCAAGGGCTACAAGTTCTCCACGTACGCCACCTGGTGGATCCGTCAGGCGATCACCCGCGCCATGGCCGACCAGGCCCGCACCATCCGTATCCCGGTGCACATGGTCGAGGTCATCAACAAGCTGGCGCGCGTCCAGCGCCAGATGCTCCAGGACCTGGGCCGTGAGCCCACCCCGGAGGAGCTGGCCAAGGAGCTCGACATGACCCCCGAGAAGGTCATCGAGGTCCAGAAGTACGGCCGTGAGCCGATCTCGCTGCACACCCCGCTGGGCGAGGACGGCGACAGCGAGTTCGGTGACCTCATCGAGGACTCCGAGGCGGTCGTCCCGGCCGACGCGGTCAGCTTCACCCTGCTTCAGGAGCAGCTGCACTCCGTGCTCGACACGCTCAGCGAGCGCGAGGCGGGCGTGGTCTCGATGCGCTTCGGCCTCACCGACGGTCAGCCGAAGACCCTCGACGAGATCGGCAAGGTCTACGGCGTGACGCGTGAGCGGATCCGTCAGATCGAGTCCAAGACGATGTCGAAGCTGCGCCACCCCTCCCGCTCCCAGGTCCTCCGCGACTACCTGGACTGATGCGGACCGCCGCCGCATAGCCGCCTTACGGCGGAAGCGGTACAGCGCGAAGGCCGGACTCCCTCCGAGGGGGCCCGGCCTTCGCGCTGTGCGGTGCCAAGTCCGTCGGCGTCCTGTTCCCCGCTTGGCCCACTGGGGATGCGCTTCGCGACAGAGGGGGTAACGCTGAGTATGCGTCTTGCTCCGTATGGTCAGGAGGCCGCATGCCCACGTCCCCCCGCTCGCTCCTCATCGCCCTGGCGGTGCCGCTGGCCGCCGCACTCGCGATAGTGCTCACCGTGCCCGCCCCGGCGACGGCCGACCGGGTGGTGATCGGCGGGCATCCGGCCCGTACCGTCGAGGCGCCCTGGGCGGCGGCTGTGGCCAGCCGTGCGCTCTTCGGGGAGAAGAGGTCGGGCCAGTTCTGTGGCGGGGCGGTGGTGGGCCCCACAACGGTCGTCACGGCGGCCCACTGTCTGAGCCGTGGGGTGCTCGGCAAGGACTGGCGGGAGGTACGGGACCTGAAGGTGATCATCGGCCGCAATGACCTGCGCAAGAAGGACGGGGTGGAGTACCCGCTCGCGCGGGTGTGGGTCAATCCGGCGTACGAGGGCGACAACCGGGCCGGGGACATCGCGGTGCTCACCCTGGGGGTCGCGGTGCCCGCGGCCTACACGATCCCTATGGCGGCCACCGGCGACAAGGCGTACCGGCCGGGTGAGCGGGCCGCGGTGTACGGCTGGGGCGATACGGAGGGCGATGGCACCTATGCCTCGTCGCTGCGCACCGCGACGGTCCGGGTGCTGGCCGACAGCGTCTGTGAGAGCGCCTATCCGGGCAACGCGGAGGGGGACTACGACCCGCGCTCCATGGTCTGCGCGGGACTGCCGGACGGGGGCCGGGACGCCTGCCAGGGGGACAGCGGAGGGCCTCTGGTGGTCCGGGGGCGGCTGGTGGGCCTGGTGTCCTGGGGGAGTGGATGCGCCGTGGCGGGGCGGCCCGGCGTCTACACGAGGATCTCGTCGGTGGCGGGTCTGGTGGCCGCCCATGACTGATACGAAACGAAGTCCGAAGGCGCCTGTGGCAGGGCCTGGACCTGGAAGGGACCCCGGGGCGAGCCCCGGCGGGCCCTTGGGTCATGTCGAAAGTACCGAAAGCGCGGAAAGACCCACGATACGAGCGTGGGCGGCCGCCCCGCTCAGGGGGCAGACCGCCCGGCTTCCGGCCCTGGGCCGGCGTCGCTCGTCGTCGTGGGTATGAGGCGTCAGCGTTCGTCTTCGGACGCGGACGCCGGAACGGCCGTGAGTCGCTCGGTCTCGTCCTGTATTTCCGCGGCGATCTTCTTGAGTTCCGGCTCGAACTTGCGCCCGTGGTGGGCACAGAAGAGCAGTTCACCACCGCTGATCAACACGACGCGCAGGTACGCCTGGGCGCCGCAGCGGTCGCAGCGGTCAGCGGCCGTCAACGGGCTCGCGGGGGTCAGAACAGTAGTCACGTCGCCTCTTCTCTAGCTCGACGAGCTGTCGTACCAGGGTCAACATCCAACCAGCCTGAAATCGTTCCCGCTCGTGGCTTTTTCCCAAAAGTTGCTTCTGAGTAGGCCGGATGGTGACGTTTGGCGGCGAATGAGCCGTATTGCCTAGCTTTGATGCTTCGCGTCGATTGTCTGGTTTGCCCTCCCGGCCGGGTTGCCGGTTGTGAATGAGGACGTGCCCGGAGCCTAAATGGTTCATGCCTGAAAGGGAACGTGATCTGTGCGGCACCGCCGTGAGCTATCGAACGTACGAGCGAAACGGTGGCCGGTGGGACTAGCATGGACGTTTCAACGGGTGGCGGCACAAAGGCTCTATCAGGCCTCGGTACGCTCTGTCGGGCGACCATGCCACCATCGTGCCCACAGCCGGGCCAACCAGAAATTCAGCGAGGAGCGAACCGCGTGACCGCCGACACGTCCGTGCCGTCCACTGCGCTGCTGACCGGAGCAGACCGGGGCGGCGGTAACTACACCGCGCGGCACCTTCTCGTCCTCGAGGGGCTCGAGGCGGTGCGCAAGCGCCCCGGCATGTACATCGGCTCCACCGACAGCCGTGGTCTCATGCACTGCCTCTGGGAGATCATCGACAACTCGGTGGACGAGGCCCTGGGCGGCTTCTGTGATCACATCGAGGTGATCCTCCACGACGACGGATCCGTGGAGGTGCGGGACAACGGCCGGGGGATCCCGGTGGACGTCGAGCCCAAGACGGGGCTGTCCGGCGTCGAGGTCGTGATGACCAAGCTGCACGCCGGCGGAAAGTTCGGCGGCGGCGCGTACGCGGCCTCCGGCGGTCTGCACGGCGTCGGCGCCTCCGTGGTGAACGCGCTGTCCGCCCGTCTCGACGTGGAGGTGGACCTCCACGGCAAGACCCACACGATCAGCTTCCGCCGCGGCGTCCCCGGGATCTTCACCGAATCCGGGCCGGACGCCCCGTTCGACCCGTCCAGCGGCATCCTCAAGGGCAAGAGGGTCCCCAAGACCCGCACCGGCACCCGCATCCGCTACTGGGCGGACCGCCAGATCTTCCTCAAGGACGCCAAGCTCTCCGTGGAGACGCTGTACGCTCGCGCCCGGCAGACCGCGTTCCTGGTGCCGGGGCTCACCCTGGTGGTCCGGGACGAGCGGAATCTGGAGGGGCGGGAGGGGCCGGTCGAGGAGACCTTCCGCTACGACGGGGGGATCAGTGAGTTCTGCGAGTACCTCGCCCAGGACAAGGCCGTCTGCGATGTGCTGAGGCTGTCCGGGCAGGGCACCTTCAAGGAGACCGTGCCGGTCCTCGACGACCGCGGCCACATGACCCCGACCGAGGTCACCCGCGAGATGGGCGTCGACATCGCGCTGCGCTGGGGCACCGGCTACGACGCGACGATCAAGTCCTTCGTCAACATCATCGCCACCCCCAAGGGCGGCACCCATGTCTCCGGCTTCGAGCGCTCGATCGCCAGGACGGTGAACGAGGCCCTGCGCGCCACCAAGCTGCTGCGGGTCGCCGAGGACGACGTCGTCAAGGACGACGCCATGGAGGGCCTGACGGCGGTGGTGACCGTAAGGCTGGCGGAGCCGCAGTTCGAGGGCCAGACCAAGGAGGTGCTGGGCACCTCGGCGGCCTCCCGCATCGTGGCCAATGTGGTCTCCAAGGAGCTCAAGGCGTTCCTGACCTCCTCCAAGCGGGACGCCAAGCAGCAGGCCCGCGCCGTCCTGGAGAAGGTCGTGGCCGCGGCCCGTACGCGCATCGCGGCCCGTCAGCACAAGGAGGCGCAGCGCCGTAAGACCGCGCTGGAGTCCTCCTCGCTGCCCGCCAAGCTGGCCGACTGCCGCAGCGACGACGTGGGCCGCAGCGAGCTGTTCATCGTCGAGGGGGACTCGGCGCTGGGCACGGCCAAGCTGGCCCGGAACTCCGAGTTCCAGGCGCTGCTGCCGATCCGGGGCAAGATCCTCAATGTGCAGAAGTCGTCGGTCTCCGACATGCTCAAGAACGCCGAGTGCGGCGCGATCATCCAGGTGATAGGGGCCGGGTCGGGCCGGACCTTCGACATCGACCAGGCGCGCTACGGCAAGGTGATCTTCCTCGCCGATGCCGATGTCGACGGCGCCCACATCCGGTGTCTGCTGCTGACCCTCTTCCAGCGCTATATGCGGCCGATGGTCGAGCAGGGGCGGGTCTTCTCGGCGGTGCCGCCGCTGCACCGGGTGGAGCTGGTGAACCCCAAGCGGGGCCAGAGCAAGTACCTCTACACCTACTCCGACCAGGAGCTCCAGGAGACCCTGCTGGACCTCCAGCGCCGGGAGATCCGCTACAAGGAGGGCATCCAGCGCTACAAGGGTCTCGGTGAGATGGACGCCGACCAGCTCGCGGAGACCACGATGGACCCGCGCCACCGCACCCTGCGGCGCATCAACATCAGCGATCTGGAGGCCGCCGAGCGCGCCTTCGACCTGCTCATGGGCAATGAGGTCGCGCCCCGTAAGGAGTTCATCACCAACTCGGCGGCGACCCTGGACCGGTCGCGCATCGACGTCTGACGCCCGGCCCCTCGGCAGGGCCGGTCCGGCGGGGTCTCCCACCCGGGGGACCCCGCTCGGCGTTTTCCGCTCTGTCCGCTTCTGTAGTGCCGTTTCCGGACCGTTCATCACCTGAGTCACCTGATGGGGTGAAGGTCCGGTATTGAAGGGCTCCGGATCTTTCTGATCCGCCCATCCTTGGTCACGCGGCGAATGCCGCAGTGAACAAGGAGTGTTCGGGGTGGACATGCACAACGCGCGCGACACGGGAGCGGCGCGGCTGGAGGACCCGTGGTACGACGCGCTCGCGTCCGGCTGGGGTGAAGTGGACGACACGGAGGCCGAACCCGGGCGCGCGCGTCCGCCCGCCGCCCAGGCGGTCTACACGGAGGTGCACGGCAGCGCCGCCTTCCAGGAGGTGCGCCGCCGCTATCGCCGGTTCGTGTTCCCCGCGGCCGCCGCGTTCCTCATCTGGTACCTCGGGTATGTCGTCGCGGCCACCGCCGCACCCCGGCTGATGGCCCGTCCGGTCGTGGGCACGCTCAATGTGGCGATGGTCGCGGGGCTCGCGCAGTTCGCCACCACCTTCCTGCTGACCTGGGCGTACGCCCGGCACGCACGGCTGCGCCGGGACCGCGTCGCGCTCGAACTCCGCTGGGTGACGCAGGAGATGATGCGGGGGCACGGGCGGTGACCGGCGATCAGCGGAGCCTGGCGCTGCTGCTCTTCGGCGTCTTCGTGGCGGCCACCCTGGCCATCACCACCTGGGCGGGGCGCCGGCGGCACGGCTCGCCGGAGGAGTTCTACGCGGGCGGGCGGCTGTTCTCCCCGATGGAGAACGGCTTCGCCATCGCCGGTGACTACATGTCCGCCGCGTCCTTCCTCGGGATCTCCGGCCTGATCGCGCTCTTCGGCTATGACGGGGTGCTGTACTGCGTGGGCTTCTTCGTGGCCTGGCTGGTGGTCCTGCTGCTGGTGGCCGAACTGGTCCGCAACTGCGGCCGGTTCACCCTGGCCGATGTGCTGGCCGCGCGGATGCGGGAGCGCCGGGTCCGGATCGCCGCGGGCATCTCCTCGGTCACGGTCTGTGTGCTCTATCTCGTGGCCCAGATGGTCGGCGCGGGCAGCCTGGTCGCCCTGCTGCTCGGGGAGACGGGCGGCCGCGCCCGCGCCTGGACGGTGATCGGCGTGGGCACCCTGATGGTGGTCTTCGTGGCGCTCGGCGGGATGCGCGCCACGACCTGGATCCAGATCGTGAAGGCCGTGCTGCTGATGGGCGGGGCGATCGCGCTGACCGCCCTGGTCCTCGTCCGCTTCCGCGGCGATCTCGACACCCTGCTCAGTACCGCCGCGCGCAACAGCGGCCACGGTGTGGACTTCCTGGCCCCGGGGCTCAAGTACGGCGGCGGCTGGACCGCCCGGCTGGACTTCGTGAGCCTCGGCCTCGCCCTGGTGCTGGGCACCGCCGGGCTGCCGCACATCCTCTCGCGCTTCTACACCGTGCCCACCGCCCGGGCCGCCCGCCGCTCGGTGATCTGGTCGATCTGGCTGATCGGCGGCTTCTACCTGATGACGATCGTGCTCGGCTTCGGCGCGGCCGCCGTGCTGGGCACCGATGCCGTACGGACCTCCAACGCGGCCGGGAACACGGCCGTTCCGCTGCTCGCGCTCGACCTCGGGGGCGGCGCCGGATCGACCGGGGGCACGGTGCTGTTCGCGGTCGTCGCGGCGATCGCCTTCGCCACCATCCTGGCCGTCGTCGCCGGGATCACCCTCGCCTCCTCGGCCTCCGTCGCCCATGACCTCTACGCCTCGCTGAGCAGGCGGGCGGGCCGCACCCCGCGCGGCGAGGTGCTGGTCGCCCGGATCGCTGCGGTGGGGATCGGGGCGGCCGCGATCGGGCTGGGGCTGCTCGCCGAGGACCTCAATGTGGCGTTCCTGGTGGGGCTCGCGTTCGCCGCCGCCGCGTCGGCGAACCTTCCGGTCCTGCTGTACTCGCTGTTCTGGCGGCGGTTCACCGCGCGCGGCGCGGTCTGGTCGGTCTATGGAGGGCTGCTTCCGGCGGTGGTGCTGGTGGTGCTGTCCCCGGTGGTCTCCGGCGGCCCGGACGCGATCTTCTCCGGGGTGGACTTCCACCTCTTCCCGCTCCAGAACCCGGGGCTGGTCTCGGTGCCCCTCGGGTTCCTCGCGGGCTGGCTCGGAACGGTCACCTCACCCGCCCCCGCGGATGTCCCCGGCCATGCCGCCAAGCACGCCGAGACGGAGGTGCGGGCGCTCACCGGGGCGGGCGCGGCCTGAGGCGGGGACGGGTTCAGACCCAGTCGTAGCGGTGCTCGGGGCGGCCGGTCTCCCCGTATTTCAGGCTGAGCCGCACCCGGCCCGTGCGCTCCAGCAGCTTCAGATAGCGCTGTGCGGTCTGTCTGCTGAGCGAGGAGCGCTCGGCCACCTCCTGCGCCGACAGCGGGCCCTCCGCGCCCCGCAGCACCTCCCGTACGAGATCGGCGGTGAGCGCCGAGTGGCCCTTGGGCAGCTCCGCGGGGCCGGCCGAGGCGCCGCCCAGGGCGCCGAAGATCCGGTCCACCTGGTCCTGTCCGGCCTCGCCGTCGCCCTCCAGGGCGCGGCGCAGCGCCGCGTACCCCTCCAACTTGGCCCGCAGCCCCGCGAAGGTGAAGGGCTTGACCAGGTACTGGAGCGCGCCATGGCGCATGGCCGCCTGGACGGTCGCGATGTCGCGGGCCGCGGTCACCATGATGATGTCGGTGTGATGGCCGAGCTGCCGCAGCCGCCGCACCAGCGACAGCCCCGTCTCGTCCGGCAGATAGTGGTCGAGCAGTACCAGGTCGACGTGGGCGCCCTGGGTGTCCTCCAGGAAGGCCAGCGCCTCGGCGGCGGTGTGCGCCTGCCCGGCGACGCGGAATCCGGCCACCTTGCCGACGTACGCGGCGTTGACCCGGGCCACCCGGACGTCGTCGTCCACGACCAGCACCTCCAAGGGCCCGCCCGGTCCGGTTCCAAGGGTCATCGTGGCTCTCCTGTCGCGGTCAGCGGCGCCCCGGCCGGCTGTTCGGCCAGCGCCTCGGGGAGGACGACGGTGAACTCCGCGCCCCCGCCCTCGCGGTCGGACACGCGGACGCTGCCGCCCTGGCGTTCGGCGAGGCGGCGGACCAGCGCGAGCCCTATGCCGCGCTTGCCGTGCGCGGGCGGTTCCTTGGTCGACCAGCCCTCGGTGAAGACCACGTCGCGCCGGTCGGCGGGGATCCCGGGGCCGGTGTCGGAGACCCGCAGCAGCACCGTACGGTCGTCGGCGCACAGCTCCACCTCGACCCGCGGCTCCGCCGAACCGACCGCCGCGTCCAGGGCGTTGTCGATGAGGTTGCCGACGATCGTCACCACTCCGGGCGGGTCCACCAGCCGGTTGGGCAGCAGGCTGTCCTCGGCGACGGACAGCGAGACGCCGCGTTCGGTGGCGACCGTGGCCTTGCCGACCAGCAGGGAGGCCAGCAGCGGATCGTGCACCCGCTCGGTGACCTGCTCCGCGGTGGCCCGGTGCACCCCGATCGCCTCGGTGATGAACTCCATCGCCTCGTCGTGCAGTTCGAGTTCGATCAGGCCGAGGAGGGTGTGCATCCGGTTGGCGTGCTCATGGTCCTGGGCCCGCAGGGCGTCGATCAGGCCCCGGGTGCCGTCCAGCTCGCGGCCCAGCCGCTCCAGCTCGGTGCGGTCACGCAGGGTGACCACCGCGCCGCCGTCGTCCGTCGGCATCCGGTTGGCGACCAGCACCCGGCCGCCGCTGACGGCCAGCAGATCGGCGCCGGTGACCCGCCCGGACAGCACATCGGTCGTACGGCCCGGGGCCAGCACCGCCTCCAGGGGCTGTCCGGTGTCCTCGGGGTGCAGGTCGAGCAGCCGCTGGGCCTCGTCGTTGACCAGGCGGATGCGGCCGTGGGCGTCAAGGGCGACGACGCCCTCCCGGATGCCGTGCAGCATCGCGTCGCGTTCGGCCAGCAGTGCCGAGATATCGGAGAAGGCCAGGTCATGGGTGCGCCGCTGGAGCCGGCGGGAGACCACATACGCGGCCAGGGCGCCGACCGCGAGCGCGCCGCCCGCGTAGGCGAGCATCTCCGGGACCGCGGCGACGAGCCGGGCGCGCACGCTCTCGTAGGAGATGCCCACGGAGACGGCGCCCACGATATGGCCGTCCCCGGCGCGCAGGGGCACCTTGCCGCGGGCCGACCGGCCGAGGGTGCCGTCGTCGATCTCCATGACCTCCCGGCCCTCGAGGGCCTCGGTGGGGTCGGTGGAGACATGCTTCCCGATCTCGCCCGGGGAGGTGTGCGACCAGCGCACCCCGCGCCGGTCCATGATCACGACATATTCGGCGCCGGTCGCCCGGCGGATGCGCTCCGCCTCGGTCTGCACCGGCCCGCCGGGGGTGGGCCGGGTGTGCTGGAGCGCGTCGGCCATCCGGGGCTCGGCGGCCGTGGTCTGGGCGATGGCGAGGGCACGGCGCATGGCCTGGTCGTCGAGGTGGTCGCTGAGCGGCGCGAGGAAGAGACCGGTCGCGAGCACGGTGACACCCGTGGCGATGGCCAGCTGCATCAGCAGGACCTGGGAGAAGACGCGTCGGGGCCAGCCGATGCGCCACCTTGTGGCCGTGGCTGCCGGCCCCGGCGGTATCGCGGCGCTCATGGCAACGAAGGGTAACCAAGGGCGGGTCTGGGGGACGGGGCCGGGAGTGGCGGCCCCGGGGCGCTACGGGGGTGGGTGCGGGCTCACGAGAGCGTCGCCCGAGGCGTCAGAGGCGCCCGGCGGCCATCGCCCGTACGCCGTCCGCGGGCCGCCGGGCGGTCCGGATCCCGACGACCTCCATCCGGGCCGGGGAGCCCAGGGGGAGGCCGCAGCTCTCCGGCCGCGGCGGCGCCGCGGCGAGCTGTGCGACGCTCACCCGCCAGGCCCGGCCGTCGCGGTGCGCGACGGTCACGGACCAGACCGGGGCCTCGCCCTCGGTCCGTACGACGGTCAGCGCGTCGGCCCCGTCCTCGCCGGTCAGCTCGCGGACGGCCAGCTCCGCCGCCTGGCCCGGGCGCTCCCAGGCGGAGCGGCCGCGGCAGCCGTCGGTGACCACCCGGCCGTGCCGCAGCGCCTCGATGACGTCCTTGACGCCCTGCGCGGTGGCACGGCCGTAGGTGTAGCCATACGGCAGCACGACGAGGGTGGGGGAGAAGCGATGGCCGCCGATATGGGTGATCTCCCAGGTGCTGTGGACCCCGGAGGCGGCCAGCTCACCGGCCAGCGGGCGGCCGAGGAGGGCGCAGCAGCGGTCGCGCTTGCCGTTGGTGCACACCAGCACCAGCGGATCGCCGGTGTACTCCTCCCAGGCGGCGGGGTCAGCGGCGGGGTCGTGGGACTCATGGGGCCCATAGGGCTCATGGGGTTGGTGGGACTCGTGGGGCCGCAGGGTGAGCCCGCCGGGGTCGCCCGCGCCCAGCGCGGCGAGATCCAGGCCGAGCAGCCGTGCCGGGTCGTCCAGGGCGGTGGTGCGGATCCAGGAGCGGCCGGGCCGGGTGTGGGCCACGAACACCCGGTGCCGGGCGCCGGTGTGCAGATCGGCGTGGCGGCCGGGGCGGCGGATCAGCGCGACCCGTACGCCGGTGCCCTCGGCGGCGCGCTCCAGGACGCGCCCTACGGCCGGGTCGAGCCGGCTGGCGGTGAGGGCCTCGGTGCCCCAGGGCCCGGGCTGTTCCACCAGCAGCCAGGTGGAGGCGGTGGCCGCCGTCCCGGCGAGCGGCTCGGACAGGTCGCGGGAGGCGGTCGCGCACGTGCTCACGAAGGTAAGCCTAACCTCTCTTGATCGAGAGCGCGCGCCGGGCCGTGCGTACGCGGCGGAGCCGTGGTGGAGGGAGGAGCACCCCGGGGCCGGACGGCGCCGCATCGGCCCCGGGCGGCGGAGCGCGGCGGTCCGTATTCCGCCGCGTACTCGCCGTTCCATGCGGTGGGAGCAGACGGGAAAATGACGCTCAGGGGGCGGAGGGGGCGGATATGGGTGGGTTATGGGCGCGATGGCGCGGCCGCCGGGGGAGACGCGGGGCGCGCTCGCTGGATCCCGGGCTGAGGGCCATGGTGAGGGCGGCGTACGACGAGGGGCGGCCGATTCCCGAATCGCTCGCCCGTAAGGCGGCCGAGTCCGGTGATCCGCGGGGGATGACCGTCTACGGCATCGGACTGGGGCAGCGCGGTGCGTACGCCGAGGCCGTCCACTGGCTCGGTAAGGCCGCCGCGACGGGTGATCTCTCGGCCATGGTGGTGCTCGGCACCGTCCACCTGGACCATGGCGAGCTGGGCGAGGCCGAGCGGCACTTCCAGCGGGCGGCCGACCGCGGCCACGACGGCGCCCGCCTCGCCCTCCGCCAGATGCGCGCCCGGCGCAACGGCAGCGGCCACTGAATCGTTCGCCGTGGCCGTCCGTCGTCCGGTGGCCGCCTTCGTCGGGCCGCTCCGGCAACGCGGCGAGGGGCCCTGCCGGGCGCCGGGAGCGGGGTGGCCGTCGCATCGGGCCATGCCGGGCCCCGGCGGGCCGTACCGCGCGCCGGGAGCGGGGCGGCCCGTGTGCGGGCGGACCCGAAGTGCGTGAGCGGTGCCTGTGCCCGTGAGCGGCGCGGCTGCCCGTGAGCGGCGCGGCTGCTCATGAACGGCGCGGTGCCCGCAAAGGGCGCGGTGCCCGCAAAGGGCTCGGTGCCCACAAAGGGCGCGGTACCAGCGAACGGCGAGGGGCGCGGCACCCTCGGGCGGTTTCTAGGAGTCGTCGCAACACGTGGTTGTGTTGATCAGGCTGCGAGCAGTTTATGCAGGCGCTCGGCTGGGGTTTCCCAGCCGAGCGTTT